>DATJUM010000244.1:0-3941 GCA_035502355.1 Rhizomicrobium sp. | reverse complement strand
ACCGGCACGCGGGCCGCGCGCGCGGTCATGTAATCGGTCGTGCTGTCGCCGATCATCACGGCGCCGGCGCCCGGTCCGCCAAGCTCGTCGACGACGTGATGGAAAACGCGCGCATCCGGCTTCGAATAGGAGAAGCGCCCGGCGCCATGCACGGCGGCAAAAAAGCGCCGGAGATCGAGCGCGTCGAGCAGGGGCAGGGTCAGCTCCTCGGGCTTGTTGGTCAGCACGCCGAGCCGTGCGCCCGCTTCCCGGAACCGTTCCAGCGTCTTCACCACGCCCGGAAAGGGGCGGCTCTCATCAGCGATGTGCGCGCGGTAATAAGCCACGCTGTCGTTCACCAGCCGGATGGACGTGGCTTCGTCCACCGGTCCGCCGGTGATCGCCAGGGCTTCGCGCACCATGGTGTGGGTGCCATGGCCGACGAGATGGCCCAGATCGGCGCGGGTCACAGGCCGGCGGCCTTCGCGGACGAGAACGGCGTTCAAGGCGCCGAGCAGGTCGGGCGCGGAGTCGACCAGCGTGCCGTCGAGATCGAAAATCAAAGCTGGCGAACGATTCACTTCGTGGTCCGGATAGGGGGGTGCAGCGATAGAGCGGGGCAATATGCGGTTGCAAATCGTTATTTTGCCGCGATTCGCGGGCACGCTATCGCATGATCTGCCACCCTCCCCTTGAGGAAGGGTGGTAGTTAGGAGTCACATGGCGAATCTGGCCGGCATTATTCTTGCGGCGGGGCAGGGGACGCGGATGAAATCCGCGCGGCCCAAGGTCATGCACGAAGTGGCCGGCCGGCCAATCCTCGGGCATGTGATGGCGGCGATGCGGGAGGCGCGGATCAGCCGCGTCGTTGTGGTAACGGCAGCGGACGCCGAAGAAATTCGTAACTATGTTGCACGCGAAGGCGGCGAGAGCGTCGTGCAGGAGCAGCAACTGGGCACGGGCCACGCCGCTGCGTGCGCCGGCGCGTTGCTGGCGGAATTCCCCGGGCCTGTCATCATAACTTATGGGGACATGCCACTGGTGGTCCCGGATCTGTTTGCAACATCGTTTCTGGTTCAGGCAGATACGGGCATGTCCATCGTGGCGTTTCAATCCGACAACCCGGCCTATGGAAGAGTTGTCTTCGGCAGCGGCAGGATTCTCGATCGCATTGTCGAGTACAAAGACGCGAATGAAGACGAACGGCGAATTCGGTATTGCAATGCGGGAATCATGGCGGTTCCGGCCAAACAATTCTTCCGCTGGGCAGCGATGTTGAAGAACGACAATGCGCAGAAGGAATATTACCTGACCGATGTCCCGAACCACGCGAAGAAGGATGGCGTGCGTTGCGCAGTCGTGGAATGCGCGGAAACCGTTGCCATGGGCGTCAACAGCCGTGCCGAGCTTGCCCGCGCCGAATCGCTGATGCAGGCGCGATTGCGGGATGAAGCGCTCCATATGGGCGCAGGCCTGCGCGATCCGCAGAGCGTGTTTCTTTGTTACGACACGGTGCTCGAGCCCGATGTGCAGGTCGAGCCGTTCGTCGTGTTTGGCCCGGGAGTCGTGGTGCGACGCGGGGCGCAGATTCGGGCGTTTTCCTATCTCGAGGGGGCGGAAGTCGGCCGCAATGCCGTTGTCGGCCCCTACGCAAGGCTCCGGCCCGGCGCCGCGCTTGCGGAGGACGTGCATATCGGCAATTTCGTGGAAGTGAAGAATTCCCGCGTCGGACGCGGCACCAAGGCCAATCATCTTGCTTATCTGGGCGATGCGACAGTCGGCGCCGGCGCCAATATCGGCGCCGGCACCATCACCTGCAACTATGACGGGTTCGACAAACACGAAACGGTCATTGGGGACGGCGCCTTCATCGGCTCCGACACGGCGCTGGTCGCGCCGGTAACGGTGGGCGCGGGCGCCTATGTCGGCGCGGGCAGCACGATCGCGAAAGACGTGGCGCCGGACGCGCTCGCCGTGGTGCGCGCCGAGCAGGTGGAGAAGCCGGGTTGGGCGGAGAAATTCCGTACACGGAAAAAAGCCCGGCTCGCGGCAAAACGGAGCAAATAAATGTGCGGCATTGTCGGTGTTTCAGGCGGCGCGGAAGCCGCCCCCATGCTTCTCGAAGGTTTGAGGCGGCTCGAATATCGCGGCTATGATTCCGCCGGCATTGCGACGCTCGTGGACGGCCATATCGAGCGCCGGCGCGCCGCGGGCAAGCTCGCCAATCTCGCCGCGGTGCTGAGCGCAGCGCCGCTTCCCGGACGCACCGGCATCGGCCACACGCGCTGGGCCACGCATGGCGCGCCGACCGAGGCCAACGCCCATCCCCATGCCACCGAGCGCGTGGCGCTCGTGCATAACGGGATCATCGAAAATTTCCGCGAGCTGCGCGACGAACTGGCCGCCAAGGGCCGCAGCTTTGATTCGGAGACCGACACGGAAGTCGCCGCGCATCTGGTCAGCGATTACATGGGCCAGGGGCTCGATGCGGCGGATGCCGCCATCGCCGCGGTGCGCCGGCTCACCGGCGCCTATGCGCTGGCGATGATCTTCGACGGCGAAGAATCGCTCGTAGTCGGCGCGCGGCGCGGCAGCCCGCTCGCCATCGGCTATGGCCAGCGCGAATCCTGGCTCGGCTCCGACGCCTTTGCGCTCGCGCCGTTCACCAACCGGATCGCTTATCTCGAAGATGGCGATGTGGCGCTGCTGCGCGGGCCCGATGTTTCGATCTTCGATGAGGAAGGACGGCCGGCCAATCGCGAAGTCCGCGTGGTCAGCGGCGCGGAAGGCCTCATCGACAAGGGCGGCTACCGCCATTTCATGGCCAAGGAGATCCATGAGCAGCCGGAAGTGATCGCGCACACGCTCGCGCATTATCTCGATGCCACCGGCCCATCCGTGGCGCTCGACGACGCGCGAATTTGCACTGTGCTGGCCGATGCCGAACGCCTTACGATCTCGGCCTGCGGCACGGCGTTTTATGCCGGCCTGCTCGGCAAATACTGGTTCGAACAGCTGGCGCGGCTCGGCGTCGAAGTCGATGTCGCCTCCGAGCTGCGCTATCGCGAGCCGGTCTTTCCGAAGAACGGCGCGGCTTTGTTCATTTCACAGTCGGGCGAAACGGCGGACACATTGGCGGCGCTGCGCCATGCGAAGTCCTGCGGACAGACGACGCTTGCGATCGTCAACGTGGCCGAAAGCTCGATCGCGCGTGAAGCCGATATCGTGCTGCCGACATTCGCCGGCCCGGAGATCGGCGTTGCCTCGACGAAAGCCTTTACCTGCCAGCTTTCCGTGCTGGCGGCGCTCGCCATCGCAACCGGGCGCGCGCGCGGCGTGCTGAGCGCGGAGACGGAACGGCGGCTTTGCGTGGCGCTGCTCGAAACGCCGCGCCATATCGTCGAATTTCTCCGGCAGGAGCCGGTGGTCGAGGCGCTGGGTGCCGAGATCGCGGAAGCGCGCGACGTGCTCTATCTCGGGCGCGGCCTGAACTATCCGCTGGCGCTGGAAGGTGCGCTCAAGCTCAAGGAAATTTCCTACATCCACGCGGAAGGATATGCAGCGGGCGAGATGAAACATGGGCCCATCGCGCTGATCGATCCAAGCGTGCCGGTGATCGTGATCGCGCCGTCCGATGCGCTGTTCGAGAAGACGGCATCCAACATGCAGGAAGTCATGGCGCGGGGCGGCAAGGTGGTGATGATTTCCGATGCGGAGGGGCTTTCGAAGGCGGGTGACGAAGCCTGGGCCAAGATCGCGCTGCCGCGTCTCGAACCGCTCCTTGCCCCGCTGGTCTGCGCCGTCCCCGTGCAGCTTCTTGCCTATCACACGGCGGTGGCCAAGGGCACCGATGTCGACCAGCCCCGCAACCTCGCCAAATCGGTGACCGTGGAGTAGTAATTCCGCTGCAATAACATTGTCATGGCCCGCAAATGCGGGCCACCCAGTTGACACGCGCAAGG
>DATJUM010000243.1:0-10692 GCA_035502355.1 Rhizomicrobium sp. | reverse complement strand
TCTTGCAATCCTGCGCAGGCTCGCCCTCAACCTGCTGCGCGCTCACCCCGACCCCATCTCCATGCGACGAAAAATGAATGCGGCAGCCTGGGACGATACATTCCTCATCAGCTTGCTCGGCCAAAAGCGATAGCCCTGCCGCAAGGGGGAGGTGCAACTATTTTGCCGATGCCTTCGCGCGCCTTGCCGGTCGTGCAACTTTCGTCGCGCGGCGCTTCTTCTGTTCCTCCGCTTTGATGGTCATCGTGCCCTTCGCGTCCGGATCGAGACGGAGCTTTGCGAGCGTCACCGCGTTTGCGATCAGTGCTTCGATCTCCGGGCGGTCGAAGTCCGCTACCGAGTGCAGCTCGACGTAACGCGCTGTCTTGCCCGAACCTTTGGGCAGCTTGTTCGGGTCCGACTTCGACAGCTCGGCGCCCTTCCAAAATCCCGGCTTCACCAGATGCGGGTAGACTGCGATCGAGTACACAGGTTCGTAGCAACGCAAATTTGTCCGCCACTGCGCGCCGGCCGACGGCCGCCTGCAGCAAGGGTTCAGCTCATGACGGGCGCCGCAATTGGTTCGGGATGAGGCAGGAATAACAAATCCGCACCGGCGCATTGCACCTCCCCCTTGCGGGGAGGTCGAAATTTGCAAGCGCAGCGCAGCAAATTTCGGGTGGGGGCACGGGTGGCGCCACCGCGCCCCTCACCCGAAAAACGCTCGCACCGAATGTTAGTCGGCGACGTGCCCGCGACCGCGTTTTTCGACCTCCCCGCAAGGGGAAGGTACAATGCGCGCTTCTGCTGTGGCTAGGATCGCTTCCATTATTCCATTGCGGTTCTTGAGTACGTCGCTGTTCCAGAAACGCAACACGCTGTATCCCCGCGATTCCAGAAATTTCGTGCGCGCAGCGTCATAGACAATATTTTCCGATTCGGCATGTTGAGAACCGTCCAGTTCGATTACGAGCTTTGCGCCATGGCAGACGAAATCGACAATATAATTGCCCATCGGTGCCTGTCGCCGGAAATGCAGGCCTTTGAACTTCAGCGGGCGTAAAGAGAACCACAGATTTCGCTCCGCTTTGGTCAGATTTGCCCGAAGCTGTCGCGCCCGCATGTCGGCCATGAAATTGCCTCCTGCGATCACCTCCCCGCAGAGGGAGATGAAATGTCCTAATTCGCTTCTTCGAGGTTGGGCGGCAATGGCGCCACGTCGATGCCCTCCTCGATCAGCTCTTTGGCTTCGCCGAGCGATGCCTCGCCATAGATCTGGCGCTCTTCCGCTTCGCCGTAATGGATTTTGCGCGCCTCTTCGGGAAATTTCGGGCCGACGTAATCGGCGTTCTGTTCGACATATTTCCTGAGGCCCGTCATGAAGCGGCGCATCTTGCGGATTTCTTCCGGCGCCCGTTCCGCCGGCGCGCCCTTCACCGCCGGCGCCATCGGCGCTTTCGTGACCGCATGCGTGTCGCAGACGGGACAAACAAGCTTGCCGCCCGATTCCTGTTCGTCGAACGCGCCGCTGTCGCGGAACCAGCCTTCGAAAGCGTGCCCCCTGGAACATTGCAAGGCAAAAACAATCAACGCATCGACTCCGGAATGGGAATGATTATCGAAAGTTGGCGGTAAAGGCCGCGTCTTACAAGCGCCCGGGCTTTACGGGCCGGCGTAATCGCGATCATGGCGGAGACTGGGGATGCGGGCGCGCGCATCGGCCGAAGCCGCCGGATCGATTTCGGCAAGGATAATGCCAGAATCTGCTCCGGCTTCGGCAAGAATCTCGCCCCAGGGCGAAATGACGAGACTCTGCCCGTAAGTCCTCCGCCCATTGGCGTGCAGCCCGCCCTGGGCAGGCGCGATTACGAACGCGCCATTCTCGATCGCGCGGGCGCGCAGCAGCACATGCCAATGCGCCTTGCCGGTCGTCTCGGTGAAAGCCGAGGGAACGGCAAGCGCGAAAACACCGGCTTTCGCCAGCGCGCGGTAGAGATGCGGAAATCGCAGATCGTAGCAGATCGAGAGCCCGATCCGGCCCCAGGGCAAATCGGCGGCGACGGCCGCGCTTCCGCCCGCCACGGTGCTCGACTCGCGATATTGCTCGCCCGAAGGCAGATCGACGTCGAAGAGATGAATCTTGTCGTAACGCGCCGCGATCCTGCCGCGCGGATCGATCAGGAAAGAACGGTTCGCCGTCTTTGATTCACTGACCTTGATCGCCAGCGAACCGATGAGCAGCCAGATGCCCAATTCCTCGGCCAGCGCGGCAAAGATGGGCAGCGCGGGATCCTTGTCCTCGCTGCGGCTCAATTCGAGCTTCGCGCCACCGTCCGGCGCCATCAGCGTGGTATTTTCGGGCGTGGCGATGAATTCGGCGCCGGCCTTTCGCGCCTCGCGAATGAGCGCGGATGCCGCACGAATGTTCTCGTCCACATCGTCGGAGGAGCGAAGCTGCACGCAGGCGGCGAGAAAGCGGTCCATGCCGCTAGTCGTTCAGCAACGGATCGAGCCGGCCGCATTGTTCGAGGGCGGCGAGATCGTCGCTGCCGCCGACATGCACATCGCCGACGAAAATCTGCGGCACAGTCCGCCGCCCTGACCGGGTTTCCATTTCGTGCCGCGCGCCGGTATCCATGAACACATCGACCTCCTCGAATGCCGCGCCCTTTTTCTGCAGCAACTCCTTGGCACGCACGCAGTAAGGGCAGATAGGAGTGGTGTAGATGGTGATACGTCGCATTCCGAAAAGCTACTCGGGACTCAATTACAGAAAACTTTATACCGGGTTCGGCAGGGGCCGCACAACGCGCGCCAGCGCCAGCACAAACACGCGCTCGGCTCCGGCCCGCTTCAGCGCCCGCGCACAGGCCTCGACCGTTGCGCCCGTGGTTAACACGTCGTCTATCAAAAGAATGGTTCTGCCCTTGAGGCGCTCCGCGCCCAGTCCGTCTGCCCGGAACGCGCCCTGCATGTTCCGCCGCCGCGCCGAGGCCGATGGCATCTCGCCCTGACTTGGCGTGGCGCGCACCTTCCGCAGCACGAGACAATCCACCGGCTTTTCGGCGAGGCGGCCAAGCGCCGTTGCGATCAGTGCGGACTGGTTGAACCGGCGCCGCCACAGCCGTCCACGGTGAAGCGGCACCGGAACGATCAGATCGGCCGCGTCGAGAAGCTCGCGGCCCGGTCTTGCGAGCCAGCGGGCAAAGGCCGGAACGAGGTCGAGACGGTCCGCCCGCTTGAGGGCGAGAATGGCATTCCGGCTTGCGTCGTCATAGCGCATCAGGGCGCGCGCCCGGTCGAAGGCGGGAAGCCGCTGTCGGCAGCCGGCGCAAAGCGTGTCGGAGCCCGCATCGAATTCGAACGGAAATCCGCACACCGTGCAAAGTGGATCGGACAGGAACGCGATCCGGCTCCAGCACGTGCCGCAAAGATTGTGGATGTCGGAAACCGGTGTCCGGCAGGCGGCACAGAGCGGTGGAAAAACGAAGTCGAGCAGCCGCCGGCGGCATTTTCGACCGAACATTTTTGCGCCGGTGCCGATGCGCGATAGAACGTCGGACAGTGTATTCAGACTGTGTTCCTGCGAACCCGGCATGCAACGAATGATAGCGGTGATCCTCGCGCGTATTTGTCGAAACCGTCCGGACATTCGCGCCGCGACAGAATGAAACAATTCTGCGAATGCATTCCTCGGCGCCCATTCTGTTCGATCGAAAGCTCTATGCGGCGCGCCGCCTGAAAGCCGCGCGCCGGGGCGCGGAAAGTTTCCTGGCACGCCAGGCCGGCGAAATCCTGGCCGAGCGCCTGTCCGCGCTGGGCCGCAAATTCTCCCGCGCGCTCGATCTTGGAACGCGGACGGAAAGTCATGCGCTGCTCGCACCGGCAGCCGTGCAATGGGTCCGGACCGCCGCCGCGCCGGCCGCCGAATTCGCATCGGTCATCGCAGACGAAGAGGCGCTGCCGTTTGCTTCGGAGAGCTTCGACCTCGTGGTGAGCGTGCTGACATTGCATGCCGTCAACGATCTGCCCGGCGCGCTGGTGCAGATTCGCCGTGCACTGGTACCAGACGGGCTGTTTCTCGCCGCGCTGTTTGGCGGCAGCACGCTCAGCGAATTGCGGCAGGCCTTTGTGGCGGGCGAAGCGGAAACAACCGGCGGCGCCAGTCCCCGTGTCGCACCTTTCACCGATGTGCGCGATGCGGGCGCGCTTCTCCAGCGCGCGGGATTTGCCATGCCGGTTGCGGATGTGGAGCGCGTGACCGTGCGTTATCGGTCGTTTGCCAAACTTGCGGACGATTTGCGCGATATGGGCGAAACAAACATGTTGATGCAGCGCCGCCGGTCAATCACGTCGCCACGCGTGCTGCACGCAGCACTTGCTCATTACCTGAATCACGATGGAGATACCGGCCAGCTGCGTGCAACTTTCGATGTTCTGTATCTGACCGGCCGGGGTTCCGAATCGAAAGCGTGAAACGCTAAATCGAGGCTGCAACTTTGCTGAAGAGCTGGGTAAGTGTCTGACTCCCCAACGTAGTAATCGCACCGATGATGACCAACGTCATCATGGCGATCATCAGTCCATATTCTATTGCGGTCACACCCCGCCGGTCGCTAATCAGCCCGGTTATAACAGATCGCAAAGCATGGGGATTAAGGGCAGATCGGCGGGGGGCATCGGATACCGGCTGAGGTCCCGCGGAAACACCCATTTCAGAGCCTGATGGTGATGCGCGCATGGCAAACCTTCCCATTTTCGGCAGACGTAAAGCGGCATAAGCAGCTGAAACTCCGGGTAGGTGTGGGACGCGAAGGTGAAGGGCGCCAGACAGTCTTCCTTGACCGTTATTCCCAGCTCTTCGTGCAGCTCGCGGATGAGCGCTTGTTCCGGCCCTTCTCCCGCTTCGAGCTTGCCTCCAGGAAATTCCCATAACCCAGCCATATTCTTGGATGCCGGACGTTGGGCAATCAGCACCCGGCCGTCGGCATCGATCAGCGCGCAGGCCGCAACAAGCAGAAGAAGGGTTTGCGGCATGTCGCACCTTAAATCTTGCAGAAGCCGCATTAACGGCCGCTTAAAGGACGTTCATGAAAGCCGGTCCATCAACTGCGATAGGAGCCGTTTATCCGGATATATCCGTCGGTTAGGTCGCAGGTCCAGACGCGCGCGCGTCCATTTCCCAGCCCCAGATCGACTTCGATTGCAACCTCTTGTCCGGAGACGGCCCGGGTTGCCGCAGCTTCGTCATATTGTCCGGCGCGCTCTCCCCTTTCGGCCACGACATGGCCGCCAAAGGCGATGCGGAGCCGGTCCCGGTCGGCCGGTTCGCCGGCCTTTCCCACCGCCATCACGACGCGCCCCCAATTTGCATCGGCCCCGGCAATGGCCGTTTTCACCAGCGGAGAATTGGCAATCGAAAAGGCGACGCGCCGTGCCGATTCATCGCTCTCGGCACCGCTGACATCGACGCGGATCAGTTTCTGGGCGCCTTCGCCGTCGCGCACCACCTGCAGCGCCAGGTCCTGCAACACATTATTCAGCTTTTGGCGAAAATCCGCGAGACGCCGGTCGCCTGCCCGGCTGACGGGAGGGTGCGGCGGGCCTTTGCCGGTCGCCAAAAGCAGCAGCGTGTCGTTGGTCGAAGTGTCGCTGTCGACGGTGATGGCGTTGAACGAATCCTTCGCGCCGGCCACGAGCAGCTCCTGCAGGACGGGCGCGGGCAGATTGGCATCGGTGAAGACGAAAGCCAGCAGCGTCCCCATGTCGGGCGCGATCATGCCCGAGCCTTTGGCGATGCCGTTGATCGTCACCCGGTGATCTTCGATCGCGGCGCGCGCGGTAGCCATCTTCGGAAATGTGTCCGTGGTCATGATGGCTTCGGCCGCATCCCGCCATCCACCGGCCGCGCCCGACTCGGCCAGACTGCCGAGCAGCCGGGTGATGCTCTCGGCCGGCAAAGGCTCCCCGATTACGCCTGTCGAAGCGACGAAGACCTCATGCACCTGACAATCGAGAATGGCGGCGGCCGAACCGGCGACCGCGCGTACCGCCTCGCGGCCGGCTGCGCCGGTGAAAGCATTGGCATTGCCGCTATTGGCGATCAGCGCCCGTGCCGACTGCCGCGACAATTGCGCCCGGCACCATTCCACCGGAGCAGCCGCAGTCCGCGACCTGGTGAAGACACCGGCGACCTGCGTCCCCGGCGCCAGCACGGCAAGCATCAGATCGTTGCGGCCGTGATAGCGAATGCCGGCGGCGCCCGTCGCGAGCCGCACGCCGGCCAGCGGTGGAAGAACGGGAATATTCCTGGGCGCGAGGGGCGACACTGGCGGGGCGGACACCGTGCGCGCCGCAGTCTTCGGTAGCCTGAGGCGCGCCGTTTTCCGCGTTTTGGCGGCCCGAAGCTTGCGGCCGGCCGCCTTCGCCCGCTTGCTGGCCATTCGTTCCTCCCCACCCGACACCGAGCACCCGACCGGTATGGCCAAGTGGGCCGATTAGCCCCGTTTGGCGCGATTTGACAAGGGGGAATGCTCTTCTTATCTGTCGCGCGCGCGGCCGGCGCAAATCCACACGACCGGCGTTTTCTGGATCTTGCGGGGGCGGACGGCCCGGCGAGAATGGCCGTCAGGCCTGCGAGGACAATTCATGCTCGGCTTGAACGGCATCGCTCAATATTTCTTCGGATCCTCCAACGAGCGAAAGCTGCGCCCGTTCATGCGGCGCGTGGAGGCGATCAATGCGCTCGAGCCGAGCTTCGAGGCCAAGAGTGCGGACGAGCTCCGGGCCCTTACGGGCACGTTCAAAGAGCGGCTCAAGGCGGGGGAAAGCCTCGACGATCTCCTCCCCGAAGCTTTTGCCACGGTCCGCGAGGCCGCCAAGCGGACGCTCGGCCAACGGCATTTCGACGTGCAGCTGATGGGCGGCATGGTGCTCCATGGCGGCAGCATCGCCGAAATGAAGACCGGCGAAGGCAAGACGCTGGTTGCGACGCTTCCCGTCTATCTGAACGCGCTCACGGGCGAAGGCGTCCATGTCGTGACCGTCAATGATTACCTCGCCCGCCGCGACGCCGAATGGATGGGCCAGATCTATCGCTATCTCGGCCTTACCGTCGGCTGCATCGTGCATGGCCTGACCGACGAGCAGCGGCACGACTCCTATGCCTGCGACGTGACCTACGGCACCAACAACGAGTTCGGCTTCGACTACCTGCGCGACAATATGAAATATTCGATCGCGACGATGGTCCAGCGCGGCCATGCCTACGCGATCGTGGATGAAGTCGATTCCATCCTGGTCGACGAGGCGCGCACGCCACTGATCATTTCCGGGCCCACCGAGGATCAAACCGAAGTCTATCGCGCCGTGGACGCACTGATCCCGCGGCTTCAGGAAAAGACCGACTACGAACTGGACGAAAAACAGCGGACCGTCACGCTGACCGAAGGCGGCAACGAGCGCATGGTGGAATATTTGCGCGAAGCCGGGCTTCTGGAAACCGGCGATCTCTACGACATCGAAAACATCAACATGGTGCACCACGTCAACCAGGCGCTGAAGGCCCATGCCTTGTTCCAGAAGGACAAGGACTACATCGTCAAGGACGGCAAGGTCGTCATCATCGACGAATTCACCGGCCGCATGATGGAAGGCCGGCGCTATTCGGAAGGCCTGCACCAGGCGCTCGAGGCCAAGGAAAATACCGTCATCCAGCCCGAAAACGTCACCCTCGCCTCGATCACCTTTCAGAATTACTTCCGGCTGTACAAGAAGCTCGCCGGCATGACCGGTACTGCCATGACAGAGGCGGCCGAGTTCATGGACATCTACAAGCTCGACGTGATCGAGGTGCCCACCAACCTGCCGATCAACCGCCCGGATTATGACGACGAAGTCTATCGCACTGCCGACGAGAAGAACGAAGCGATCATCACTCTCATCAAGGATTGCCACGAACGCGGGCAGCCGGTGCTGGTGGGCACGACGTCGATCGAAAAATCCGAGCACCTCTCCAATCTGCTGAAGAAGCGCAAGATCAGACACAACGTTCTGAACGCGCGCTATCATGAGCAGGAAGCCATGATCGTGGCGCAGGCGGGCGTGTCGGGCGCGGTCACGATCGCGACCAACATGGCGGGCCGCGGCACCGACATCCAGCTTGGCGGCAATGCCGACATGCGCATCCGCACCGAGCTTGGCGGCGTGATCGACGAGGCAGAGCGCGCGCGGCGGATCGCCGAAATTCGCGCCGAAGTGGCGGCCGACAAGGAACGCGCCATCGCGGCCGGCGGCCTCTACGTCGTCGGCACCGAGCGCCATGAAAGCCGGCGCATCGACAATCAGCTGCGCGGACGTTCCGGCCGCCAGGGCGATCCGGGCGCGTCGAAATTCTTTCTCAGCCTGCAGGACGATCTGATGCGCATTTTCGGCTCGGATCGCCTCGATTCCATGCTGCAACGGCTCGGCCTCCAGGAAGGCGAGGCGATTGCCCATCCCTGGGTGAACAAGGCGCTCGAAAAGGCGCAGCAAAAGGTGGAAGCGCGCAATTTCGAGCTGCGCAAGAACATCCTGAAGTTCGACAATGTGCAGCACGACCAGCGCCGGGTGATCTTCGAGCAGCGCCGCGAAATCATGTCGGCCGACGATGTGAGCGACCAGATCGCCGATATGCGCGAGCAGATCGTGGACGAACTGGTGGCGCGCCACATCCCGGAAAAGGCTTATGCCGAGCAATGGGACGCGGCGGGGCTGCAGGCAGAGGTCGAAAAAATCTTCGCCATCAGCCTGCCGGTGGTCGACTGGACGAAGGAAGAGGGCATCGCCGAAGAGGGCGTGCGCGAGCGCATCCTGAAGGCGGTCGAGACCCGGGCCGCGGAGCGCACCGCCAATGTCGGCACCGACATCATGCGCTATGTCGAGAAGTCGGTGCTGCTCCAGACGCTGGACCATGATTGGCGCGAGCACATCGTCAATCTCGACCATCTGCGGCAATATGTGGGCCTGCGCGGCTACGGCCAGCGCGATCCGCTGAACGAATACAAGAGCGAGGCCTTCACGCTGTTCGAAGGCCTGCTGAGCAAGCTGCGCACCGATGTGGTGCGGACGCTCATGCATCTGCAGATCAATGTCGAGCAGCCGCCGCCGCCGATCGAGCGTCCGCTGCCGCAGATGCAGACGAGTCACATCGATCCGCTGACCGGCGAGGACGACGCTTTGCCCGGTCTCGGACGGGATGCCCAGGCCGCGCGCATCGCCCGCACTTACGATGGCCCGGTCGACCCGAACGACCCGGCGACCTGGGGCAAGGTGCAGCGCAACGCCCCCTGCCCCTGCGGCTCAGGCCGCAAATTCAAACACTGCCACGGCGCGCTGGTGTGAAGTTCTCTCCCACTTCGCGGGAGACGTGGCGAGCAGAACTAAGTGACGAATACCGCTTCAGGCGGCGCGCGCGAGGCGCTCCATCTCCTGGGCAAATTCAAAACGAAGCTGATGCGCCTCGTCCGGCGGCAGCCAATTCGTCAATTGCGGAAATGCGATCTGCCACATCCGCGCATCGCGCTCCGGCCAAGGCATCGTCGTTGCCTGCCGCGCTTTTTCGAGCAGCGCGACAAGCTGCAAACGTATTCTTGCGGGATCTGGCCGTTCTGCAATGACGGCATGTTCCTCGAACAATGCCGGTTCGTGATCGGACAGGAAGAGATCGCGCTGGCCGTTGCAAATCAAGCAGCGTTTAGCCTGGAAATTTCAAAGTCGATCTGAGCACGCCAACGCTGGGACTCATCCCGGTCGGGCAGCAACTCGTAAAGGCGTGGCAGAACCGAATCGCACCGCAGCGAAACAATGACCGGGTCCCACGGCCATTTCGCCGCCGCGCGCATCTCATCGAGTATGCTTTGCAGCCTGTTGCGCACATATTGCGGATTCGGAGCATAGCGCTTCGGCGCCATATCCTCTTCGGCGAACAGATTTGGCTGTGCGTGGCCCAAACGGGACTCCTCCGCGAATCAATCGGACTGCCACAGTCTGGCGCAGCCGCTCGTTGTTGGCGAGCCGCTAATCCGAGTTATCCACCGCCGGAAAGGCGGTCCGATAGGCGTTGTCGATCCGGGCCATCTGCTCGATCGTGAACGCCAGCGCACCGGCTATCACGGCAACATGGTCGATTTCCGCGAGCGAAAGCTTTCTTCCCTTCCGCGATTTGAGATATTTCTCGAGCACCTGATATCCGCCGATGTGAAACTCCCAAACGTTCCGCGGCACGGGCTTGAAGCATTGGTCCTTATTTATCCAGATCGCCTGCTCGATTTCGGAATAGCGGACCGCTTCAACTTCGTGACCTCCCTTACCGTGGTATACGGCAAGCTTGAAGTCCGTCGCTTCGCGAAGGAGATGCACCTGGACCAATTCCCAGCCGAGTTTGGACAATGCTTCGAAATGGGCGCTCCTTTCAGGAAGCGGGATGCGCGGGAAGTCGATGCGTAGAAATTCGGCATAGCGCGAACGATAAATTGGTGCGTACAGGACGGCGTAAATATAGCCAAAGATTTCTTCTGGATCGTAATGATGCTCGAAGCGTTCCTCGATTGAGGCGCGGAAGTCTAACGACAGATTCTCGACCGTGTCTGTTCCGTTGCGATAAGTTCGAATCGGAAATACGTAGTTCTGTGATTTCGTGTCCGTAGACACCAAGCAACTCTCAGCAGGAAGACA
>DATJUM010000242.1:0-6661 GCA_035502355.1 Rhizomicrobium sp. | reverse complement strand
ATTGGTCCGACGCGCGTCCGGGTGTGCGTCCGGGCGGCTGGGCGTTTCAATATAACAACGCTCACTATCCAGATCTGGACGATACGGCTGTCGTCGTGATGGCGCTCGATCGCGCGGAAAGGACAGGGCAGACCAGGGACGGGTGCGACGAAACCATCGCGCGCGGCCGCGAATGGGTCGAAGGCCTGCAGAGCCGTAATGGTGGTTGGGGCGCATTCGACGCGGACAATGATTATTACTATCTCAACAATATTCCGTTCGCCGATCATGGTGCGCTGCTCGATCCGCCGACGGCCGACGTGACGGCACGCTGCATCGGAATGCTGGCGCAATTGGGCGAGCCGCTGGGCAGTCCCCGCCTGAAGGCGGCTGTCGATTACCTCGCGGATATCCAGGAAAAGGATGGCAGCTGGTTCGGTCGCTGGGGCGTCAATTATATTTACGGAACCTGGTCTGTGCTCGCCGGCCTCAATGCCGCTGGCCTTGATCCCGATGCGCCGTTGATTCGCCGCGCAGCAGATTGGCTGATCTCCATACAGAATCCGGATGGCGGCTGGGGCGAGAGCTGCAACAGCTACAAACTCGATTATCGGGGGTATGAGCCCGCGTCCTCGGTTCCGTCGCAGACGGCCTGGGCATTGCTGGGGCTAATGGCCGCTGGGGAGGTGAACCACTCGGCAGTCGCGCGCGGCATTCGCTGGTTGCTCAAAAGTCAACAGGACCAGGGACTTTGGAGCGAAGAGAACTATACCGGCGGGGGCTTTCCACGCGTGTTCTACTTGCGGTATCATGGCTACGCGAAATTCTTCCCGTTGTGGGCGGTGGCGCGATACCGCAACCTGCGGGCTGGGCACTCCAATCGCGTGTCGTACGGGATTTGATGATCATCGCCGTTACAGGCCTTGCACGCGAGGCGCGCCTTGTCGCGGGCCCCGATATCCTGCCGATTGTGGGGGGCGGGGATGCCGCAGGTCTTGAGCAGCGCCTCACGGCCGAACTGGCGAATGGCGCCCGGCGCGTTCTCAGCATTGGCATATGCGGTGCGCTGTGCCCCGAATTGCGCGTCGGTGATGCGATCATTGCTTCGGAAGTTGTCGATCGCAGCGCTTCCCATCTCACGCATGGCCGGTGGTCTCGCGATCTCGCCTCGCGCCTGCCCCATGCTGTCCTGGCGCCTCTCACTGGCACCGACGAGATCGCGGCCGATCGTGAAGCCAAGGCAGAACTGCGGGCCAGAACACGCGCTTCGGCCGTTGACATGGAATCGCATATTGCCGCGCGGGTCGCAGGAAAAATGGGCCTTCCCTTCGCGGCCCTGCGCATCGTGTCCGATGCTGCTCACCGCACCCTGCCGGAGGCGGCGCGGGTCGCTATGCTGCCTTCAGGCGGCATCGACGTCGCTGCAGTCATTCGTGCTGTGCTGCGTGCGCCGCGCCAGCTGCCGGCGCTCATCCGCACGGCCTGGGAAGCGGAAATCGCCTTTGCGGCGCTATTTCGCTGCTGCAGCGCGCTCGATGGCGGGTTTGCGGGCGCGGATCTCGGCAAGCTTGCGCTCGACATCGGCTGAAAACACGAACTACGCCGGCCGCTGGCGATCGAGCGGAATTTCCGGCGCCATGGGACCTTCTGGCTGAACGGTCATTTCTTCCCGCCCTTGCCACGCGCGAAGATGCCGCGGAAGAGATTTCTTGTACTCTTTTTTGTTTGATCTTTGAAAGCGCGTCAATAGGCCCTCGGCGAGGGAATCAGGGGCAGTGATTGGCGATCAGGTTGCTGCATACGGCCGATTGGCAAATCTGCAAGCGCTTCGCGGGATTCGAAGCGGACGCAGGCGCGCAGCTCACCGTGCAGCGCCTGAATACAATCACGCGGATTGCCGAACTGGCCGCGCAGCGCGGCGTGGATGCCGTGCTCGTCGCCGGCGATGTCTTCGAGACCAATGCGGTCAAGGACGACACGCTCCGGCGGGTCATGAATGCGACACGCGCCTTTGACGGTCCGTGGGTCCTGTTGCCCGGCAATCACGATCCCGCGCTGGTTGAAAGTGCGTGGACACGGCTGCAGCGCCTGGGATTGCCGCCGAACGTGCTTCTGGCTCTCGACCCGGAGCCGATTCTTCTGGCCGGCGACTCTCTGGCCGTGCTTCCGGCCCCGCTCGAACGCCGCCACGAAGCGCGCGACATCACGGAGTGGTTCAATGATGCGAAAACGCCCGGCCACGCCGTGCGCGTCGGTCTTGCGCATGGCAGTGTAGCAAACCGTCTTCCCCGGCCATCCGAAGCGCCGAATACCATCGCTGACGACCGCAGCGAACGGGCGAAGCTCGACTATCTCGCGCTCGGCGACTGGCACGGCACGATCGAGATAGCGCCGCGAACCTGGTATTCCGGCACGCCCGAGCCGGACCGCTTCAAGGACAATGATCCGGGAAATGTCCTGCTCGTTACACTGGACGGACCCGGCGCACCGCCCCAGGTGGAACGCGTTCCCGTCGGCCATTTTCGCTGGACTTCATTGAGTCAGCACATTGCGGGCGCGGAGGACGCCGACGCGCTTGACGCTCTGCTTGGTGCGCCTCCGGACGTGGAGCGGATCGTGACAGAACTCCGACTTTCGGGAACGGTCGATCTTTCCCTGAGACGACGCATCGGCGAAATCGTCGCGCGCCAGAGTGCATGCTACCATGTGCTCCAGACGGATATGGACGCGCTCGTCGCCGAGCCGACCGACGACGATCTCGACCGCATCGACCGGATGGGATTCATCCGCGCCGCGATTGACGAACTGCGCGCAAAGGCGCGCGATCCCGCAGATCCGGAACGCGAAACAGCACGCGATGCGCTCCAGCGCCTTTACGCCGAACATTTGCGGCTGGGCGTCTGACGATGCGAATACGCCGTATCGAAGTACGAAACTTTCGCAAGCTTGTCGAGCATACGGTCATCGCGCCTGTTGCCGACGGCATGACGATCATTTCCGGCGACAATGAGGACGGCAAGAGTACGCTTCTTCAGGCGGTAAGAACCGTGCTGTTCGACCGGCACACGCTGACAGGCAATGACGCAGATGCCATGCAGCCTTTCGGGCATAAGGGTCGGCCCGAGATCGGCCTGGACTTCGAAATCGACGGCGCAATGTATCGCCTGCGCAAAGGCTTCTGTCAGAAGCCATCGGCGGAGCTTGAAATTCCCGGTGGCAGACTCACGGGAATGGCCGTCGAGGACAAACTCCAGGAGTTGCTGCGGTTTCGTGCGCCGGGGCGCGGCGCGAGCCGGGCGGATGAGCATCATGGTATCTGTGGCCTGTTCTGGGTGGAACAGGGACGGGCCTTCGCACCGATTTCCGTTAGCGCGGACAACCGCAGCGTTCTGACGGGAGCGCTCGAGGGCGAAGTGGGTCAGGTGCTGGGCGGCGCGCGCGGCCGCGCCTTGAAGGACGCAGTCGCGCGGCATTACGCGGAATTCTTCACCAGGACCGGAAGGGAAACCGGAGCGCTTGCAGAGATATCGCGAAATCTCGATGAACTCACTTCGCGCGTTGCGTCCCAGCGCGAGCAACTGCGCCAATATGATGCAAGGGTCGAAGAACTCGCAAAAATCCGCGATCGTCTCTCGAACTACAGGAAACTTGGAACGCTGGCGAAGGCGCAGACGGACTTTGCGGAAGCCGAAGCGCAGATGAAAGAGTTGGAGGCTTTGCGACGCGGCGTCACTGACGCGAGAAACGCGAAAGCGCTTGCCGATGCAGGACTTCAGGGCCCGGCAGCAGCCCTGAGGCAGCGCGGAGAAGCCGTCGCGCGCGCGGCGCGGTGCACAGACGATCTCTCCTCTGCCGACGCCGCGGCAAAGCTTGCTCAGGCTGAAGTTGAGTCGTGCACCGATGCGCTCAAAGAAGCTTCGGCGGGTCTCCAAGGCTCCGAAACCAGGCTGGCGGACTCGGAACGAATACTTCGCAGCATCGAGCGGGAATACCAGCGAAAGGCTTTGGCGGAAGAAACGAGCCGGCTCTCGCGTCTGCTGACGGACGCGCGCGCGGCCGAAGAACGTTCCATCGTCGCACGGGGCAAGGCTGCCCTCACAAAGGTGGACGCAAACGGCCTGAAGAAATTGCGCAGTCTGGAAGAAAGACGCGTCCAGGCAATAGCGGCCCTGGCGGGAAGCTCGACGCTGATCCGCTTCGATCTGGAGCGGGAAGGAAGCGTCGAGGTTGGCGGATCGGCCGCACCCCGGAGCGGTGAAATATCCATAGCTGAGCCGATCACGATCCGCATCGCCGATGTCGGATCGCTCTCGGTCATTCCTGGAGGCAGTGAGCTGCCCGCCCGGCGTGAAGCCGCCGAAAAAGCCGCCCGTGATCTGCGCGAAGCACTGCGCAAGGTGGACGTAGCCAGCTTCGCCGAAGCCGAGACATCCTGGGAGGAATGCCAACGGCACCGGCAGGAGTCGAAGAACCAGGCGGACATCGTGGCAGCGCTCGCCCCGGAAGGGATAGAGACGCTCGCGTCCCGGGTTGCCGAAGCCCAGGCGATGCTCGCGCGCTTTCAGCAAGAGCCGGAGAGCACGCCCGGAAGCGATCTCGACGAGGCACGCACGGCGCATAATATGGCTTCCGAGGAAGCCGTCAGGCTCCACAGACGGCGCGAACTTGCCCAGGAGGCGCTTGGAAAAGCGCGCGAACAGGCGGCGCGGGCGGCGGCGCTGCTTCAGTCGGCCGGGAGCGCCGCGGCGGAAGCGGTCGCGGAGCTGAAGTCCGCCCGTGACGAGATTTCCGACGAAGAACTTCGGAAAGCGCAATCGGAAGCCGGCAACCGGGCCGCGTTGGCCCTGGCTGCGCTCGAAGCCGCAGAAAGCGCATTGTGTGCCGCCGGACCGGAGTTGCGCGAACTGCGATTGGAACAGACCTGTGACGCCTTGGCAAACATCCGGAAAGATATCGACGAGCTGGAGCGTTCGGCCGAACGTGTGGGCATTGAGCTTCACGCGGCGGGTCAGCGCGGTCTTGGCGAGGAACTCGAGGAACTTGAGGGACAGCGGACGCTCGCCGATGCCAAACACCGCAGCCTGGCAAGGCAGGCAGCAAGTATCAAGCTTCTCCACGAAGCGATCTGCCGGGCGGAGAAGATCGCGCGCGAGGCGTTTCTGGCGCCGGTCCAGTCGCGGGTGAAGCCGTATCTGGGATTCCTGATCCCGGACGCCGAACTGGTTCTGTCGGAGAACGACCTTGCGGTAGCATATCTGCGCCGCGGCGGCCAGGACGAACCGTACGAATCGTTGAGCGTTGGCGCGCGCGAACAGCTCGCCGTGCTGACCCGTCTCGCCTTCGCCGATCTTCTGCGGGAGCGCAGCATCGTCGCGCCGGTGATCCTCGACGACGCGCTGGTGAATTCCGATCCCAGCCGCTTCGAAAGCATGCTCCTCGCATTGCGGCGCGCCGCCCGCGAACTGCAGATCATCGTGCTCACCTGTCACGAAGCGGCCTGGATGCAATCCGGAGCGCCGGTTATCCGGCTTGCGGCGTGTGTGGAGCGGCACAGCTAATGGAGCGAATTTGGAGTTTGACCGCGACTCTCTTGATGTTTCGGTTGCCCATAACCGGGTTTTGAGCTAGCGGAACAGACTTCTTGCAGTTTAACTGCTCTGACTGCGGAGTGCCGATGAAATGACACCGGACGAATGGCTGAAGGCTCTTGCGGTAGAGGCTGAGGCACGCTTTCCGCAGTACGGCTTCGTGTTCTTATCTGCGCCACTGGACGAGAACGTCATCACCTGTACGAGCGCGGGCTGCAACGTCGATCAGGCCCGCACGTTTGCGATATGTATGCCAACGGCGAGCAGGAAATTCTGGCCGAGGGGAGCGCGCGCGGGGCTAGGAACTGACATCGATGCGAGAAAACTCCAACCGACACAAATCGACGACCTCGTCAGCGTTTGCGATAGACTTCGCCCGATTTCGCTACGCAGCCGCGAATGGGAGCCTGTAGGCCGGTCGGGAAATAACCGTTTGCGCGCATCATGTTGGCCACGAGGTAGCCCGCTTGAATCGTTGCCTCGTAGGTCTCCGCATATTCTTTATCCAAATGTTCGCTTATGAGCGGATCTATCCCAGCCAAAGCTGGAAGACCGCGCTCGGTTGCAGCGATTGCAGCAGCTACACCCTCCGGCGAGAAGATTATCGCTTTCATCTGTCGACCCAACGGGCTGTCCAGCTTCAGGCCCTCCGGATCCGAATATGGCAAGCCTGAGTCCTGTATAAGTCTTATCAAATCAGCAGCTTGAGCCTGTTGTGATGCCTTGGCATTCTTTGCGTTTTGATAGAGATCATGCAATTGTTTCTGGCTGAGACGTTCGAGACGTTCCCTTGTCCATGCCATTTCTTACTCCTGCGTGAGCATCATTTTTCGGGTATGATAGCATCGAAAGCCATTCTGTGTCTGCGCCAGAAGGTGAGCAGCTCATGAGCGGCACCGTATGCGGCTCTTACTTTGGTTGCGATGATCGCAAATCCGTCAGAAATGACGAATGGCTCAAGCCCTGCAATCCGGATTGCCGACGATCTGCCATTGACGACAATTTGTCCCGGGATTTCATGCATTTTTGACGTACACTCCCGGAGTGTGTTTCCGGATATATTTTTGAACGCAAGATCGACTTCGCCTTTGTGA
>DATJUM010000241.1:0-9195 GCA_035502355.1 Rhizomicrobium sp. | reverse complement strand
AAGCACGCAGGGGACACCGTGTGAGATCGCGTCGAGCACCTTTCCCTTGAGCCCTGCACCGGCAAGCAGGGGTGCCACGAAGACACGGGTGCGTTCCAGGTGCTCGGTGATGCATGGCACGTAGCCCAGAATTCGAACGTGCTCGGACATGAGTTCCGGCACCCGGGCGCGTGCTCCGCTGCCAATGACATTGAACACGGCCTCCGGCAGCCGCGCCCGTATGAGCGGCATTACGTCGTCGGCAAAAAACTTCACGGCCTGGGCGTTCGGGGGGTGCCCGAAACCTCCGAGAAACAGGATGCCCTGTGTGGCGACGAAGGAGATCGCGCGGCCGTGGCAATCGACGACCCAGGGCATCCTGGCCAGTTTTGTAGCAGGCGATGTTTGTCGCCTCAGAATCCCCAATTCGACATCGGAATAACTGAAGGTAATGTCGCTCGCGCGGACTGCGGCGAGTTCCGCACGGCGTGTCTCCTCGGCGCGGGCCCGCGAGTAGCCGGGCGTTTTGGCGGCCGCTTCCCGCAACTCGCGCAGAAAATGAAGATCTGCAAGGTTGAATGCGATCTTCGTCTTCGGCGAAACCGCTCGAACGATGGGTATGACCTGCTCTGCGACCTTGTAGCGCGTCACAATGATCAAATCGTACTCCGCCGCGTGCTCGCGAATGTACTGCAGGAAGTTCATGACGTAGGGCGCGTAGAGACATTCCACACCAATTCGCTGGAGGGCTGTCGTATGCCTGTCCATCCAGGCGAGGTTTCGGGGGAGGAAAGTCACTTTGGCGCCAAGTGACTGCAGCAACCGCATTTCTTGGAATGCGGCGTAGCTGCCGGCGTCCAGATCCACGAGCGGATACTGGTGATCGATGAACAATACGCGGAAGGCGACGTCCCGGTCCTTTTCGCGGTCGAGGGCTTCGCCCTCAGGGCCGTAATCGCGGTAGGCGTCCGCCCACTTCCGGCGGAATTTAGGTCGATTCACCTCCTGGAAGGCCTTCATTCCAGCTGCGGTGCTGATTCCAGCAGATTGACCCTCGAAGTGATAGACCGTCGATGCCGGCACATAAACGACGAAGCGCTTGCGCTCACGCACTTTCATCGCAAGATCGGTGTCCTCGAAATAGGCAGGCGCGAATTCCGGACTGAAGCCGCCGACCTCACACCACAGTTCGCGCGGGATCATCAGGGCAGCACCCGAAACGTAATCGACCTTTCGCAGGTAATTGTAGCGCGGATCATCGGCATTGCCCTGGCGTCCGACATTCCAGGGATTGCCGGAACCCCAGATCACGCCCCCGGCCTCCTGCAGGCGCCCGTCCGGGTAAACGAGTTTTGATCCCGCGAGTCCGACCCCATCGAAGTCCCGGAACACCGATACGAGCGTGTCCAGCCAGCGCGCAGTGACCTCGGTATCGTTGTTCAGGAGCGCCACGAATTCGCCGCGCGCGTGTGCCGCACCGTCGTTGCAGGCCTGCACGAAACCCTGCGCCGTCTTCAGGCGTATCAGTTTTATTCCCTCTACAAACTCGGCGATTCTCGTTGTTGCGTCCGTGGAACCGTCATCGACGACGATGACTTCAAAGGGCGTTTCGTTGAACGCGAACAGCAGCGAGCAGAGGCAATAATACGTGACCTCGAATTTGTTATGGACTGGGATGACGACGGAGACGATCGGTTCGGCGGTCTTAGGGAAAGAAATTTTCGGATAGCTGGGGCGCTTGCGGAATCCCTGCTGGAGTTCGCCGTACAGCATGTCGAGCGGTGGAACGCCGCCCGGCCCCCTTTCGCGCAGCCGGTCGAACCACAGACGATAGGAATGAAAATGATGTCGCGCCTGCCGCGATAGCGTGCCGTCAAGAGGAGGTCGCGCATAAGTCTGCAGGGCTTGCCAAGGCGTGATGTGCAGCGGGAGTATGTGATAGAGTGTCGCCAGCACGTTCATCCCGGCGGTGTCGCGCAATTCCAAAAGACGCGCACGCCCGTCGAGATGCGCATGATCGAGAATCATTGATGCCGAAAAGGTCCGGCCTTCCGGCGACAGCGTGCATGAGGCGCTAAGTTCGCCATCCACGAACAGCCCGAGCGAAATTGCAGCGGAATCGCCAAGGCTTCGTTCGCCGGAAAACGTCACGCAGCTGTTCTCGAAACGGAAATCGTGAATGCGCAGGGTCGTCGGCGGCCCAAGGCCGACATTTTCGAAGACAACCTGCTCGTCTGACGTTCGCAGAACCACATCCACTGCGGGGGCCGCCCCGTCCAGAAGCTCGGACGGCGCCTGAATCAGCAGACGCGTTATCAGCCGGCCCTCAGGGCCGGAAACCGCCGAATGCCGGTCGAGAACGGCCACACCGTGAAGGTTGGAAGAACCGTCGCGCAGCTGCACGGTCGGTGCATCTGCGCTCTCGAAAGACAGAGCGATTGCTCCCCCGCCGGCAGGAACGCACACAGGAAGGTTGTCGTCTGTGAGCAGTGCGGACACTGCCGCCCGCTGCGCGGTGAGGCTGGTAGGCCGTGTATGCAGGACTTGGAGATTCAGCGGCGCTTGGGCGCGCTTCAGACGCCTCGTCAGTTTTTCCCTAGCCTTGCGCGCAATCCGCGCGGCCTCCTTGAACTTGTTGCGGGTGCCCTGGGTCTCCCTAATGCGCGCGCGCGCTTTGCGCATGAGACGCCCGACGGTGCGCCAGTCCTCCCACAACCAATTCATCGTTCACGCCAATCCTTGTGGACCTCTGCTGGCCGGGAACGCCGACGCAAGGTCCCATTCACCTGCAAGTGCTTACCGTTTGCCCCGGCGCGACGGTAGGGACCGTATACGGACCGAAAAGTCACGTGAAGTATGGCTTTTGTGTTCGCAGGGCACTACTCTGCGCCGGTGAGCGGGAAAATCCCAACATGGTCAAGCGCTTAATCGCGACTCCGAGGCCGGTTCCGGGCCAACCCGCGGGGGAAGGGAACATTCATGCTGCTTGACTATGTTCCGATCGTGCTCACGGTGGCTATCTGCATTTTCGCTTGGCCGGTGGGCAAATGGCTGGGCGTAATCGATTATCCGGACGCTGAACGAAAGAGCCATGCCGAGCCGACTCCGATGGTAGGCGGGATCGCGGTCATGGCGCCCTTGGCGGTGTGGGCATCCGCCGAAATCATCTGGGGTCAGTCAGACGCAACGGGTTTTTATCTGACCATCCTGCTGTGCGGCAGCGGCGTGGCGGTGCTTGGTTTCATGGACGACCAGCAGGGAATATCCGCCGGGGGACGCCTGCTGCTGCTCGCCATATTCGCAACGGTTGCGTTGCGTCTTGATCCGGCGCTTATCACCAACCGCCTCCATCTTGCGGCCGGGGGCTGGCTGCTCACCCCGCCGTTACTGCTTCCCGCCGTGACCGTTCTCGCCCTTGCCGGGTTTTCGAGCGCGGTCAACATGACGGACGGGCTGAATGGCCTTGTGCTTGCCCTGGTCTGCATCTGGTCCATATGCTTGGCTTTTCTGGGGGGAACAGACGTTTCGGCCGCAGCATCCGTCATCGGGGCGGCCTCGCTCGTTTCGCTTCTCTACAATCTGCGCGGACGCCTCTTCCTAGGCGATTGCGGCGCTTTTGCCGTCTCGTTCGTGATCGGGGTACTTGCCGTCCGCTGCCATAACAGTGGCCGCCTTGACCTTGAGACCGCCCTGGTCTGGTTTTACATTCCGGTCCTCGACTGCCTGCGCCTTATCGTATTGCGCGTCTGGCAGGGCCGATCTCCCTTTCAACCCGACCGCGAACATTTTCATTACCGGCTTGCCGCGCGGTTGGGCGAGCGCGGGGCGATCATCGTCTATGTCGGCGTGGTTGGGCTGACCTCGCTGACGGCCACGTTGATGCCTGAATTGTCTTTTCTCGGGTTGACCGCGGCATCAATTGTCTTTTGTGGTTTTCTGCTCGCCGACGGGCTCGCGTCGGCCGGCAAACCGGCCGAGACTGAAGCTGTTGCAGCTGGAAATGTCGTTACGCTCGAGAAAAAGCTTGCCAAAGGGTCGTGAGGCCGTTCGAATTCGGGCCGTCGGGCAAGAGGCAATGGAATGATAAGAGGCGTTTGGAACCGTTATCTTCTGCTGGGGCTCGTGGTAGCGGCGATCAGTATCCTCGTATACGCGGTCGGGTTTTTCTATCAACGCTTTGTTAACAATCCGCTCGATTTCGCGGCGCTGGTCTTCATCGTGGCGTTTTATGCCGGCGCCGTCTATCACCACCTTCAGAGGTCCGAAGATTGAGTCGCGCTGAGGAAGGCGCGGAATCATCCATTCCCTCATGGGAGGCGCGCGAATCCCGTCAGAAGCGGCGACAGGAGCGCTCGGCTACAGCGGCGCGGGGCGATCGAACCCCGCGAAGTCTGCGTTGCAAGGTGCACCTTGTGATGGAGGCGGGCCGAAGCTCTGGCCGCTTGGGTCTTGCTTTCGAGGTCTTCCTCATCGTTCTCATCGTCGGCAATGCGCTGGCCGTGAGTCTGGACAGCGTGCCGCAATATGCGGCCGCCTACGGCCATTATTTTCTGATCTTCGAATACGTATCCGTTGCAATCTTCACGCTGGAATATCTGTTGCGCGTGTGGACGGTGCCGGAAGATCCGCGCTACTCCGCGCGCCCCCTCTCCGACCGGCTGCGTTACCTCGTCCAGCCCTACATGCTGATCGATTTTCTGGCGATCGCGCCAGCGTACATTGCCCTGTTCATGCCGTTTGTCGATCTGCGAATCCTGCGGTTGTTCCGGCTGTTCCGGCTGCTCAAGATTGCGCGCTACTCGCCGGCGGTCGCCACTCTCATTCACGTGTTGTCGCTCGAGCGGCGCGCGCTGTTCGGCACGCTCCTGCTGTTGTTGTGCCTCATGTGCCTCTGCGCAGAAGGAATGTACATCATCGAAGGTTCTGTGCAGCCACATGTCTTCGGCAATCTGCCCAGTTGCATGTACTGGGCGATCATCACGCTGACCACGGTCGGGTACGGAGACACCTATCCCATCACCGCGGCAGGGCGGCTGCTCGCAAGCGTGACCGCCATCCTGGGACTGGGAATTTTCGCCCTGCCGGTGGGTATCATAGCTTCGGCGTTCGTCACCGAAATTCATCGCCGCGATTTTGTTGTGACATCAAGCATGCTCTCGCGGATTCCGCTGTTTTCGGGGTTGGACATTGAGGTGATGAGCGAGGTGATGGCTGCACTGCGCTCGCATATGGTCGCGCCCCATGTTCCCATCGTGGTCGCGGGCGAAGTTCCCACGGCAATGTATTTCGTCGTCTCGGGGCTTGCCAAAGAGACCGGACAGGGGCGCGGGCGGGGAGGCGGCGGCAATTTCACACTGGGTCCTGGAGAGGTCCTTGCCGCCGAGGCCGTACTGAACGGTACGACCCATGAATCGACGATATTTGCGCACACGCCGATGCGGCTTTTGGCCCTCTCCACTCAGGATCTCGTCAGGCTGCTGCGAAAATTCCCCCGGCTGCGCCGGCGCATCCAAAAAAACGCCGTCCAAAAGAGCCGAAAGAACAGAAGGCGCGATCCGACCGAGGACTTGGTATTCGAAGAGGAAACGGAACCGAAAAAATCGGCTCTGCAGGCCGACTAAGTGTTCAGTCCGAGAGTGTGGTAAAATGGATTTCGGCACGCCTGTTGCTTCCGGGCCGTCAGGGGCGCCCGGCAGGTTCCCTTCCGGGCCCAACCGGTTGACCGCAGGAACCTGCGGCAGGCTCCATCTTGCTTGCGGCAGGCGGCTGTCGCCGCTATGAGTGAAGATAGGGGCCGTGCTTGCTGCAGGCACGAATGCCGGACTGCATAAGAATTGGGGCGTGTGGTGGAATTGGCACATATTCACGAATTGCCGAGCCGGGTAAACCATCTCAGGCGGCTTGAGGCCGAGAGCATCTACATCATCCGCGAGGTTGCCGCTGAGTTCCGCAATCCCGTGATGCTTTACTCGATCGGCAAAGACTCATCGGTGATGCTGCATCTGGCACTGAAGGCGTTTTATCCGTCGCGGCCGCCCTTTCCGCTTCTGCATGTGGATACCACCTGGAAATTCCGGGAGATGATCCAGTTCAGGGACGAGACCGCAAAACGGCTCGAACTGAAGCTGCTCGTACATATCAACGAGGACGGTCTGCGGCGTAACATCAATCCCTTCGATTCCGGATCCGCACTTCATACGCAGGTCATGAAAACGGAGTCCCTTAAGCAGGCGCTCGACAAATATGGCTTTGATGCGGCTTTCGGCGGCGCGCGGCGCGACGAGGAAAAGTCGCGCGCGAAGGAACGCATTTTCTCGTTCCGGACCGCACAGCACGCCTGGGATCCCAAGAATCAGCGCCCGGAACTCTGGCGTGTATACAACACGCGCGTGCGGCCCAAGGAGTCGATTCGGGTCTTTCCACTTTCCAATTGGACGGAACTCGACATCTGGCAGTACATCATGGTCGAAAATATTCCCATCGTACCGCTTTATTTCGCCAAGCGCCGACCGGTCGTGGAGCGGGACGGCGCACTCATTATGGTCGACGACGACCGCATGAAGCTCGCGCCAGGTGAAAAACCGGAACTGCGGCTGGTCCGCTTTCGAACCCTCGGGTGCTATCCGCTGACAGGCGCAATCGAATCGCCAGCCGATACGATCGAGGCCATCGTCACGGAGATGCTGACGGCACGCACGTCGGAACGCCAGGGCCGCGTGATTGATCATGATGAAAATGCATCCATGGAGAAAAAGAAGCGCGAGGGGTATTTCTGATGACCGGCCCCACAGGCGCGCTTGCTGCCTATCTCGCCGAGCAGGAACGAAAGTCGCTGTTGCGGTTTCTGACCTGCGGCAGCGTCGATGACGGCAAATCAACGCTCATCGGCCGGCTTCTCTACGATTCGAAACTGCTTTTCGAAGACCACCTCGCGGCGCTGAAGAAGGATTCCAAGAAACACGGTACGACCGGCGGAGATATCGATTTTGCGCTGCTGGTCGACGGTCTCGAAGCCGAACGCGAGCAGGGGATCACGATCGATGTGGCATACCGGTTCTTCGCGACGGATCGCCGCAAATTCATTGTTGCGGACACACCGGGCCACGAGCAATACACGCGCAACATGGCGACTGGGGCGTCGAATTCCGAGCTCGCTGTCATTCTTGTCGATGCCCGGAAAGGCATCCTGACGCAAACTCGTCGCCATTCCTATATCGCGTCGCTGCTCGGAATCCGCCACGTCGTCCTCGCGGTCAACAAGATCGACCTGGTTGGTTTTTCGCGGGCGGTCTTTGAAGGCATCGTGGCGGAGTTTTGCGAATTCGCGCAAAAATTGAATTTCGCAAGCCTTGTGTCCATTCCAATTTCCGCGCGGTTTGGCGACAACGTTATCGTCAAGAGCGAGAATACGGGCTGGTACAACGGTCCCACACTGCTCGAACATCTGGAACTTGTCGACGTCGAGACGGAGCTGGCGAAGAAACCGTTCCGAATGTACGTCCAGTGGGTCAATCGGCCCAACCTGGATTTCCGCGGTTTTTCAGGAACCGTCGCCAGCGGCTGCATCCGCCCAGGCGAACGCATCGTCGTTGCTCAGTCCGGACGGCTTGCCTGCGTGTCGCGCATTGTCACGATGGATGGCGACCTCGATGAAGCCCAGCCGGGCGAGGCCGTCACACTCACGCTTGATCGCGAAATCGATGTCTCGCGTGGTGATCTGTTGTGTGATGCGTCGGCAAGGCCGGAGGTATCCGATCAGTTTGCCGCGCACTTGATCTGGATGTCGGAGGACGAACTCCTGCCCGGCCGTCAGTACCTGGTGAAGATCGGCACGCGTACGCTTCCCGCATCGGTCACCGAGCTCAAACACAAGGTGGATGTCAACACGCTGGAGCATATGGCAGCCAAGACGCTGGCGCTCAACGAGGTTGGCTACTGCAATTTTTCAGCCGCTCAGCCAGCCGCATTCGATCCGTATACGGATAATCGTGACACGGGCGCATTTATTCTGATCGATCGCTTCACGAACGCGACCGTCGCAGCCGGAATGATCGATTTCGGTCTGCGGCGTGCGACCAACGTGCATTGGCAGGCCCTCGACGTGAACAAGGATTCGCGCGCCGAGGCCAAGAACCAGAGACCGGCCGTGCTCTGGTTTACCGGCCTTTCGGGTTCCGGCAAATCCACGATCGCCAATCTTGTCGAGCGCACCCTGTTCGCCGAGGGTCGGCATACCTACCTGCTGGATGGCGACAATGTGCGCCACGGCCTTAACCGGGACCTTGGCTTCACCGATGCCGACCGCGTGGAGAACATCCGCCGTGTGGCAGAGGCGGCCAGGCTCTTCGTCGACGCCGGCCTGATCGTGCTTGTGTCCTTCATCTCGCCCTTCCGCTCCGAGCGCCGGATGGCACGGGATATGTTAAAACCGGGAGAGTTCATCGAAGTTTTTGTGGACACGCCGCTCGAAGTCTGCATGGCCCGCGACCCCAAGGGACTTTACCAGAAGGCCAAGCATGGGGAAATCAAGCATTTTACTGGTATCGACAGCCCTTATGAGATGCCCGATACGGCCGAGATCGCGGTCAGGACCGTTGGTGTGGAGCCCGCAGAACTGGCCCACCAGATCGTGGGTTACCTCAAATCGGTGGGGATCGTCCCCTGACGGACAAGGTCTCCGGCTCGGGCTAGGCGTGGTCCGGGCAGCACTTGGAACCCGAAATCAGGTCAGAGGTTGACATCAGGTCTTTGCCAAAGCTAATGTGATTCAGCCGTTACGTCACCTTGCGGGAGAAGTGCCATGCAGCGGAAATTATTGTCGATTTTGGCCGGCGGAGCTTTGCTCTTCTCGGCAACTGCCAGCGCTTTCGCGCAGGACGAAAGCGGTGGTGCGACATCGGGTGGAGCAACGTCGGGCGGTGCCACGTCAGGCGGTGCGGCTTCCGAAGCGCCAGCGCCTCCGCCCCCTTCAGGCAATAACAATGTGGCCCCGGCCGCAGCGCTGCCGCCAGCCGCGGCAGCTGGTCCGAGTGCCCCATTCTTCTCGGATGCGGCGTTGATTGGTATCGGTGCGGCGGCTGTCCTTGCGGGAATTCTGGTTGCGGTGACGAGCAGCAGCAGCAGCACGACCAGCACCACACACTGACGGCAACGAATCGATTTCGGAAAGGGCGCGGGCTGTCCCGCGCCCTTTCCTGTTTCAGAGATCACGAACGA
>DATJUM010000240.1:0-19037 GCA_035502355.1 Rhizomicrobium sp. | reverse complement strand
CTCTTGGGCCTCTCGCTTGCCGTCCCGCAAGCGGGTGCTGCCGACGATGTCTACACCGTCAGCGGCATCAAGGTGGATGCGAGCGCCCCCTCGGCGATCGATGCGCAGACCAAGGCAATCGAAAACGGCCGCGATCGCGCTTGGCAGACGCTCTATCGGCGGCTGACACGGCAGGACGACTGGCCGCGCCAGCCGGCGCTCGATCCCACGACGCTGCAGCGGCTGATCCGTTCCTATCAGGTCCATGACGCACGCAGCTCGACCACGCGCTTCGTCGCCAGCATGACCTATGTTTTCAATGCCAACGCCGTCCGCCGCCTGCTCCAGCAGGCCAGCATCGCCTATTCGGATGTGACCGCGAAACCGGTGCTCATCATACCGCTGGCGCCGGGCTGGGTGGCGCAGACGCCGTGGACGAAAGTCTGGGCCGATCCACGCTTCGCACATGGTGCGGTCCCGTTCGTTCTTCCGCCCGATGACGCGATCGACGCGCCAACGCTTGCGGCAATCCGTTTCGATCATACGGCCTGGCCGGATGTCGAGCCGATGGCGTCGCGGGTGCACGCATCGGCGGCTTATCTCGTTCTGGTGATTCCCCAGCGGAGCCAGATGATCGTGAAGATTCGCGGGCTTGGGCCAGGGAGTCCGCCAGCGATCCCCGATCTCGTCATCTCGGTTCCGCCGCGCACGCCGCCGGCGATATCTTTCGCCAAAGTGGCCGATGCGGCCGCGAATGCGATCGAGGATTCCTGGAAATCGCGTTCTGTCGTCGATTACGGCAAGCGTGCAACCGTCGTCGCGGCGCTGCGTGTCGATTCGCTCGTCGAATGGGGCGATCTGCTTCAAAAGCTCGGTGCCGTGCCGACGATCACCGATGTCAATGTGCTCGCCATGGATATCGGCGAGGCGCGGGTCGAGATCGCCTATGCGGGTACCACCGATCAATTGAACCAGCAATTGTCGCGCCAGGGACTCAATTTGGCCAATGAGGGGGGACAATGGTGGCTGGAGAGAGCGGATACCCAAACGGGCAGCCGGTGAGCGCAATGCTGAGACATCTGCCCAACCTCCTGACCTGGCTGAGACTTGCAGCGGCGCCGGCGCTCGCCCTTCTTCTGGTGAGCGGCGCGGATCGCGCGGCATTGGGCGTTTTTGCCTTTGCCGGCCTGAGCGATGCCGCCGACGGTTTTCTGGCCAAGCGCTTCGGTTTTGCATCCCGCTTTGGCCGTTTTCTCGATCCGGCGGCCGACAAGCTGTTGATGCTGGCCGCATTCGTCACGCTGACGGCGCTGAAGGTCACGCCGCTCTGGCTCACGCTGCTGGTCATTGCGCGCGACGCCGCCATTGTTGCAGGCATCATGCTCGCGCGCATGCTCGAATTGCCGATCCGCATCGAGCCGCTGTTTGTCGGCAAACTCAGCACCGGCATGCAAATTACTTATGTGGCGCTCGCTTTGTTTCTGCTGACCTTCGGATTGGAGTGGCCGCGAACGCTTGACGCCGCAGCCGATGCGACGGCGGCGCTTACGATCCTGTCATGCCTCGCCTATGCGGGCGTGGGCGTCCGCGCACTCCTGTATCGGCATCGGGGTGTGTGAGCGCAACCGAAGATGCGGTCCTCCTCGCAGCTGCCGCTGCCGCTTCCGCCCCACTGTTCGCTGTCGCGCGCCGATTTGATTGTTGCTCCCGCCAATGAACGGGCGGTGGCCTTCATCGAATCCTGGCCCGACTGGCCGGCGCGGGCTGCAGCGCTTTACGGTCCCGCGGGATGCGGCAAGACCCATCTGGCTTCGATCTGGCGCGAAATGTCGGGCGGCCGGATCGTCGCCGCCGCGAAAATCGCGGAACAGGGATTGCGGTCCGGCGAGGCGCTTGCGATCGAGGATGTGGATTTGGCCGATGTTTCATCGGCGCGCGACGCGGCGTTGTTCGCGACGCTTGAGTCCGGCGGCTGGATTCTGCTGACGGGCCGGACGCCGCCCGCGAATTGGGCGCACGCGCTGCCCGATCTGGCATCGCGGTTTTCGGGACTGACCGCGCTGTCATTATGGGAGCCGGATGAGGCACTCTTGGCAGCGCTCGCGCGCAAACTCTTTTCCGACCGGCAGCTATTGGTGCCGGAAACAATCATTGAAGCGATGCTGCGCCGGCTCGACCGATCGCCTGCGGCGGTGCGCGATTTCGTGGCGGAACTCGACGCAATGGCGCTGGCGGAAGCGCGGCCGGTCAGCCTGGCGCTGGTCCGCAATGTCATTGCCGGGCGCGAGGCTGGTTCGCCATGACAGATTCACTCTTTTTCGGGTAGAGTCCGATCGTGATCGCACGAAACCCGGAACGCGGCAGAGCGGAATGACGGCGGAAAGCCTTGCCCAGAAGGACGACGTGCTCCCCCTGGGCGAGCCGGAGGAGGTGCGACCGCCACGAGCGCCGGCCGTCGATCCCAAGTCGCCGGAGCGGTTCATCAATCGCGAGCTGTCCTGGCTCGCCTTCAACCGGCGCGTGCTCGAAGAGGGCCGCAATCACCGCCATCCGCTGCTCGAGCGGCTGCGGTTCCTGTCGATCTCGGCTTCCAACCTCGATGAATTTTACATGGTTCGCGTCGCCGGGCTGAAAGGCATGGTCCATGCCGGCGTGGCGTCGCGCAGCGATGACGGACTGACGCCGGCCGAACAGATCGCCCGCATCGAGGAAACGGCCGGCGAACTGATCGCCGATCAGCAGGAAATGTGGGTTCAGCTTCGGCGCGAATTGCGCGGCGCCGGCATCGCGGTACTCGATCCGGAAGAACTCTCGGACACGGATCGCGCGTGGCTCGACGATCATTTCCGCGCGAACATCTTCCCGGTGCTGACGCCGCTCGCGCTCGATCCCGCGCATCCTTTCCCCTTCATCCCCAATCTCGGCTTCACGCTCGCTCTGCAGCTCGTTCGCGAACGCGACGCCAAGCCGATGACGGCGCTCCTGCCCATTCCTTCCCAACTTCGGCGTTTCATCCGCCTGCCGGGACCGCAGATTCGGTTTCTGTCGCTGGAGAACGCGATCGGCCTCAATCTGCGGCGTCTGTTTCCCGGCTACATCGTGCGGGGCTCGGGCCTGTTCCGCGTCATCCGCGACAGCGACGTGGAAATCGAGGAAGAAGCCGAAGACCTTGCCCGCATGTTCGAACTGCTGGTCAAGCGCCGGCGGCGCGGTTCGGTGATCCATTTGGTCTGCAGCGCCGCGATGCCGGAGGCGCTTCGGAATTACATCATCGACAAGCTCGATCTCGTGCAGGCCGATCTGCTGGTCGTCGCGCATTTGCTCGGGCTTTCCGATACGCGCGAACTCATTATCTCGGAGCGCCCGGATCTGCAGTTTGCGCCCTTCGTCGCCCGCTTCCCCGAACGCATCCGGGATTATGGCGGCGACTGCTTCGCGGCCATCCGCGCCAAGGACATTATTGTGCATCATCCCTTCGAAAGCTTCGACGTGGTGGTGCAGTTCCTGCATCAGGCGGCAGCCGATCCGGGGGTCGTCGCGATCAAGCAGACGCTCTATCGCACCTCGCAGGATTCGCCGATCGTCAAGGCGCTGATCGAAGCGGCGGAAGCAGGCAAGTCGGTGACGGCGCTGATCGAGCTCAAGGCGCGATTCGACGAAGAAGCAAATCTGCGCTGGGCACGCGATCTGGAACGCGCCGGCGTGCAGGTGGTCTATGGATTCATCGAACTGAAGACCCACGCGAAGGTGAGCCTCGTCGTGCGCCGCGAAAGCGGGCAGCTGCGCACCTATGTTCATTACGGGACCGGCAACTATCATCCGGTCACGGCAAAGATTTATACCGACCTGTCGCTGTTTTCTGCCGATCCGGCGCTCGGCCGCGATGCCGGGCAGCTGTTCAACTACATCACCGGCTATGCCGAACCGGTGGCGCTCGAGAAAATAGCGGTTTCACCGCTGTCGCTGCGCGGCAAGCTCGCCGACGCGATCCAGGAAGAAATCGGGCATGCCCGCGCCGGCCGCCCGGCGGCGATCTGGCTGAAGCTCAACGCGCTTGTCGATGCGGCGCTGATCGACGGGCTCTACCGCGCGAGCCAGGCGGGCGTGCGCATCGATCTCGTCATCCGCGGCATTTGCTGCCTGCGTCCCGGCGTGCCGGGACTTTCGGAGAATATCCGCGTCAAGAGCATCATCGGCCGCTTCCTGGAGCATGGCCGTATTGTCTGCTTCGGCGGCGGCTATGGGCTGCCTTCGCCCAAAGCGAAAGTCTATATTTCTTCTGCGGACTGGATGCCGCGCAATCTCGATCGCCGGGTGGAGGCGCTGGTTCCGATCGAAAATCCAACCGTGCATGAGCAGGTGTTGAACCAGATCATGGGATCGCTGCTGAAGGATCAGGCGCAGACCTGGCACATGGCGGCCGATGGCACCTATATGCGCGACATCCGTTACGACCGCGAGGATGCATTCTCGGCACATAATTATTTCATGACCAATCCGTCCCTTTCGGGGCGCGGCCGCGCGCTCAAGATGGCGCGCCGCAAGCCGGCGGTCGCCGCATGGGCGGATGAATGAATAGCGGGCTCGCGGCGTCGGCCGAACTCAGCGCGGAGCCCGCGCGAGAAGCCCGCGGCCGCAACAATCCCTTTGCCGTCGTCGATATCGGTTCGAATTCCGTGCGTCTCGTGATCTATGAATCGTTTTCCCGCACGCCGGCCGTCGTTCACAATGAAAAAGCCATCTGCGCCATCGGCCGTGACATGGTCACGCGCCGCAGGCTGCACGATGAAGGCATGCGGCTGGCGCTCGATTCCCTGTCACGCTTCCGCATGCTGGCCGATGCCCATCATGTGGAACTGCGCGATGCGGTCGCGACAGCGGCGGCGCGCGACGCGGCAAACGGCCAGGAATTCGTCCGCCGCGCGGAAGCGGCGTGGGGCAGCCCGATCCGCATTCTTTCGGGTGAAGAGGAGGCGCGGCTCGCAGCTCTTGGCGTGCTTGCCGGAATTCCCTCCGCCGACGGGCTTGTCGCCGATCTGGGTGGCGGCAGCCTCGACATGGTCACCGTGAAAGACGGCGAGACCGGCATGGCGCTGACTCTGCCGTTCGGTCCCTTGCGGTTGATCGACGTGGCGAAGGGGGAGCCCGAACGCGCGCGCGATATTGTGAGATCTGGGCTCGACGCGGTGAAGCGCCTGGGCGCTCTCAAGGGCCGCTCGCTGTATGCGGTGGGAGGGGTGTGGCGAAGCTTTGCTCGCGTGGACATGGAAGAATCGCGTTACCCCCTCCACGTGCTGCACAATTATGCGATCCCAAGCGAGCGGGCGATCAAGATCAGCCGCGTCCTGGGCAGACTGTCCCGCAGATCCTACGAGCTGATGGAGGTGGTCTCGCGCCGACGTGCGGAAGCTTTGCCTTACGGCGCGATCGTTCTTGAGGAACTCCTGGCGGCCACCGGGCTCGGCCAGGTGGTAATTTCCGCTTATGGTTTGCGCGAAGGATTGCTTTATGAGCAGCTTGCGCCGGATGAGCGTGCGAAGGATCCGCTCATCGCCTTTGCCGCTGCGACCAATGCACGGATCAGCCGCACGCCCCAGCACGCGGGCGAAATGTTCGCCTGGCTCGCGCCACTGTTTCCCGACGAATCGGAGGCGATGCGCCGCATCCGGCTCGCCGTCTGCCTGTTTTCGGATATCGGCTGGCGCCGCCATCCCGACGATCGGGCGGTCGGCACGTTCAGTCAGGTCCTCACGTCCCCCTTTGCCGGCGCCGATCATCGTACCCGCGTGCTGATCGCCAGCGCGGTTTACTACCGTTATTCCGGCGACGGGGATTTCCCGCCAGAGGCGCAGCTTGGGTCCATGCTTGGCCCGGACGAGGCGGCGGCCGCGCATCGGCTCGGTCTCGCCCTCCGCCTTGCTTTTGCCCTTTCCGCGTCGGCCCCCGGAGAGCTGCCGCATTACGGGCTCCGCATGACTCCATCGCGCGTCATCCTGGAAATTCCCCGGCGTCGCGCCCAGATTGCAGGTGAGCCGGTCCAGAAGCGGCTGGCGGCGCTGGCTGCCGCTCTGGGTCGGAAAGGCGAGGTTGTTGCGGGTTGAGCTTGCCTCAGCCGGCGCAAAGGAGCTTAAAGGTCTTTGTGCGCATCATGGCGGGGAAACGTCAGCAGGCCCTGAAATGGGCTTAAGGAGAGTCTCATGGGTGCGCTGAGCATCTGGCACATTCTTATTCTGGCCATCGTCGCGCTCCTGCTCTTCGGCGGCCGCGGCAAGATTTCCGATCTCATGGGCGATGTGGCAAAGGGAATCCGCAGCTTTCGAAAGGGTCTGAACGAACCCGACGAGGAGCATGCGATCCCCGACCGGCGCGAAGAAGCCGCCAAGAAGGACACCGCCCCGGGGCACTGAACGGCGGCGCGGAGTTGAAGCACGGCGGCTTCTCCCCTCTCCAGTCATCCCCGCGAAAGCGGGGACCCAGGTCGCTGTCCTTTCCGGTTAGATCGCGCTTCTGGATTCCCGCTTACGCGGGAATGACACTGGATGGGGGGAAACAGTTCCATTTCGTTTTCACAACGCTCTTGGAACAGGACTAGGCGTTCCATGTTTGTCGATCTGAGCTGGAGCCACATCCTCCTACTGCTCATCGTGGCGCTTGTCGTGGTGGGTCCGAAGGACTTGCCGCAGCTGATGCGCACGGCGGGACGCTGGGTCGCAAAGGCCCGGGCGATGGCGGATCAGTTCCGCAAGAGCTTCGACGAAATGGCGCGCCAGTCGGAACTCGACGAATTGCGTGCCGAACTCGATTCGCTGCGCAAGGAACGTCCGTTGGCCGATATCGACCATGCGCTGCGCGCGCCCGTGCTGCCGCCGCCCGATGCACCGGTTGCGCCGGCTGCCCCTGAGACATCGAGTGCGGGCCGTGCCGAGTCCATCGCCGAGATTGCCGCGCCGCCGCGACCGCATCCATGACGGCACCCACCCAGGCGGACGAAGACGCGGTCGAGGCGACCAAGGCGCCGCTGCTCGATCACCTCATCGAACTGCGCAAGCGCATCGTCATTTCGCTGATCGCGTTCGTGGCGTGTTTCATTCTTTGCTTCGCCTTCGCGAAATACATCTATGCATTCCTGACCGCGCCGCTTGCGCACGCGCTTGCCGGCCAGCCGAATCATCACCTTATCTATACGGCGCTGTACGAGACGTTCTTCACCTATGTGAAGGTCGGCATGTTCGCCGGGATCTGTCTGTCTTTTCCCATCGTCGCTTCGCAGGCCTGGCTGTTTATCGCGCCGGGCCTTTACCGCCACGAGCGCCGCGCCTTCCTGCCGTTCCTGGCGGCGACCCCGGTGCTGTTCCTCTTGGGCGCGGCCTTTGTCTATTATGTGATGCTCCCCTATGCGATCCGTTTCTTCTTGAGCTACGAGACGCCCGGCGGACCCGGTTCGCTCGGCATCGAGTTGCAGGCCAAGGTCAGCGACTATCTCGATTTCGTCACCACGCTGATTTTCGCCTTCGGCCTCTGCTTCCAGCTGCCGGTGCTGCTGTCGCTGCTCGGCCGCGTCGGCATCATTACCAGCGCGCAATTGCGCAGCGTCTGGCGCTACGCCGTGCTCGGCATCGTCGCGCTTTCGGCGGTCGTGACACCTCCGGATATCTTCAGCATGATCAGCCTCGCTTTGCCGCTGATCGTTCTCTACGAGATCTCGATCTGGTGCGTGAAGCTGATCGAGCACAGCCGCGCCCGCGAAGACGCCGCCCGCGACGCCGGAACGGCCAGTTAGTCTCATTTTTAGATCACGTCGTGAGAACCACGTCGGCGCCGTCGCCACCGGCGTAGGAGATGCTGAAGGTGTGACCCTGAACCCTGATATGGCTGCCTTCTGGGTGGCACGCAAAGGTTCCATTGACGGGTGCTTTTCAACAATGGCAACGCCGGAATATTTGACAAACAGTACTAAGACATTTTAAATGCAATGGGAATGTTATGTCAGGATTTTCGGTGGTTACCGCGCAAAATATGTCTGTGAACCAGTTAGCAATAACGGCAAATTTGTCAGAGAATCGGATCGGCTGCACCACAACAAGCCAGTTAGCAGCACTTGGCGCCTGTGGTGCCTACTCCAACTGGTCCGCAGCCACTTCACGTGACGTTTGCAGTTGCAAATCCGCTAAGTTCCGCGTGGCCGCTGAAATCAGTGCGCGGTTTAGTGCAAATGCCGAATCCCGCAAGATGCCGACAGTTAGAGGCAAACCATGTATCGCATTTTCTTTGATTGCAATGACGGCACAATGGATCATGGATTTGATTTGCGTTTTCGAAAATCGATTGAAGATATCACGAAGATAGGTGACGAACTTCGGGAGGGTCTCCATGTTATCATTTATTCACCAGGAGAGTTAGAAATAGAGGCAATTCTCAAATTCGACAGTGATCGCGGCATTTGGTTAGGTGTCCCTGTTCCGGGGACAATAAAATATCTAGACGGGTCATGAATATGTCCGCAGGCTTCTTCCCCGCTATGATCTCTCAAAATCGCCCACTCGATTGCCTGAAGACCCTAAACTTCTACAACAATTTTGGCTATTGAGATGAAAACAAGACGCGCAAATGAATTTCTGGCCTATCTGATAGTGTTGTCGGCCATTGTGTTTTCGTCGCAGATAAATGCACGAAATATCTTTCCGCCGGAAATGGTCGGGTTTTGGAATGCATTTAGCAGAACAGCGCAGCCTGACGGTAATGCAACGATAACGGCCTCCAAGATAAGTTTCGCAAATGGGTTAGAAATTGTCCTTTCTCCCATAGGCACGCGCCGTGGGGTTTCTCTTGCGCCTGGCAATCCGCCGGCAGAGCTGTTTCGGATTTCTTCCATACATCACCCACCGTTAGAAAGGAGCGATATGTACCGGGGTCCTCCTGGGAGCTACGTAAGTCTGTTCTGGCGGAAAATGACTCTACGCGAGTTACTAATGATCACGATGACCAGAGGTGAGCATTCTCTACGGGGACAGATACTTACCATTACCATACTTACTGGAAAATCCGAGCCCGCTGGACAATTGAATGCGCGAGGTCTCCAGGCCGACTTCGTGTATGTACGATAGCACCTGCAGCGACAGTTAATTTTGCGGTGTGCTCGGGGAAACATTGAGGTAGAGTGAATCGGGTTTCATCCGGCATAAATGGGATGGAGGTCAGCCGCTTCGTTGCAATGAATATCGGGCAGGAATGCCGGCAATTATCGTCGCCTCCCGGTTTTTCGGGCGGCAAAAGCTGGCATCGTCCAGCGGCTTCCGCCGCGACTTGATCTCGGCCATATCAATGAGAGGCCGGAGTTGCCGCATACGCTCGGGATGGTCGGCGCGTTGGCGCTGGAACTGCACATCCTAGTGTTGCCTGACGGCTCGGTGGGCGACGCCGAGGTCATCAAATCGACCGGCGAGCCGGAGATAGACCGGCTGGCGATCGGGACCGTGACGAACAGCTGGAGCTATCTAGCCGCCTCGATCGGCGGTAGGCCAATCGAAGCCTGGACGATAGTCATCGTCCGATTCGCCGCAATCCAGTGCACTGATACATACATATGGTGCAGGCCTTCAGCACCGTGTGAATCGCAGAGGCAATGGAGCTGTTTTGACCGGGGCGAACGCGTCATGGCATTACCTTGCAAAATTCCGGGGCTTGCGCTTGACGAATCCCAATGACACGGCCGCTCTTGCCGCGCTCGTTCGGCGCGCCGTCGACCATCATCGTCAGGGCCGCCTCGCCGAAGCGCTGACGCTCTATGACATGGTCGTGCGCGCGGCGCCGGACAACGCCGTTGTCCATTGCAACCGGGGCATCGCGTTGCAGGCCATGCGCCGCTTCGAGGACGCGATGCGCAGTTACGATCACGCCATCCGCTGCCAGCCGGCTTATGCCGAGGCCTATTTCAGCAAGGCGACGGTATTCAACGTTCTGCAGCGCCCACAAGAAGCGTTGCAGAATTACGATCTGGCCCTTCGTTACCTGCCCGATCATGCCGGTGCTTTGCGGAACAGGGGCAACACGCTGCTGGAGCTCGACCGGCCGGAGGAGGCGCTGGCCTGTTTCGAGCGCGTCATCGCCCTCGCGCCCGACGCGGCGGACGGCCATTATAACAGGGGCAACGCGCTGCGTGCGCTGAACCGGATCGAGGACGCCGCGGCGAGCTACGATCGCGCCATTGCGCTCAGGCCCGACTACGCCACCGCTCTCGGCAACAAAGGAAATGTGCTTTTCGAGCTCAGGCGTTATGACGACGCGCTTGCGAGCTACGATCGCGCGCTCCGCGCCGATGCCTCCCACGCATTGACGCATTATAACAGAGGCAAGGCGCTTCAGAGCCTCAATCGTCCGGACGACGCGCTGGCGAGCTTCGAGCGCGCCATCGCGCTCAAGCCGGACTACGCCGAAGCGTTCTGCAATCGCGGCAATGCATTATACGAACTTGGACGTTTCGACGAAGCGCTCGCGTGTTTCGACCAGGCGCTCACACTGCAATCCGATTTCGCCGGCGCCCTTTGCAACAAGGGCATGTGGAAACTTCTGCTTGGTGATTTTGCCGAAGGTTGGCCACTCTATGAATGGCGGCCGGCGCCCGATGCATCCCTGCCCAGATCATCGCCGCGCTGGAGGCGGCGCGACGATCTCGAAGGAAAGACGGTCTTCATCCAGGCGGAGCAGGGGCTCGGCGATACGATCCAGTTTTGCCGCTACGCGCGTCTGGCGCAGGAGCAGGGCGCGCGCGTGGTCCTTGCGGTGCAGGACGCGCTAGTTCGCCTTCTTGCGACGCTCGGCGGTGAGGTGACGATCATCCCACGGAGCGCCGCGGCGCCCAATTTCGACATTCGCGTCGAACTTCTCAGCCTGCCGCTCGCCTTCGGAACGGATGCGGACAGCATACCCGCGCGCATTCCCTATCTCGCCGCCGAACCGGAGCGCATCGCACGCTGGAAAACATGGCTCGGAGTGGATGATTTCAAGGTGGGTATCTGCTGGCAAGGCAACAAAGAATCGCCAACCGATTTCGGCCGGTCGGTTCCGCTCGTTCATTTCGAGCGGCTGGCCTGCGTCGCGGGCCTGCGTCTCATCAGCCTGCAAAAGCGCGATGGTGTCGAGCAGCTCGCCCATTTGCCGGCCGGCATGACGGTCGAGACGCTGGGCGAGGATTTCGACGCAGGGCCCGATGCGTTTCTCGATGCGGCCGCCGTCATGGAAAATCTCGATCTCATCATCACTTCGGATACGGCGATCGCCCATCTGGCCGGAGCGCTCGGCCGCCCCGTTTGGCTGGTCCTGAAATATGTGCCCGATTGGCGCTGGCTGCTCGACCGTTCCGACAGTCCCTGGTATCCGACGATGCGTCTGTTTCGCCAGACGGCGCGGGACGATTGGCCGGGCGTTTTCGCGGCTGTGGAACGAGAACTGCGCCGGCTCATGCAAACGCGTTGAAGCAATCCGGCCGCGTGTTGGGGCGGCAAGGGCGGCTTTACCCTCCAAACAACCCATGCCATTACCGGCGCGCGACAGGGAGCAGGCGCGATGCATGACATCCGGGCGATCCGGGAACAGCCGGCGGAGTTTGCGGCCGGGCTGGCGCGGCGCGGCATGGCCGATGCACAAGCCATCGCCGATGATCTGCTTGCGCGCGACAGGTCGCTGCGCGCGCTTCAGGCGCGTCTCCAGGAAGCCCAGGCACGGCGCAACGAAGCCGCCCGCCAGATCGGGGCGGCAAAGGCGCAGAAGGACGAAGGCCGCGCCGCCGCGCTGATGGGCGAGGTGGCGGGGCTCAAGGAAGAAATCCAGAAAGGCGAGGAGGAAGAGCGCGCGCTCAAAGCCGCGCTCGAACAGGCGCTCGCCTCGCTGCCCAATATTCCCTCGGGCGACGTGCCCGACGGCGCCAATGAACACGACAATGTGGAAGTGCTCGCGCGACGTTTCGGCACCGCGCCGCCTGTCGCTTCGCCGCGCGAACATTTTGTTCTGGGCGAAGCGCTCGGCGAGATGGATTTCGAGCGTGCGGCGAAAATTTCCGGGGCGCGATTTGTCATACTGTCCGGCGCGCTGGCACGGCTCGAGCGGGCGCTCGGCAATTTCATGCTCGATCTGCACACGCGCGAATTCGGCTACCGCGAAATCTCGCCGCCGCTTCTGGTGCGCGACGAGGCCATGTTCGGCACCTGCCAGCTGCCGAAATTTCACGAGGATTTGTTTCATACCACGACGGGCTATTGGCTGATCCCGACCGCCGAAGTCTCGCTGACGAATTATGTGCGCGAGGAGATTCTCGAGGAAGCGGTCTTCCCCCTGCGCTTCACCGCCTGGACCCCGTGTTTCCGGGCGGAAGCGGGCGCCGCCGGCAAGGATACGCATGGCCTGATCCGCATGCATCAGTTCTCGAAAGTCGAGCTGGTGTCGATCGTCGCGCCGGAAGATTCCGAGACCGAGCACGAACGCATGACCGATTGCGCGCAAGCCGTGCTGAAACGGCTGGGGCTGCATCATCGGGTGATGACGCTGTGCACGGGCGATATGGGCTTTGCGGCCAAGAAGACGTACGACATCGAAGTCTGGCTGCCGGGGCAGAACCGGTTCCGGGAAATCTCGTCCTGTTCCAATTGCGGCGACTTTCAGGCGCGGCGCATGAATGCGCGGTATCGGCCGAAAGGCGAGAAAGCGCTCAAATTTGTTCACACGCTGAACGGTTCAGGCCTCGCCATCGGCCGTACTCTCGTTGCGATCCTCGAAAACTATCAGCAACCCGACGGCTCAATTGTCATTCCCGCCGCCTTGCGCTCCTACATGGACGGCGCCGAGAAGATCGGGAGATGAGTTTGACGCGACCGCCTTTGATTTCCTCTGCGCGCGGGGAAGGTGCCTGCGAAGCGGGCAGAGAGGGGATATGTGGGGCTTCGGTCTGCTACTTTTCTTCCCCCCTCCGGCGCTTCGCGACGCTCGCGCCACCTCCCCCGCAAGCGGGGGAGGAAAGACTCGGGCGCGTCTGACAAATGCGCATTCTCGTCACCAATGACGATGGCGTTCATGCGCCGGGACTTGTGGTCGCGGAAAAAATCGCGCGCGCGCTTTGCGACGATGTTTGGGTTGTCGCGCCGGAGACGGAGCAGTCGGGCGCCTCGCACTCGCTGACACTCGCGCTGCCGCTGCGTTTGCGCCAGATCGATTCGCGCCATTTCGCCGTCAGCGGCACGCCGACCGACTGCGTGATGATGGCGATCGCTGAATTGATGGCCGAGGCGCGCCCGACATTGGTGCTGTCCGGCGTCAACCGCGGCGCCAATCTCGCTGACGATGTCACCTATTCGGGCACGATCGCGGGCGCCATGGAAGGAACCGCGCTTGGCGTGCCTTCGATCGCTCTATCACAGGCATTCGGGCTGAGCGGTGGTCACAATGTGGATTGGACCGCTGCCGAAGTCCACGGTCCGCCGCTGATCGAGAAACTGATATCCATCGGCTGGCCCGCCGATGTGCTGATGAACGTGAATTTCCCCGATGGCGGCGCGGCTGCGGTGCGCGGGGTGAGCGTGACTGCGCAGGGCAAACGCGATCTCCAGACCGCCATGATCGACCGCCGCATCGATGCGCGCGGCGTTCCCTATTACTGGATCGGGTTCAAGCGTGGCCGCAGCCAGCCGCCCGAAGGCAGCGATCTCAAGGCCATTTATGCGAAGCGCATTTCGGTTACGCCGCTGCATCTCAATCTTACGGAATTTCATGAACGCGACCGGTTGAAGCCATTGCTTGAAACGCTCAAGCTTCCGGGATGAGCGAGGATCACCGCCCGATCGCGTTGGTGATGGAGCTGCGCGGGCAGGGCATTGCTGACCAGCGCGTGCTGTCGGCGCTCGAGCGCACGCCGCGCGATCTCTTCGTCGAGGAGCCGTTCCAGCCGACGGCTTACGAAAACATCGCCCTTCCCATCGCCTGCGGCCAGACGATCAGCCAGCCCTACATCGTCGCTTACATGACCGAGGCGCTTCAGCTCGAGCGCCAGCATCGCGTGCTCGAGCTCGGCACGGGTTCGGGCTATCAGGCCGCGGTGCTCGCTCCGCTGTGCCGGATGGTCTACACGATCGAGCGCCACCGCCCGCTGCTCCAGGCGGCCGAATCGCGCTTCAAGGCGCTCGGGCTTCATAACATTGTGGTTCGTCACGGCGACGGCCTCACCGGCTGGCCTGAGCAGGCGCCGTTCGACCGCATCATCCTGACGGCCGCGGTATCGGAGATTCCCGAAGCGCTGATCAACCAGCTGAAACCCGGTGGAATTCTTATCGCGCCGTTGAGCACACCCGGCGGGTTCGAAAGGATTTCGCAACACTTGGTAAAGATTATCCGCACCGAGAAAGGGCCGGTGCGCGAAACGCTCATCCCCGTGGCTTTCGTGCCCATGCTGCCCGGTCTGCCGCAAGAGGTGCGAACGCCGGATGAGAAAGAAACGAAGCACTGAATTTTGCCGCGTCGCCGGCCTGTCGCTGTTGTCGATTTTTGCGACCGCAAGCGGCGCCTGCGCTTTAAGCGCAGAAAACGGAGCGTGGCCGCATCCGACTTTTTACACCGTCGTCGTTCGTCCGGGCGACACGCTGGAAAAACTCGGCGCGCGCTACGATGTTTCGCCCATCGCCGTGGCGAAGCTGAACGGGCTTCGCTCGCATGCTGCTGTCGTAGCGGGCGAGAGCCTGCGCATTCCAGCCGGCTCTGCGGTCACCCGCAATGCCGTGCTCGCGGAAGCGCTCGACCAGGACGCACCGAACTATGCGCCGCCGCCGAAAGCTTTCGGAGCATCCGGCTATCTGCGCCCGCGCGAGACGGAGGCGGCGGGCATCGCGCGTCGAGATGCTGCGACTTCCGAGGACAGGAATGCCGCCAAAGAATTTGTCTGGCCGGTTCGGGGCCGGGTGATTTCGCCCTTCGGTCCGGCCGCCAATGGCGAACGCAATGACGGCATAAATATCGCCGCGCTGCTAGGCGCGCCCATTCATGCCGCCGCTGCAGGCACCGTCACTTATGCGGGTGACGGGCTCAGGGATTACGGCAATCTCATCCTGATCGCCCATTCCGGCGGTTACGTTACGGCTTACGCCCATGCACAGAGCATCGCGGTCGCGCGTGGCGACCGCGTCGAGAAGGGGCAGATCATCGGAACGGCGGGAGAGACCGGGGGCGTCGACCGGCCGCAGCTCCATTTCGAGATCCGCGAGGACCTGAAGCCCCTCAACCCGGTACGGCTTCTCGCTGCCCTTCCCTGAAAGCGTCCGGTTGCAATGGAGGGGCGCGCGGCTATAGTCCGCGCCGCCTTTGGGCCTATCCCTGACCATTTCCCCGGACAGCTTCATGGATTCCTCTCTCATCACCACGATCGCGCCGCTCGTTCTTGTTTTCGTGATTTTTTATTTCCTGGTCATGCGACCCCAGCAGCAGCGCACCAAACAGCATCGCGAAATGCTCGACAATGTTCGGCGCGGCGATGTCGTGGTCACTGCCGGCGGAATTGTGGGCAAGGTTTCCAAAGTGCGCGATGATGATGACGTGATGCTGGAAATCGCCGATGGGGTGCAGATCCGGGTGATCAAGAGTACATTGAGCGACGTGCGGACCAAGACCGCCGCACCGGACGACAAGAGCTGATACCGGGAACACCATGCTGCAGATACCGACCTGGTCGAAAGTCGTGACGATCCTCATTCTCGTCGCGGGCGTTCTCATTGCCCTGCCCAATGCACTGCCCCGCTGGGTCGTCTCGCGCATGCCGCCGTTTCTGCCGACCGGCACGGTGGCACTGGGGCTCGATCTGCAAGGCGGCTCCTACCTCCTGCTCGAGGTGGAATTCGATCAGGTGCAGAAGGACCGGCTGGAATCGCTGATGGGCGACATCCGCATCGCGTTCCGGAAAGCGCGCATCGGCTACACCAATCTCCAGGCCAATGACGATGCGGTTTCGTTCCGCGTGCTCGATCCCGCCCGCTACGAGGACGCCAAAGCCATCCTAAACAAGCTGAATCCGACGGTCGGTGGTTCGGTGCTGTCCGTCGGTGCTCGCGACTATCAGATGACGGAGCCGGGCCGCGACCAGCTCGTCATGCGCATGACCGATGATTTCAAGGCCAGCACACAGCAACAGATCCTCCAGGAATCGATCGAGGTGGTGCGGCGGCGCATCGACCAGCTGGGCACGCGCGAGCCTACGATCGAGCGGCAGGGCGAGGACCGGGTGCTGGTGCAGGTGCCGGGCCTCAGCGATCCGGCGCGCCTGATCAAACTGCTGGGCACGACGGCGAGGATGACGTTCCAGCTGGTCGACGATACGGCCGACGCGGCACAGGCGGAGAAGGGCATCGTGCCGATCGGCGACGAGGTGGTGAAATTCGCGCCGAACAAGAACGGCATCACACCCCCACCCCTCGTGCTGGAACGCCGCATCATGGTCGATGGCGACCGGCTAACCGACGCGGAGCAGGGCTTCGATCCGCAGACCCAGGAGCCCGACGTCATCCTGAAATTCGACACGGTCGGTGCGCGCGAATTCGGCGATGCCACCAAGGCCAATGTCGACAAGCGCTTCGCCATCGTGCTCGACAATCAGATCATCGAGGCGCCGGTCATCCGCGAGCCGATCCTGGGCGGAGATGCCAACATCACTGGCGGCTTCACGGTGCAGAGTGCCACCGATCTTGCCGTGCTGCTGCGGGCCGGCGCCTTGCCGGCGCCGCTCAAGGTGATCGAGCAGCGCACGGTGGGCGCGGAACTGGGAGCCGATCAGGTGACGGCCGGCAAGTTTTCCACGCTGGCGGGTTTGTTGCTGGTCGCGCTGTTCATGATCGCCCGCTACGGCCTTTTCGGGCTGTTTGCCGACGTGGCGCTCACTTTCAACGTGATTCTGCTTCTGGCCGCGCTCACCGCCTTCGGTGCCACGCTCACGCTGCCCGGCATTGCCGGCATCGTGCTCACCATGGGCATGGCTGTGGACGCCAATGTTCTTATCTACGAGCGTATCCGCGAGGAGCATAGGAACGGCCGCAGCATCATCGCCTCCATCGATCAGGGCTTCCGGCGGGCGATGGCCACCATCGTCGATGCCAACATGACCCACCTGATCGCCTCGCTGATCCTGTTCCAGCTGGGGTCCGGGCCGGTGCGCGGTTTTGCCGTGACGCTCGGCCTTGGCATCATCACGTCCTTCTTCACCGCGGTCATGGTGACACGGCTGTTCGTCGTCACCTGGTTTCGCAGTGTCCGTCCCAAGCAGCTCGCCCTCTGAGCACGGTTCGCCCGTGACGCGGGCGACGCGGCGGGTTCTGCGCCAACATATCGCAAGCGGCGCGCTGGACAGGCCTTAAAATAAGATAGACTCCGGCCTGGGACTCACCGACCTCAGAGGGGAGGCTTACGGACATGGCCGCGTTTCTTTCCAATCTCCGCAACGTCGTGGTTGCAGGGTTCATCCTTGCGCTTATCTTGCTGATTATCCACTGGTCCGAGACCGGCGTGGTTGTCGACCAGACGTTCTGGCAGTTCCTCGTACGCTGGATCCATGTCATCAGCGGCGTCATGTGGATCGGGCTTCTGTGGTATTTCAACTTCGTCTCCACACCCACGACGCCGAAGATTCCGGAGGACCTCCGTCCGGCACTTGGCAAATATATCACGCCCGCCGCCTTGTTCTGGTTCCGCTGGAGCGCGATGAGCACCATCGTGTTCGGCATCATTCTCGCCATTCTCAACAAGTATCTCGTCCAGGCCTTTACGCTGGACGCGGTGGATTCGGGCGGCGCGTTCTCCGAACCGCGCTATGTGCTGATCGGCATCGGCATGTGGCTGGGCACGATCATGTGGTTCAATGTCTGGTTCGTGATCTGGCCGAACCAGCAGAAGGCGCTGAACATCAACAACCGCTATCCGGACATGACCAAGGATGCGCGCGGTGCGTCCGGAAAGACCGCCGGCATGTTCTCGCGGATCAATACGCTGCTCTCGATCCCGATGCTGTTCTGCATGGTCGGCGCGTCGCACCTGCCCTGATCGTCCGGGCCGGGAGCCGCATGATTGCGGCTCCCGGCAGACTCGCGTGAGTCCGGAAGAAGCCTTTGCCGCCTGCGCGGCCGTGGTTCGCCGTTCCGACCCGGACCGTTATTTCGCTAGCCTGTTTGCACCGGCCGGCCGGCGTCCGCTGCTTTTCGCGCTTTACGCCTTCAATCACGAAATTGTCCGCGCAACCGAAATCGCGCGCGAGCCCATGATGGCCGAAATCCGGCTGCAATGGTGGCGCGAGGCCGTGGACGAGGCCCGCGAAGGGCGACCCCGCGCACAGCCGGCAGCGATCGGGCTGGCGGAGCTGTTACAGCGCGCGCCGCTTGCCGCCGGTGCATTGCATGCGCTGATCGATGCGCGCGGCGAGGAAATTTCCTCGGCTCCGTTCGCCCACCTTGTGGCGATCGAAGCGCATGCGGATGCGACCTCCGGCGCGCTGATGCGGGTTGCGGCAACGCTTCTGAACGCGGACGCGGGGGTGGACGACCTGGCGCGCGAAGCCGGAATCGCCTACGGCCTTGCCGGAATCCTGCGGTCGATGCCGTTTCATGCCGCGCGCGGCAAATCCTTTCTTCCGGCCGATCTTCTCGCCGCCAGAGGAGACAAGGGCGCGATTGTACAAGTCGCAAACATGGCACGGGATCATTTCGAAAAGGCGCGCCGCCTCCCGATCCCGCGCGGCGTCGTCCCTGCAATCCTGCCGGCTTCGCTTGTTCCCGCCTATCTCTCGCGCCTGATCAAAAACCGCAGCGATGTTTCTCTCTTCCGCCGCCAGCTCATCCTCCTCCGCGCCGCGACTTTCGGTATGTAATTTTCCTCCCCCGCTATGCGCAGGGCTGTCCGGGGAAAACATCCCGGACTTCACAAGCCGCTTGACCGCGACTGCGGAGTTGCCGGTTTGGGGCTCGTCTCGACTCAGGATTTCGAATCTCCCAGCACCAGGTTCACGCGGAGGCGCGGAGACGCGGAAGGCGGCAGCTCGTGGACGATCC
>DATJUM010000239.1:0-2408 GCA_035502355.1 Rhizomicrobium sp. | reverse complement strand
TGGGATGTACCACTTCGGAAAGAGACGATGCAGCAGCAGGCCGAGTTTTTTGCGGAAGACGAACAGGCGCGAGCCGACGCGATCGCGCATCTCCAGGAAATTGTCGATACAAAGGTCGGCCAGGGTGTCGAGATGTTCCTTGCGCATCGCCTCGTAGGCGGCGAGGGCGGCGCGGCGATCGGGGTAGCGGCCGAGGCAGTCAGTGAGGACCGTACAATCCTCGAAGGCGGCGTTCATGCCCTGACCAAGGAACGGCACCACGGCATGACAGGCATCCCCAAGCAGCACGACTCGTTCGCCCCAGTGCCACGGCTGACAGCGAATTGTCACCAACGCGCTCGTTGGATTGTGCAGGAAATCGTCCGCCAATGTGGGGATGAGCGGCAAGGCGTCGGGAAACTGTTGCCGGAAGAAGGACTCGATCGCCTCCCTTGTCCGCAGGGCGGCGAAACTGTTCGGCCCCTCGAACGGCCAGAACAGCGTGACGGTGAAGGAGCCGTCCAGGTTGGGTAGCGCGATCATCATGAAGCTGCCGCGCGGCCAAATGTGCAGGGCGTGTTTCTCCATTTGAAAGGCGCCGCCCGTTGCCGCGGGGATCGTCAGCTCCTTGTAGCCGTGGCTGAGATAATCCTGTCGATAATTGAAACGCTCGTGTTTTTGCAGCTTCTCGCGCACGGCGGAATAGGCGCCGTCAGCGCCGACGATGAAATCGGCAACGATTTCGACGGTCGGGTGTTCGGCGTTCGCGACGAACTCTAGCTTGCCGCTATCGGCATCGAGACCGACACATTTGTGCTTGAAAAACAGGTGAATCGACGGATAGCGAGCGGCGGCCTCGATGAGTTGTAAGTTCAAGCCAGCCCGTGAGACGGAGTGCAGCGCCTGCGAATCGTCTTTGCCGTAGGGTTGAAACGTCAACTCGCCGGTCGGCGAATGTATCATGCGGCCGCGCATGAGGATGCTGGCTTTCAGCACTTCCTCGGCGAGGCCGATTTCACCCAGGGCATCGATGCCGCGCAGGGACAGCGCGAGATTGATCGAACGGCCCTGCTCCGGTTGGCGTCGGCGCGGGTCGGAGCGCTTCTCGTAGACATCGACGCGGCGGCCGGCGCGGGCCAACGCGCAGGCCAACAAGGTGCCGGCGAGGCCCGCGCCGACGATGGTGACATCCGGCTTGGTGGACTGAGCTTCGGCCATGCGGCCTCCTCACGCCGAAGAAATCGTTTCCGCAATCGTAACGGGCCGCCGTCACGCCGGACAAGATGATTCTGGCGGTGTGGAAGAACAGAAGAACAGACGCCCCTTCAAGTCCTCTTTTCCCGCTTTCGCCCCGTGGCGTACAATGCGCGTTGATTGTGTCCGTTCCTTATCGATGCGAGATCCACCATGAAACGCAGCACCCCGCCGCCCGATCCGTTTCGCTTCGGCTGGCGTTATGCCTGGCAAGTTGGTCCCGATGGCTCCAAACAGTCGGTGCAGGTGCCGCTGACCCCGGAGGACTTGTTGCACCCGAAGAAGGGCGATCATATTTTGGAAAACACGCAGCAAGAACGCGACCGCCGCTATTTGGCCTCGGTGTTGGAATGGCGTCTGTCCGGCCATCCGCAGGCGCTGGTGCTCTCGGATTGCCTCGTCAATTGGGGCGTTGCCGGTCTAGGCAACCATTCGCCCGACCTCAGTGTTTTCGATGGCGTCAATGACCCTCGCCGCCGCAATTGGGGGATGTTCTCCGTCGCCGTGGAAGGCGCTCATCCGCTCTTGGTCATCGAGGTTGTCTCGCCGGACGCGCACGATCGGCAAGCCCGCGACAACGACGTGGTGATGAAGGTGCGCGAGTATTATCGCGCTGGCGTGCCGCTGTACATCCTCGTGGACCAAGAGCGCGAAAACAGTCCCCGGCAGCTGGTCGGCTACCGGCGTGGGGCGCGAAAGTACCTGCGTATGCGTCCGGACAGGCAAGGGCGCTTACTGCTGGCGCCGGTGCGTTTGCTGCTGGGTCTGCGCGAGGAGCGCGTAGTGTGTTGGGATGGCGACAGCGGAGAAGAGATCGGCAACTTGACGGACATGGCCCAGGCCCGCAACGTCGCTGAAGCGGCCCTCGATGCCGAAGCGCAGGCGCGACAGGCAGCCGAGGCCAACCGCGACGCTGAGGCGCAAGCGCGCGAAGCCGCCGAGGCAGCATTGGCCGAAGCGCAGGCACGCATCCGCGCGTTGGAAGCCCAGCTCCGCCGCGAGGCAAACCAACAATAAGTGGCGCTAACCGAATGTGGCGGCGCGTTTCCAACGTGCCGCCACATTCGGTTAGCCCCTCTGAAGGTGCTTCGAGCGGTCCAGATCAGAACTTGACCTTGCACACCTCTACCTGCTGATTGTGCTTCTTGAGGATGACGGTATGGCGCTCCGTCGAT
>DATJUM010000238.1:0-3222 GCA_035502355.1 Rhizomicrobium sp. | reverse complement strand
TTTCAGCGCGTCGCCAAATTCCGACGCCGACACCGGCTTGGCTAGAATAGCATAAGGTCGGTTGGAACCTGTTGAGAAAGTGACGCCGAATTCATTGAAGCCGTTGGGATCCGATCCGGAATTCCGACTTTCCGGGCAGGTAAGGGCAGGGCTTTGCCCCGCCCGGGAGAGCCTGCTCACAATCGTTTCGAATCCGTTAACGAATTGCTTCAATTGCCGTGCAATGCAGTTTGGTTCGTACTAAGCTTATCCGGCGATCGGATTGTAACCGGGGGCGTCAATGGGGAAGATTGTTGCAGCGCTTGGCGGGTTTTTGGCGCTGGCTGTTTTCGGGAGTCCGCCGGTCCTCGCGCAGTCTGCGTCCCGTGCGTCAAAAACCGAACTTGCCTTCTTCCAGCCGACGAACATCTATCATTCCGGCCTGCGCCATTCGCATGTCGTCGCGCTGACCTTCGATGACGGTCCCAACGATTACACGCCCGCTGTCCTGGACGCCCTCGATGCGGCCGGCGTCAAGGCCACCTTCTTCATTGTCGGCCGCATGGCGGAAGCCCACCCTGGCATCCTGGCGCGCATCGCCCGCGAAGGACATCTGCTCGGCAATCACAGCGCCACACACCCCTTCCTCGGCCAGAGCTATGCCGACAATCCGGAATTGCTGCTCGACCAGATCCGGCGCGTGGACGATCTGATCGCGCCTCTCATGCCGGAGGGCACGAAACTCTATTTCCGTGCGCCCTATGGCTCGTGGCGACCGGCCTTCGCCCGCGCGCTCAATGCCGATCCGGAACTGCGCAAATATGTCGGCCCGATCTATTGGGACGAGGGCGGCGAGATCAGCTTCAGCGATGACGGCTATGTGCTGAGCGCATCCGACTGGGACTGCTGGCATCGCGGCTGGGACGCGGCCACATGCGCCAAGGGCTATATGCGCGAGATTCGCCGCAAGGACGGCGGCGTGGTGCTGATGCACTGCATTCACGCGCAATCGGCTGCACTGGTAGCGGCCGTGGTGCCCCCGCTGATCGAGGAAGGCTACACCTTCGTGCGTCTCGATCAGATGCCGGGCTATCGCCAGTATGAGACCCCGCCGGAACCGGAACTAACCGGCCCGATATTGGCCAGCGCGGCGGCGGCGCCAAAATCCGCACATGCGCGTTAGTTAAGTCGGCAGCTCGGCGCTCGACGGAGTCTATTTGGCGCACGGCCATCCTGGGCAATCATCAGCCCTTGCGTTGCCCGGAGTCCCGAATGGTGAGATACCTGTCGTACGGTATGGCCGTGCTCATTGCACTCGCGCTCGGCGGCGCAAACGCCCGTGGCCAGAGCGCTTTCAACTATTGGGCGCGCTGTACGGATGTGAAGCTTTCGCCCGAGCGCCGCATCGATTACTGCACGCGGCTGCTCGACAATGGCGGCGGCCCAAACAGCGAGATCGCGGTGCTGACGGTACTGGGCGGCCTTTATCGCGACATGCATCAATATGCGAAGGCCATCGAGTCCTACACCCGCGCACTCGGCTACGAAGCGTTGGGCGTCTCGGACAGCCATCAATCGACCGAAGCGCCCGGCTCCGCCATTTCGATGCCGACCGCGGGCGCATTGGCCGGTGTGCTCGAAGGGCGCGCGGAAGTTTACGCCCTGACCGGTCGGGCTGATCTGGCGATGGCTGATATCGCCCATATTTTTCGCCTCCAGCCGGATGTCGCCAGCTCCTATGCGATCCGCTGCCGGATCCGCGCGATCCTGAAGACCGATCTTGACAAGGCGCTCGCCGATTGCGGACAGGCCGCGAAACTCGCGCCAAAGGACACGCAGGTTCTGGGCGCGGCTGGCTTCCTGCAATACCAGCTCGGCCACCTCAAAGAGGCTAAGACCGATTTCGACCAGGCCCTGACCGTCAGTCCCCGGCTCGCGGGTGCGCTTTACATGCGGGGCATCGTGGAACTGCATGATGGAAACAGCACCGCCGGCAGCGCCGACATCGCCGCCGCCACCCAGCAGGACCCCGCGATTGCGGCGAGCTTCTCCGATCTCGGCATCAAGCCCTGATCCGCGCCGAAAATTATTACTAAAGCCATTGCATAAGTATTCTGGCCATGATACTAAAGCATATGCTTAACCAAGAGACACGTCTCGACCTTGCATTCCAGGCGCTCGCCGACCCGGCGCGGCGCGCGATGGTGGAGCGGCTTTCGCGCGGACGTACCTCGGTCAGCGAGCTGGCGCGGCCGTTTGCGATGTCGCTGCCGGCCGTGATGCAACACCTCGCGCTTCTGGAAAAGGCGGGGCTGGTCCGCTCGCGCAAGAGCGGCCGCGTGCGCACCTGCGAAATCGACGCCGCCGCGCTTGGCAGGGCGGAACGATGGATCAGCCGCAGGCGGATGGAATGGGAGCAGCGCCTCGACCGGCTGGGACACTATCTCGAAACATTGAAAACGGAAGGAGATGGACGTGACACAGGCAAATAATGAGCAGGCCGAAACCGGGCTCGTACCGCTCAAAATATCGCGCACGTTTCACGCGCCGCGCGAGATCGTGTTCCGGGCCTGGAGTTCGGCGGATCATGTCAAACGCTGGTTTGCGCCGGCGAACTGCACCGTGCCGGAGGCGAAGGTGGACATGCGGACAGGCGGCGCGTTCGAGGTCCGCATGTGCGGACCGGACGGCATCGACCACTGGTCGCGGGGAAGTTTCGTGGAAGTCTCGCCCCATGATCGTCTGGTGCTCGATCTGCATGTGTCCGATGGAGAAGGCCGCGCGCTGTTCCGCGCCTACACTGAAGTCGATTTTGCCGAGGTGCTGGGCGGTACGCGGATGGATGTCACGCAGACCTACACCTTCGTGAGCCCGGCGGAAGCAGCCTCTGCCGTGGCGGGCGCACCCCAGGGCTGGTCGCAGACACTGGACAAGCTTCAGGCCGAACTGATGCGCATGTGGAGCGGGAACGGTCCGGGACACCCGGTCGGGCATGACATCTTCACCATCGAGCGGACGTATGATTCGCCCGTCGAGCTGGTGTTTCGCGCGTTTTCGAACGTGGCCGCAAAAAGCCGGTGGTTCAGCGGCGACGAAGGCCGTTGGCATCAACTCGAGCGCGAGATGGATTTCCGGGTCGGCGGCCGCGAGAGGCTGAAGGGCAGGTGGGAAGGCGGGATCACTTCGACATTCGATGCGATCTATCACGACATCATTCCCGATGCGCGCATCATCTATACCTAC
>DATJUM010000237.1:0-19187 GCA_035502355.1 Rhizomicrobium sp. | reverse complement strand
TCCCGCATCCAGTCTTTGTACTGCTTCGTCATAAGCTGCGTTTGTCGCCCGCTGCATGAATTCGAAGGTAACCTCCTGAAGCGGCTTGGTGTCTTTCTTTGTCCTATAGATCGCGGCAGCCAGGTCGGCACGCAGGCCGTTTATCAGATTGAGCCGTTCCTCCCAGGACATTGCCGCCAGACCGCCTTCGGGCTCAATGCTTTGATAGACATAGTTTGGGTCGATTTGGCGAATTTGATAAAGAAGGCCCTTCATCTGAAGCTGGGCCCATTCGAGATTTGCCTCGTCTCCCGGCGCGCTGATACCCAGCAGATTGTCGAGGAATTGTATTGGCGGGCCGGCGGGAGACTGAAGCAGCCGCTGCGGAATGAGCTCATCGAGTGGCGGATTGTTGCCGCCAATGCCGAAGCGCGGATCTTTTTCATCCTCGTCGTCCGCGGCTGCGAGAACGATACTCGGCTTGGGGTCGGGTGCCCGAACTGCCGCTTGCGCCACCGGATCGGTGGAAACATCGCTCAGGTCGGTGTCGGCGAGCTGCGCTTCGGATGAATGGTGGCCAGTGCCGGTGTCCGCGTCGCTGCTTCCGCCGCTCGTCCATCGTCCCCGTTCATCACGCGGTTCGTCGGGGTCGAAACCAACCTTCGCCAAAACACCATCGACGTCGGCAATACTGACGGAGCTGGCGGGATCTGGCAGGCGCATAAGCACTGCAACCATCATGGCGCGCGCCAATTCTCCCCTGTTCAGCGCGTCGGCGACGAGGTTCACGCTGCGGATGCGGCTTTGCCAATCCGTCTCTTCGCGGTAGGCGCGGCCAAGAATTCCCTGAATTTCTGCGACCGCGCGGGCTTCGAATTTGCCCTTTCGATCCCGCTTGAGCAGGGCGTTCCGGCCGAGGAACAGGCCGCCACCATCGCAGCGCAGGCCTGATCCTTCGGGATTTTGGTCCAGTTTGAACATCGGAAGCTGGTGCATGGGAGCTTTCGGCCGAACTTGATTCTACGTATAGAACGTACAGGGAACAAAATCCCCTGTCAACCGGATACGTTTCTAAAGTGCCGAATTGGTTTAAGATAACGTTCCTGCCCACGGACCAAGAGAAATCTCCCATCACGGAATGCCTTGGATTGCGCGCTGCCATACAAAACTGCATGGCATTACCGCCGCATGGAGCCATACAGATGACCCTCAGCATCCGGCATCCGCAGGCGGATGCGCTGGCGCGTCGGCTGGCCGAGATCGACGGCACGAGCATTACCGACGCGGTGGTGGCGGCGCTCACAGACGCCGTCCGCGCCCGCACGCAGAAGGAAACGCCGACGGAAACGGCACAGCGTATCTTGGCGAAACGGGGGCTCGCGTTCCGCCCGAACCGCAAACCGGTCCCCGAGGACGCCTGGCATGCGCTCGATCATGATCTGATGGAAAAGCGCTGATGTTTGTCGATGCGTGCGCCATCGTTGCCATGATGGCGGGCGAAGACACCGCACCGGCCTATGGGGCGGCGCTCAGCCACGCGCCATCGCCCCGGCGATGGCGGCATGGGAAGCGATCATCATTCTCCCCCGGACCGACCAGCTCCATTGCCGCTGTTCCGAAGCCGAAGCGGCGATCGTCGAATGGCTCGACGTGGTGCCAGATCGAAGAACTGCCGAGCAACGTGCTGAAGGCGTGACTGCCAATATTGCGCCGCGGGTGTCGGCAGATTTATTTTGACGCCCGTCGTTTGCGCACACTCCTCAGAATGTCTTCCATCTCGCGAATGATTTTTCGCCCGGCTTGCGCATCGCCGGTGGTGTCGTCGGGATCCGCTTCGAACAGCGTCCGCATCTTGTCCGACATAGCCTTGAGCTCCGCGTAACACTCTTCGCCCAACTTCTTGCGAACGGCGAGCAGGCCCTCGTTCAAGGATAAAAAGGTGGTGTCGATATTCTCTCGCGGAAGATACCCCGTCCTGTCTTTGAAAGTTGGTGATGAAAGCATCATGTGGCCAAGGTAGTCCCACAGTTCGCTGAGACTCTTGGGAACATAGGGTTTGTACGGCATGATCAATCTCCCTTCCGCCGCCAGATGATATAAGAGCTATTGTTTCCCAATTGGTTCGGCCTGACAATCACAACGCCGGCCGGCTGGAAATCTGCACTGAAGAAGCCCTTAATTTGACTTTTCGAGGGCTGCTTCGCCTCCAATGTTTCATCAAACACGAGGTTGCCGACGCGCGCATCCGGGAGCCGGAACGTCGTGGGCGAATTTGAAGAATCATATGCCCTTCGGTTGACGCGAATAGCGGAGTCTTGTTCCGTTGATATCCCGACATCGTTGAAGAACAAGTTGAGTTTGGCTCGAACCTCGCGATCCACGTAATTTCCAATTGCCTCTTCCTGCGAGAGCAGAACATTCAGGTCTCCCGCGCCGTATTTCTTCACCCCTTCCTCATACGCGGCGTTGGTCGCGCGCTGCATGAAATCGAAAGTCACCTCCTGAAGCGGCTTGATATCTCCATCTACCCGATAGATCGCCGCAGCCAAATCTGCCTTCAATCCATTTATGACATTGAGCCGCCCATCCCAGGACATTGCCGCCAGGCCGCCTTCGGGCTCAATGCTTTGATAAACGTAACTTGGGTCAACCTTCCGAATCGCCTGTAAAAGGGACAGCATTTGAAACTGTGCCCATGCGAGATTTGCCGCCTCTCCGGGCTCGATGATACCCAGCAGATTGTCGAGGAATTGTATTGGCGGGCCGGCGGGAGACTGAAGCAGCCGCTGCGGAATGAGCTCATCGAGCGGCGGATTGTTGCCGCCAATGCCGAAGCGCGGATCTTTTTCATCCTCGTCGTCCGCGGCTGCGAGAACGATACTCGGCTTGGGGTCGGGTGCCCGAACTGCCGCTTGCGCCACCGGGTCGGTGGAAACATCGCTCAGGCCGGCGTCGGCGAGCTGCGCTTCGGATGAATGGTGGCCAGTGCCGGCGTCTGCGTCGCTGCTTCCGCCGCTCGTCCATCGTCCCCGCTCATCGCGCGGTTCGTCGGGGTCGAAACCAACCTTCGCCAAAACACCATCGACGTCGGCAATGCTGACGGAGCTGGCGGGATCTGGCAGGCGCGAAACGGGGGCTCGCATTCCGCGCGAACCGCAAACCGGTCCCCGAGGACGCCTGGCATGCGCTCGATCATGATCTGATGGAAAAGCGCTGATGTTTGTCGATGCGTGCGCCATCGTTGCCATGATGGCGGGCGAAGACGCCGCACCGGCCTATGGGGCGGCGCTGAGCCACGCGCCATCGGCATTCACCTCGCCGATGGCGGCATGGGAAGCGATCATCATCCTGTCCCGGCCGGACCAGCTCCATTGCCGCTATACGGAAGCAGAAGCGGCGGTCGTCGAATGGCTCGACGCCAGGGGCATCGAGCTCCGGGAGGCGCCTTCGCCGCGCGAAGTACTTTCATTTGCCGTGGATGTCGCGGAAAAACACGGGATCGACAGGCGCGCGCTCAGCAATTTCGACTGCTTCCATTACGCGCACGCCAAGGCAAGCGGCGCGCCCCTGCTCACGCCCGACCGGCTCCTTCGGCAGACCGATGTGATGGCCGCACTTAGGTGAACGGAATAACTACCTTTGAAGTTGAACGCCATACGTCACAACCACGGAACCACGGGGTCGCTATAATGAATTTCACCGCGTCCTCGGTGGAAGCGAATGGTCCCACCATCCGGCCCGCGTGCCAATCATCAAATGTCGTCGCCTCGACACACACCCCGGTGAAAACCATATTGTCACAAAAACGCAACGATATGGTTTGTTGACGATTTTGTTCCTGACATGTTAAATCCAATATCGAGCACTGCATCAGTTTGAAATTTTCATAGGGTAATGCGAAACCGGAGGCTATCCCCGTCCCCATTGGCTGCTGTCTTTGTGAACCGTTCAATAAGCTCGCCTCCATTTGCCAGGATGACTCTTTGGGACGCGATATTTTCCGGGTCAGTGGTCAATTCAACATATGGCAGTCCCTGGGCTCGCGCTTCCGGTAGAAGTAATCCTAACGCCCGTGTGGCGTAACCACGATTCCGCTTCCAAGGCACGACGGCGAAGCCGATGTGCCCGAGGCACGTCGGCGGCAACGCTACCGTTCCATGCTGCCACCTAAGTCCAATAACCCCACAAAATTCGCCATCCCAGAGAAAACGATGAAAGCCGGGTAACCGGGGGAGGGATGTTCCATCCGCCAGAGTCACAGGCACTCCGGTTGCCTCAGGGTCATCAAGACTATTCACGAATGCCGCAGGGTCATTCGTTATTTTATCAAGCTGTTCGCCGATAGCCGCACTACGCAAGTTGTTTGGCGACCAACCCTGCCGAAGTGCCATTGCATACGCCGGCAGATTTTCGAGAGATGGGTTTGTCAGCATAAAGGTCATGTGTCATACTAGCTTTATGCCCAAGGGTCCCCAAGGCCAGATGCTTCGTCAGGCAGGGACGTAGGTCAGCCTCATGGCGTCCTCCCCGATGACATCGCTGGCCACAAGGCGGAGTGGCGGCCGGGGGCCGGCGAAGAATGGCTTGCCGCGGCCAAGCACGACGGGGCGGAAGTAGAGTCGATACTCATCAATAAGGTCGGTCAGGCTTTGTGCCAGCTCTGGTCCGCCAACCGCAATCTCGCCCCCGAGCCTGGCCTTCAGCCCGCGGATCACCGCCTCGATGTCGTCTGCGACCAGTGTGGCGTTGGGGCCGACCGATTTCAGCGAGCGCGACACGACCCATTTCGGCTGGCCCCGCCACGCCGCCGCGAAGTCGCGTTCCTCCGCATTCCACTCGGGATGGTCTTCGTCCCAATATTGCATCACCTCGTACAGGCGGCGGCCGTACACACTTCCGGTCAGGCCCCGCACCTCCTCGCAGAAGTGGCGAAACAGCTTTGGTCCCGGCGCAAATTCCTGGTGATCGACATAGCCGTCGAGGGAGACGTTCATTCCAAAGACCAGCTTCGCCATGCTGCAAGACCTCCAAGCACCGCGCCTTCTGCGCCTTTGCGGCTCATACAAAACTGACGCGGCGGCGGCCAGACTGCCCAAAGTTCGATTCCCGACAGCCCCAGATAACGGTCTTCGAACTGAGCCGGACAGGAAAAACCTGGAGCGAGAGCGTCCTCCACTCATTTTTCAGCGCGGTCCGGGCAATACTGCTCCCATCGCGAAACTTGATGACCGAGATCACGGGAGTAACTGTCCCGCTGTAATTTCATTGGTTGTTCGGCTGAAGACGCTCGCGCGACCCGCAATTCCTATTTGCTCGTGCCCTGCAGTTCGAACATGAAGTCGCCCGCATAGGCGCTGCCGAAGCAGGTCTCCAGCGTCTCCAAGGTCGTGCATCCCGTGCCGTGCCCGTTGCCCGGATTCTCCCACAGCGCCGCATCATTCTCGATCGTGGACCTCACCCCCCAGCCCCAGCCGCAGCCGTCCTTGGCATTGCAGTTGGCGACGACGGATACCCAGTAATGCCCGGCCTTCAACTTCACGCCTTTTCCGAGGCTCATAGCAAAGCTGGGATTTCCGGTGCCCGAGAGGTTGACGAACGCTACTACCAGCTTGCCCGGAGCGCCATTCTTGTCCTTGTAGAAAGAGACGTCCTCCGTGATCGAGGTTGTATACGCGCAACAGCCGGTCACGTCGACTTCGGTGACCTTCCACGTCTTGCCGGCTGGAACAACGAAATCGTCGACGCCCACATCATCATCCGCGGTTGCGCCCGACGAGTAGTTCTGCGAATTGACATAGGCATAGCTGGGGTCGCTGTTCTGATTGTAGAGCACCTCCACACTCCGGGAATGGTGGACGATGGCGGGCGCGGCCATTGCACTCGCCGCCGTCAGCGCGGCGACGGCCGTTGCGGCCAGCAGCAGATTCGTTTTCATGAGATTCCCCCTGGGGTTCTGAAAAAGTCGCGGGACAATACTTGCACCGCGGGCAGAGCGGCGCAAGGGGAGCGCCAAGAAAGCAGATTATGGGTTGATCGCGAACACCGTGCCGCCGCCTATTCGCCGCCGGCTGCGGTGGTGCCGTATAGCGTGCCGTTCACGTCGATCACAGAGTCGAACGGCGCGTCGCCATCCGCCGAACGCCTTTGAACGCATAGACCACCTTCTCCGTCACCGCATCCGCCGCCGGGATATGCGAGAGGGTCATGCAGGCAATTGCGCCGGCAAGCATGGCGGCGGACGGATGCTTCATGGCCTGTCCCCCGCTAACAAATGACGGGAAAGACTGACGCATCCCAGTCGGCCGGCGCCAGAGCGTGCAAGGGCGGATCACGCGCAGCCGATGCGATGCGGTGGCCCCCCGGCTTGACCGGGGGACGCGCGCCTCAGCTCATACGTCGAAATAACCCGGCCGGCTGATGTCGGCGATCAGGCCGATCCCGGTCGGCTTCCAGCCCAGCCATCGCTGCGTGAGCGCGCTTGAGGCAGGGCCGTCCATTCCGGCAAACGTCGCCATCATGCCGAAATGCTCGGCAGCTTTCTCCGGCGCGATGGACGTCACCGGCAGCTTCAGATGGCGGCCCACAATCTCGGCAATGTCGCGCGCCGTCACGCCTTCGTCCGCTACCGCGTGATAGCTGGTGCCGGCGCGGCCTTTCTCCAGCGCCAGCCGGTAAAGACGCGCCACATCCAGCCGGTGCGCCCCGGACCAGCGGTTGCCGCCATCGGCGATATAGGCGGAAACGCCTTTCTCCCGCGCGATATCGAGAAGATAGTTGACCAGGCCGCATCTGCCGTCGCCGCCATGCACCTGGGGCAGCCGTACCGCCATGGCGCGCACGCCGCGCGCTGCAAAGCCAAGCCCGGCCTCTTCCGACACCCGGGGCAGGCCGGGCCTCACCGGATCCTCCTCGGTGGCGAGCCGCCCCGGCGCGACAAGCAGCGTGCCGGACGTGACGATGAAAGGCTTGTCGGATCCGGCCAGCACATTGCCCATGGCATCGATGGCGCGCTTGTCGATCTGACCGTTCTCGGCGAATTTCGAGAAATCATGGATGAAGGCGAGATGGATGGTGCCGTCGGTTTCCTTCGCGCCCTTGCGCAGGCTGTCGAGATCCTCAAGGGAACCGCGATGGACCCCGGCGCCCAATTTCTCGAGCGCTTCGGCATTGGCGTCGGAGCGGGCAAGGCCGAGCACCTCGTGGCCGTTCGCGATCAATTCCCGGGTCGTGACCATTCCGATAAAACCTGCTGCACCGGTGATAAACACACGCATGAGAAACACTCCCCTGTTCGGAAGCGCGGGATATTGGTACGCCGTCCATCGGGGTAAAGTAGTGAAAATATACGGGTATAAACGCTAACAGGATGAGGGCCGTGTAGAACGAAGGGAACAACGCGCTGCCTCAACCACACTGGTTTCTTATTGGGCTTACTTGCCCAAGACGCCATCGGCCTTCCGTCCGCCACCGCACCAGCCTTCATGGACGATACGGCACGTTTCGACTTATATCAGCTGCGGGCATCGACCTCGCGCAGGAAACGGATGAGGCCCGTGAAATAGCGTTCCTGATCGTCGAACATCGCCATGTGGCTGCCGTCGGGACAGGCGAGATGCCGGCCGTCTTTCACTTGTGTCGCCATCCAGGCCATATGGGCCGGATCCATGGTGTCGTGACCCGCGCCGATGGTCAGCGTGGGTACGGTGACGAGAGGCAGGTCCGCCGTGCGGTCCCAGCGCGCGAGCTTGCCGCTGGCGCCAAGCTCGCTCGGGCCCTGCATGGGAATATAGATTTTCTGGTTGATATGATTGAAACAGCGATTGACCGGATCGGGCCAGCGATCGAGCGGCATCCGGAGCACATGCCGTACATAATGGTGCTGTTTCAAGAGATCCATGTAGCGGGGATTTTCATAATCTTTCGCCGCCTCGAGCGCCTTGATCTCCGCGAGGACGTCTGGGTCCATCTCCGACATCAGCACCCGCTCGGCATAGTCATTATACGCGGGAATGCTCGCCATCATGTTGGAGATGACAAGACCCTTGAGATTGCGCTGATGCGCGAGCGCGTATTCGAGCGCCAGGATGCCGCCCCAGGAATGGCCGAGCAGAAAGAAATTCGATGCGTCGAGGCCGAGCGCGCGGCGCACCTGTTCAACTTCATCGACGAAGCGGGGAATCTCCCACAGCGCGTCGATATCGGGCTGGTCGGAATAATACGATCCGAGCTGATCGTAGAAATAATACTCGATACCGGCTTCGGGCAGCCAGCAATCGCAGGGCTCATAATATTCGTGGGTGGCGCCGGGGCCGCCATGCAGGAGCAGAAGCTTGATCCTGGGATTGTTGCCGAAGCGGCGCGTCCAGACTTCGAAACGGCCATGCGGCGTTTGAACCGGAACGCGGCGCACCCCGCCCGAAAGCCGGTCCGCGCGCCCCGTATTGTCCAGATAGCCTGTGCCCTGCATGCTCGGCTCCGTCCCGATCAGCCTGTCCGCTCGCCGACGATGTCCGCTGACGGTGGATTGTCAATCCGGCGCGTGCCGCTCTCAGCGACGCGGCAGGCTTAGCGGTGTCGCGGGAAGCGCGGGCCGGGGCATGTCGGCCGGATTTGTGACAGCGGGTCGGATCGCAGCCTGTTTGTACTTCGGCGAGGCATCGAAAATCACCCCGCATCCCTCGCTGCAGCTGCTGCTCCCGCCTTCCGTCGATCCGCCATAGAGCAATCCGTTGCTCGCCTGCACCACGCCCGCGGCAATGCTGGCACCATCGGTATCGTTCACGCCGTATACGCTGCTGAGCTTTCCTTTCGCGGTCAGCCGATAGACATTGCCCCAGCCATCCGGTCCCCCGAGCTGGGTCGTGCCGTAGAAATTGCCGTCCGTGCCCTGGATAACTCCGGCGGTCGGATCGATGCCGTCCGAGCAATTGCTGCCGGGGCAGAACGTGTAGAGCGTCGCGAACTTCCCCTTCAGGCCAATTTTGAAGACGGTGCCCTGGCCGTCGCCGCCGTACTGCTCGGCGCCGCCGACATCCGTCGTTCCATAAAGATCGCCGTCCTTGGCCTGGATGAGCTGGCCCTGCGGAATGCCGCCATCCTTGCAGCCCGTTTGGGTGCAGAATGTGTAGATCGTTGTGAGGACGCCCTTCGGCGTGATGCGGAAGACCGTGCCGCAGCCGTAACCGGTAAGGCCGCAATAGTCGCCGCTGGATCCGCCCTCCGCCGTCACCCCATAGAAGTTGCCGTCGCTCGCCAGAACGAGCCCGGTGAAGGGATTCGAACCGTCGGTGCATCCGGATTGGGAACAGAAGCTGTAGACGATCACGGGCGCTTTTCCCGGGACGAATTTGAACACCGTGCCCTTGTTGTTGGCCCCCCCGCCGATCGTCGTGCCCCAGAAAGTGCCGTCGCCCGTCTGCACGAAGGCCGATTGCGGGTTCGCGCCGTCGGTGCAGTTGGCCTGCGAGCACCAGCTGTAGAGCGGGGTGAACGTGCCGCCGGGCGTGATCTCGAAGATCGCCCCCTCATTGGCGCTCCCGCCGCTATAGGTCTGGCCATAGAAATTGCCGTCGGCGCCTTCGGTCAGCCATTCGCCGTTGGCGCCGTCGCTGCAACCGGACTGCGAGCAGAAATTGTAGAGCAGCGTGTATTTGCCCTTGGGCGTCAGCCGGAAAATCGTGCCCTCGCCATTCGCCCCCCCGTACACGGTCGTGCCATAAAGATTGCCGTCGGTGCCCAGGGTCGGCGATGCGAAGACATCCTCACCATTGGTGCCATCGAGCATCACCAGGGTTTTGCCCTTCGCCTGCGCCGGCAGCACGAACGCAATCGTCATCGCCGTGCAGAGCAACGCGTTACGCAACAGACCGAACATGAAACCACCCCTTCCTGTCCTCGCGGCAGCCGGTCATTCGCGCGACCGCGGCACGCGTACATATCCCCCGGCGGCGACAATGTCCCGCGCTTTCCGGTTCACATTTTCGTTTCCGGCCCGCCGGGCGACATAACTTTCCTTTTGAATTCGTCCTGCCGAGGAACGTCCGGATGCCGCAGCAGGGCCGTCCGCCCCATCAATTTATTCCGGATTCCGGCGCATCATCTCCTGCCGAGCTCTTTCATCGCGTCGCGGCGCGCGGCGCACGCACGGGCTTTCGCACCCTTCTCGCCATAGGCCGAGACGTAAAACCTGCGGCGATGCCGCGTGCCGTCGATGTCCCCCCAGAACGCATCCCATACCGCGACCATCTTCTTGTGGGAGTGTATCCTGTATCGCGCGACGCCGATGATGCCGCTGGTATTGGGCGCGTGTTTATTGTCTCTCAGCCAGCGCTGATAAGCCGCATTCGAAACCGTCGCAAGGACGAAGTCGCGATAGTTCTTTGCTGCCGCGAGCGCCTTCGCCTTGCCGCCGTATTTGCTGTCGGCAAAAGATTTGCTTTTGCGCCTGCCGCGGCGCTGGACGGAGACCTTCCAGCCGCCTGCATTTTTTGAGCTTGGCGTTTCGCGTACAATATTCTGGAGTCCGGTAATCGGGCGTGGCGGCGAAGCGTATGGCGACACGGGCCGCTTGCGGGGCAGTGTTGTTTTCTTCGATCGACGCGACGTTCGACTGTTCATTTCTCCAGGGCTCTCTTCCAGGCGGGCGAGTGAACGGCGGCGGTTTGCCGGCCATGTCGTAGCAGATCGTTCATCGCGACACGATACGCATTGTATCATTGGCGCCGCCGAAGGGCCGAGTCGACATCGCCCTGATTGCGTATCCCGTCGCCGTGTTCCTCTGCTTCGCCTCCCCTGTTCCTCCCTCGCGCCTACGCGGGGGAGGAACGTCACAGGTCGCGGACTCGAAGCTGACCGTGCCGGGCAGCGCGTCGATTTTGTGCGCCCGGTCTGCTACGCTCGCGGAGAGCGCGGCTCTTTGGGGAAGCGGAAATGGCCAGCAGGAAAGCGATCGAAAAACTCGTGCGCGATGTTTACGCGGCGCGCAAGCGCGGCGATTACGATGCCATGGCAGAGATGTGCGCCGCCGGCGCCAGTCTGCGGCTCGCCGGTGCCGCGGAGCATTGCGCCATCGCCGGAACGACGCGCGGCCGCGCGGCCCTGCGCGAACAGTTTGCCGCGCTTGCCCAGTTCGCCTTCGCCAATCAGAAAATGCTCTCGCTGACCGTGGACGGCGATCACGCCACGGTCCATTGGCGCGCCAGCGTGACCTATAAACCGACCGGCAAATCGGCCGTGACGGAGTTTTGCGATTTGTGGACGGTCAAGAACGGCAAGGTCGCGTCGGTCATCCAATTCATCGACACCGCGCTTGCCGGGCACATGATGAAGTAGAAGCGGCTACCCGCTGCTCGCGGATCATTGCTCCTGTCACCGGTTTCGGCTCGGGACCTTCATCATCACACCCGAGGGGCGCGCGTCGATTTTGCTTCAATCGAGCGTGGCAGATACGACTGACGATCGTGACAAATTCTCTGTGGCCGTTGTGGTCTGGGCCGATGCCACCGCGACGTGTTTGTGAGGGGGGGCGTCGAGGAGCGGAAGCAGCGTGCCGGCTCCGAGGATATGATCAACCTGGGATTCATTCCGGCCCAGCGGCATCAGCAATACTTCGCGGCGCATGAGCTTGTCCTTCGAATGTTCGAAGGAACCGGTCAGCAGAACGGCCTCCCCTCGCCGCGCAACATTGCGGTAAGCCTCCAGCATGGATGTTCCGATCTCCGCTGCAAGATGCGAAAGCCTTTTCCCTCTGAAGTCGCCGCCATAGGCGCTGCGAACCTCCTCACCGGCCAGCCGAACCTCGAAGTCGTCTCCATCTTCGACCACGCGGCACAAGGTGACGCAGGATAGCGCCGGCAGCAAATCTCGCGGCGTAAGATCGGCGCGCGCGGGAAAGCGACGCTCCTTTCGCTTCTGCTGCCAGACCTGTAACACATGGATCAGCCGGGCGTGCTCGAGATCCGACAGCCTCGTCTCGGAATAAACGCGCTTTAATTCCATCGATGGAGCTCACCTCGGATAATTTCTTATCCCATGGGCTGGTAAAGCTAATGTTGACAAAGTCCCGCCGCGGTCAAATAGACCTATGTTAATGGCTTCACAGCCGCTCCAGGGCGCAGCGCCCTATTGAGTTGACGGCACCGATCTGTGGGCAGCACCGTTGGCACGCTCACGGCGTTCAACGAGAATGGGCGATCGCGGCAGGGACGCGTATTTCTACGCGCCCACCGCACAGAACCGTACGAGCGGCTTTCCCATATAGGGCTCCCACCCTGGACGTTTGGCGACAAAGCGCTGTGTAGGTCAAGGATGAAGGCTGCGTCGTCTTGGGAGCCATTGTTCACCCAGCCTTGTCATCACCCCCCACGTCATATGGTCTTTCCGACTTCGCCGCTTAAGCACGCGTCGCCAGGTTTCCAGGATGTGGTGGTGGAATGCTTCGAGTGAGTGATAGTTGGTCGGCGCGGCATGGTAGTTGAAGTACCCTGTGACGACCTGACAGACTTTCTCTGGCGCAGCGAAAAACACAGTGAAACGAAGCAAATAACCTCACTCCCGCTCAATCGTCCCCGGCGGTTTGCCGGTCGCGTCGCAGACCGCCCCGTTGATGCCTGAAATAGGCTGCTGGACCAGCGTTCACCGTGACATTGTGACAATGTCGACGGTACGTGGCGCCGTCGGCCGGTGAATAGTGGCCCAGGCATCCTATTACCGCCACTGTTGCCGTGTCCGCGGGCGTGGTATCGTTGGTTTATGTTAAGCTACTGCGCCGGAAGGGGATGGAAATGGAATCAGCAAATATTTGGCGTCGCGGCCTGATTTCACGGCTGGCCCTCATACCTTTCCTGGCGGGAGCCGTGGCCGACGCACGCGCCGATGAGCCGAAAAAACCGCTCAAGATCATGTTCAAGAGCGCCTGGGGTTCGGACGATCCGACCAGGGCCGCTTTCCCGTTTCTTCACGGCAACGCGCTCGCGGAAGCCGGTCACACGGTACAGATTTTCCTGCTGGGAGAAGGCGTGTCGTTGATGCGATCATCCGTGGCCCATGCCGTCGTACCGGTTGGCTGGCCGCCGCTGGCCGATGCGCTGCAAAGGGCGGTAGCAAACGGGATTCAAATCTATGCGTGCGGCGCCTGCTCGCTGGCACGCGGCGTTACGGACGCCGATCTCACCCAGTGGGGCGCGAAGTTCGGCAACCCTGCCATTTTTGTATCGCTGGTCGAATGGTCCGACCGCATCATCACCGAGTAGTGACCGATCATGCCGCGCCCGCTCGACCGACGTCGTTTTGTGCAAACCTCGGCTCTGGTTGGCGGCTCGCTGCTCACCGGTAGCATTCTGATCGACAGGATCGCGCACGCGACTCCGGAGCGGATCGATGCGCCCGTGATCGACGAGCTGACGGTCCGCGAGGTGACCGACAATGCGCACGACGCTTACGCGGCGCGAAAGCGCGGCGACTACGACGCGATGGTGGAGTTGTGCGCCGCCGGCGCCACTCTGCGGCTCGCCGGCGACGCCGAGTATTGCGCCATGGCCGGAACGACGCGCGTCCGCGTAGCCTTGCGCGCGCAGTTTGTCGCGCCGTCGCAATTCGCCTTCGCCAATCAGAAAATGCTCTCGCTGACCGTCGACGGCGACCACGCCACCGTCCGCGCTCAACACGACGTTCAAACCGACCGGCAGATCAGCTGTGACCTGGAGGCGCGATGATCGTCTTTACAGGCAGCGCGCCGTTCGGAGCCAGGCATCGATGTGGCCGACGGTCATTTTGCAAATGTCCGCGAACTGAAGAATGCCGCCGGCAACGAAGGGCACCGTCTCGCCAAGGCGCGCATCAGCCGCGTGCTCGGCGAATATCGCATGGGCAACTTGAACAGCAAATAAGCCTTCCATTGAGATTGCATGATTGTAATCTTTGTGCTACATAAAGGCCGCCTTGGTAGCACGAAGATCACAAATGCCGACACCTCACCACCCACCCGCCGCCGTGCGGCGCGTCCTGCGCAAGCTGGGCGCGGATGTCCACGATGCCCGTCGTCGGCGACGGCTGCCCATGGCGGTTGTCGCCGAGCGCGCGTTCACCTCCCGCTCGACCCTCCAGAGGGTCGAAGCGGGCGACGCCAATGTCAGCATCGGCATCTACGCCGCCGTCTTGCAGGCGCTGGGCCTGCTCGATGGCCTGGGCGAGATCGCCGACATCGCCCGCGACACCGTCGGCCAGGCCCTGGCCAGCGCGGAGCTGCCGAAACGCGTCCGCCTCAAACGCACACCGGGACCGATCGATCATGGCTGACATCGAAGTCCATATCGACCTCAACGGACGCACACATCGGGTCGGCCTGGCCCGCAGCAACAAGGTGCGGGGCAATGAGACCGCAGTGTTCGAGTACGCGCCGGAATGGCTCGCCGATCCGGATCGCTTCTCGATCGAGCCTGCTCTCGCGCTGACGCGCGGCGGCTTTGCGCCGCCGGCCGGACAAGCCATCTTCGGGTCCATCGGCGATTCGGCGCCGGACAGCTGGGGGCGCCGGCTCATGCAACGCGCCGAGCGGCGTCTTGCTGAGCGCGAAGGCCGCGCGGTCCGAACCCTCGCGGAGAGCGACTATCTGCTCGGCGTCGCCGATGAGACCCGTCTTGGCGCACTCCGATTCCGCTGGCCGGGCGATGACGTGTTTCAAACGCCGCTCCGCGCGGGCGTGCCGGCGCTTGTCGAGCTCGGGCGTCTCCTCGCCGTAACGGAGCGCATCCTGCGCGACGAGGAGACGGACGAGGACCTCCAGCTCATCTTCGCGCCCGGATCATCGCTTGGCGGCGCCCGCCCCAAAGCGTCGGTCATCGATCAACACGGCCGCCTTGCTTTTGCGAAGTTTCCCAAGAAGACCGACGACTACAGCATGGAGACCTGGGAGGAGATCGCCTTGCGACTCGCCGGGCGTGCCGGCATCGCCACACCCTCCCACGAATTGCTGCAGGTCGGCGGCAAGGCGGTGCTCCTGTCGCGCCGCTTCGACCGCGATGGAGCAATTCGCATCCCGTTCCTCTCCGCGATGGCGATGACGGGATCGAAGGACGGCGAGCACGGCAGCTATCCGGAGATCGTCGATGCGCTCACGCAGCATGGGGCTCAAGCGAAGACCGACGCCCAGGCACTGTACCGTCGCGTCGCCTTCAACGTGCTGATCTCGAATGTCGACGATCACCTGCGCAACCATGGCTTCCTGTGGCTCGGCAAGGCGGGCTGGTCGCTCTCCCCCGTCTACGACCTCAACCCCGTACCGACCGACCTCAAGGCGCGTGTGCTGACCACGAAAATCGATCTGGACGAAGGCACCTGCTCGATCGACCTTCTCGAGGCCGCGTCAGAATATTTCGGCCTCGGCCTCGCGGCGGCGCGCGGCATCATCAAGCAGGTCGCGGTGGTCACGGCGACTTGGCGGGAGACCGCGAAGGACGCTGGAGCCCGGCCCGCAGAGATCACTCGCATGGCCAGCGCCTTTGAGCACGACGATCTCAAGCGGGCGTTGGCGCTGTGACGCGAACCTTCATCCAGAGCTTTGATCCTGCATCCGCGAGCCCGGGCAGGTCGTCGCATCGTGAACGCGTGGTGGGATGCGGTTGTTTGATTTTATTGTCGGCTGCCGTAGCACAACTATGACAATTTGCGCTTTCTCAAATGGAAAAGACCGTCAGCGCTGTGCGCTCCAACTGACGGTCTTTTGGTTTTGGCTGATAAGTTGACGGTATTTCTGACGCACCTCCCTGCAGAAGTAACGAAACAGCACGAGAGCTGGCATTGCATATCCCGTTGCCGAATCTCTCAGGTGACGGGCGTAACGGTGCCCCTGTAATTCCCTTTCGTCGTTCGCCTGCAATGCTTCCGTCACGCGGGCGCGTTGCCGCCATGGAAGCGGCCGAACGCGCGCGCGGCCACGATGCCCATAAGCAGGACACCGGCGCCCAGGGCGGCGGCGTTGTGGGCGGCGCGGAGATCGAAGTCTCCCACCCGGACGATGAGAAGATAGGCGATGACGAAATTCGCAAATCCCCACAGCGCGTTGACGGTCGAGGAGGAAAGACCTTTGCCCGGCGGTTTCGCAAACGGGCTCTGAAAGGGCCGGCCCATCATGCCGCTGACGAAATGCGGAACGGCATTGGCGAGAAAGGCGCCGCCGAAGAAATAGGACACGTCGTCAAGCCAATTCATGGGCGGGCGCTCCCTCATGCCGTGACAGAACCGGTATCTGCCGCTATCAGATCACATTCCCGCGGAGAGGAAAAATTCGGGCCGCCCCCGACATCCCGGGTCCTTTCATCCGTTCGGAACGATCGAACGCCAGGAGAAAACATGCAGAAGGGCTTCCGGGAAAAAAACTTCGGCGAGCGGCTCAGCGAATCCGCGAAAGCGAAGCAGGCGCAGCTCGAGCGGGCGCGGGCGAAATCGGCCGTCAATGATCCGGAATTCGCCACGCGGCGGGAAGCCCGCCGCCTGGCCGATCTCGCCAGGACCGCACGGCAGGAGGAGCGGCGGCAGGCCAGGCTCGCGGCTCTGGCGCAGGCGGCGGAAGAGAAAAGGCTGGCCGAGGAGGCCCGCGCCGCGGAGATCAAGGCCGAAGCGGCGGCACGCGAAGCCGCGCGCATCGAGCAGGCGCGCCTCGACAAGGTACGCGCCGCGGAACAGAAGGCGGCCCGCGACGCCCGCTACGCCGCCCGCAAGGCGCGGAAGAAATAGCCTGCCTGCCCGGCAGCAGATTGGCCGTCATGAGATTCCTCCGGTTCGAACAAGAAATTTGATGGCGCCGGACGATCTTTGCACCGTCGCACGGCGTCGGTGGCGCCCCAACCGCCAGGCAGCCGGCTCTTTCGCGCTCGTCGCCCGTCTTTCCGGTCGCGCGGCGAATCTTTCGCAGAACCGTTCCAGCTTCGAGAGCGAGCCGGATTTCGTATGTCGCGCCTCCCGCTGACACCGGCTCCGCAAGCAATCGACCGAAAGGAACGCATCATGACGAAACTGACCGGCAAGACTGCACTTGTTACCGGGGCCTCGCGCGGCATCGGTGCCGCGATTGCAAGGCGCCTCGCCGCCGATGGCGCCAGCGTGGCGATCACTTACGGCAAAAGCGCCGCCGCTGCCGAAAAGCTGGTGAGGGACATCGAACAGGCCGGCGGCAAGGCGCTCGCGATCCGCGCGGATGCGACCGATGCGAAAGCCGTGTCGGCCGCGGTGGATCAGACCGTCGCGCGTTTCGGCCGGCTCGATATACTTGTGAACAATGCCGGCACCGCCATTCCCAAACCCTTCGCGGACCAGACGCTGGAGGAGATGGACCGGATGATCGATCTTAATTTGCGCGGCGTGTTCCTCGCCACCCATTCGGCACTCCGGCACCTGCAGGATGGCGGCCGCATCATCACCATCGGCTCCTGCGTGGGCGAACGCATCATGACGCCGGGCCTCACGGCCTATGCCGCGACCAAGGGCGCGGTGAAAATGTTCACGCAAGGCCTGGCCCGCGAGCTGGGCGGCCGCGGCATCACCGTCAACAACGTCCAGCCCGGCCCGATCGACACCGATCTCAATCCGGCCTCGAGCGAATGGGCCGCACCCCAGATCGCGAGCACGGCGCTCAAGCGCTATGGCCGCGTTGACGAGGTCGCCGCCCTGGTCGCCTTCGTCGCCGGCCCGGAAGCCGGCTACATCACCGGCGCCAACTTCACGGTGGACGGCGGCACCAACGCGTAAGCGCCGCAAACACAGCGGGACAGGAATGTCGTTCCTGTCCCGCCAATTTAAGGCGCGCCCGCGTTTCTGCGTGAGATTTGCCGCCGCTCTGTCCGGAGTGTTTCCTGCCGCTTCGCCAGCCATACTGCGGATCGGAAGGAATAATGGTCCTGTCATGAAACTTCCGGCCGAATGCTGCCGTCCTGCCAACCGTGAATTGGATCAGCGGTTCGCCGGCACGAAGGGTACGGACGGTGGCGAGGGGGCTGGCGCGCCGGAACAGGCGGGAATAAAACAGCCTGCGGCGCGCCGTGGAGCAGGATGGCGCCGGCATGCCACTTATCTGACGAAGGGGGCTCCGATGAAACGCCTGGTCTTTGGTCTGTTCGCCGTCGCGTTTTGCTGCGCGCTGCAGTTTCCGGCAGCAGCAGAAGCTGCGCAAACAGAGAAAGTCCTCCACGCATTCGCCGGCACCCCGGACGGCTTCTACTCCTTCGCCGGCCTGATCAACGTGAACGGCACGCTGTATGGCACGACGAGAGACGGCGGCCTCTATGAAGGCGGCACGGTATTTGCGATCGACCCCGGGACCGGCACCGAAGCGGTGCTTTATTCCTTTTGCAGTCAGGACCTTTGCACGGACTGCAGCGGCCCCGTTGCCAGCCTGGTCGATGTGAAGGGCACGCTTTATGGCACAACCGAATTTGGCGGCAGCAACTGCAAGGGTGGTTACGTTCCTGGCTGCGGCACGGTGTTCTCGGTCAATCCGAAGACGGGCGCGGCAGCGGTGATTTACTCCTTTTGCAGCCAGGAGGATTGCGCGGACGGCGAATTGCCGATGGCCGGTCTGATCGACGTGAACGGCACGCTGTATGGCACGACCGAATTTGGCGGCAGCAACTGCGTGGCCAATTCGGGCTGCGGCACGGTGTTCTCGATCGATCCGAAGACCGGTACGGAGACGGTGCTGCATTCGTTCGGCAGCGGCGCCGATGGCGAGTACCCCGAGGCGAGCCTGACCGATGTGAACGGCACGCTGTATGGCACAACGGACGATGGCGGCGGCAGCAACACGAACTGCTATTACGGCTGCGGCACGGTGTTCTCGCTCGACCCGGCCACCGGCGCGGAGACGGTGGTTTATTCCCTCTGCACGCAGCAGAATTGCACGGACGGCCAGTATCCGCTGGCCGGCGTCGTGGACGTAGAGGGCGCGCTGTATGGCACAACCTATGGCGGCGGCAGGAACTGCACGGAAGAAGGCGATTGCGGCACGGTTTTCGTGCTCGACCCGAAGACCGGCGTTGAGACCGTGCTTCACTCGTTCGGCGGCGGAACGGACGGTTATCAGCCGCTTGCGAGCCTGGTCGATGTGAAGGGCATTCTGTACGGCACGACCGAATTTGGCGGCAGCAACACGAAGTGCGATTACGGTTCCAGCTGCGGCACGGTGTTCTCGGTCGACCCGGCGACCGGCGCCGAGACGG
>DATJUM010000236.1:0-25338 GCA_035502355.1 Rhizomicrobium sp. | reverse complement strand
AAGCAGATCACACCGGAGAATGCCGGACAGCTCAAAGTCGCATGGACCTTCTCAGTCGGCTCCAATCACGGACAGGAAGCGGCGCCCATCGTCGTTGGCGACACGATGTACGTTGTGGGTGCCTATCCGAATGAGTTGTTTGCGCTCGATGCGACGACCGGAGACCTGAAATGGAAATACTCCCCGCATGTCGATCCGTCGGCACAGGGCGAAGCGTGCTGCGATGTCGTCAATCGCGGCGAGGTCTACGACAACGGCAAGATTTTCTTCAACACGCTCGACGATCACACGGTCGCCGTCGATGCCAAGACCGGGAAGGAATTGTGGGCCACCAAGCTTGGCGAGATTACACAGGGTATGACCATCACAATGGCGCCCATCGCTGTGAAAGGTAAAATCCTGGTCGGCAATTCCGGCGGCGAGATGGGCATTCGCGGCTGGGTGACGGCTGTTGATGAGAACACAGGCAAGATCGCCTGGCGCGCGTATTCGGTTGGGCCTGACAAGGATGTTCTGATCGGACCGCGCTTCCATCCTTATTATAAGAGTGCGCAGGGTAAAGACCTCGGGGTGAAGACCTGGCCTCCGGGGCGCTGGCAGGTCGGCGGGGGGCCGGTCTGGGGTTGGATTTCGTATGATCCTACGACCAACCTGATCTTCTACGGCACAGGCAATCCGGGTCCGTGGAACTCCAACCAACGCGAAGGCGACAACAAGTGGACGACCACGATCTTCGCGCGCGATGCCGACACCGGAGAGGCGGTGTGGGCGGATCAACTTAATCCGCACGATCTCTACGACTACGACGAGATAAATGAGAACCTGCTGATCGACCTGCCGATCCATGGCAAGCTGACACATGTTCTCGTCCATCCGGGCCGCGATGGCTTCATGTTCGTGATCGACCGCGCGACGGGCCAAATCTATTCCGCCGACAAATACGACAACCAGACCTCCATGAGCACATTTGACATCAAAGCCGGGCGGCCGGTGATGGTGCCCCAGTTGAAGCCGCTGCTTGGCAAGAACATCACTGGCATCTGCCCCGCATCACCGGGCGTAAAGGACTGGCAGCCGACGGCATATTCGCCTGTGACGAAGCTGCTTTACATCCCGCATCAGCATCTTTGCATGGACTACAAGACCGGCGAGGTGGGCTACATCGCGGGCACGCCCTACGTCGGCGCCACTGTGAACATGTATGCGGGTCCGGGTCACTATCGTGGCGAGTTTGCGGCGTGGGACCTGACGGCTCGCAAAAAGGTTTGGGCCATCCACGAGAAATTCCCGGTGTGGACAGGGACGATGGTCACAGCGGGCAACATCGCCGTCTACGGTACGATGGATCGCTGGTTCAAGGTCGTGGACGCGCGCAACGGAAAGCTGCTGTATCAGTTCCACGCGCCATCGGGCTTCATCGGTCAGCCGATCACCTATCAGGGCAAGGACGGCAACCAGTATCTCGCGATGCTCTCCGGTGTGGGCGGCTGGGCCGGCGCGCTCGCCAATGCCGAAATCGATCCGCGCGTTCGAAACGGTGCGCTCGGCTATACCGGCGCGATGGGCGATCTGCCGAGCGTGACCAGCGGCGGTTCGACGCTGATGGTGTTCTCTCTGGGAGCGCAGCATGCGACGCATTAGATTCGCGCTGCTGTGGGTGCTGGCACCAGTCGCGGCGCAAGCCGGTGTCCTGCGCGTCTGTTCCGATCCCAACAACCTGCCGTTCTCAAACAGGGCAGGTATGGGCTTTGAGAACAAGATCGCGGAGCTGGTCGCGCACGATCTCGGAGATTCTGTCGCTTACACTTACGCGCTGCAGAACGACAAATTCATCAAGCACACGCTGAAAGCCGATAAGTGCGATGTGCTGATGGGTGTGTCCGCCGGAATCGACAAGATCGACACGACGGAGCCCTATTACGCCTCCACCTATGTCTTCGTATCGCGCAAGCATGACAGCCTGGGAATCTCTTCGCTGGCCGATCCGCGCCTTCGCGCTTTGAAAATCGGCGTGCATCTGATTGGCGACGACGCGACGCCGCCGACGATGGCGCTGGGTCAGGAAGGCATCGTAAACAACGTTCACGGCTACATGATTCAAGGCAATTTCGACAAACCCAATCCGCCAGCGCGCCTGATCGAAGCGGTGGAGCAAAAGGATGTCGATGTCGCAGCGGTATGGGGGCCGCTCGGCGGATATTTCTCGAAGGGTTCGCCCGTACCGCTTACCGTGACGCCCATGACGGGCACCGCGCGTTTCGCGCCGCTGCAGTTTCAGTTCGCCATTGCCATGGGTGTGCGCGAAGGTGATCCGCTGAGACAGAAGCTCGATACGGTCATCGCGCGCGAGCGTCCCACGATCCGCAACATTCTCGTCAGCTATGGCGTTCCTCTTGTCGAGATCAAAGGAGGCGGACATGGATAGGTTCCGCTGGATCGTCGCCGGTATCGGCGTCGTGATTGTCGTGGTGCTGATCGTCGCGATTGTTTCCATCGTGTCACCGGGATCGCCCCCGAAAGCGGCTTATGCCGACAACTACGGCGGTGCTGTCCCCGCCAGCGCTCTGTTGCGTGTTCCGGTGACGGCCATCTATCCGGGCGGTTCGCCAGCAGGCCTCAACCCCAATATGCAAAACCCCCTTGCCCACGATCCCGACGCGGTGGCGCGGGGCATGAAGGACTTCGACGCGTTCAATTGCTCCGGCTGTCATGCGGCCAACGCCGGGGGCGGCATGGGACCGTCCTTGAGCAACGACCTTTGGATTTATCGCTCGTCGCCTGCGAACATCTATCTCTCCATCGTGCAGGGCCGCTCCGCCGGCATGCCGGCGTTCGGCGCGATGTTGCCCGACCGCACGGTTTGGGAGCTGGTCGCCTACATCCAGAGTATCAGCGAGAAGCCCGGCAAGGAATTTGGGACGACGGTCTCTGCGACGCCCGAGACGCCACCTATCGAACAGGTGCCCGCCGGTCAGATGCAGACGGCGACACCATGGCAATATACCGAACCGATGCCGCCCAATGGCGAGAAGCCGGGCGGTTAAGGGGAGGCGCGCAATTCGTTGCGAAGCTTGGTGACGTCTTTCGCCGATACGGAATTGGCGCGATTACTCCATGCATTACGGATGTAGGTCGCAACATCGGCGATGTTCTCGTCACTCAGTGCCGCGAACGACGGCATGGAATAGCCGGTTGGCGCATTGTCTGTCTTCGGCGATTGCGAACCCTCCAGAAGGACGCGCAGCACTGTCGTCGGATTTCGTGCCCGGATGACTGTATCGCCGTCGAGCAGCGGGAACGCGCGCGTGCCGTGCGCGGGCTCGGTCGATAGGTGACAGACGCTGCAATGCGCGACGAAGACCGCCTGTCCTTGCGTCATCTGCTCCGGCGGCGGGGCTTTAGGATTCGCGGCCGCCTGTGAAGGCAGGCTTTTCAGATATTCGGCGATGGCGGCAAGGTCGGCGTCCAGCATTCTGCTCGTCGAGAGCGTGATGACTTCCTGCATTGAGCCAACGGCGACAGCGTGCGAGTTCTGACCGGTCTTCAAATATTGAACAATGTCGGCCTTGTTCCATTTCCCGAGCCCGTCGCCCTTGCTGCCGGTCAGGTTGGCGGAGAACCAGTGATCGACGGTTTCGCCGGTGAAGGCTGCATCCTTTTTGTCCCCGAACATCGCGTTTTTGGGCGTGTGGCAGGCGCCGCAGTGCCCCAGCCCGTTGACAATATAGGCACCACGATTCCACGCGAGGGGCTTTGATGGATCGCTCTTGAACCGCGTGTTATCCAGAAACATCGCATTCCACGCGAGCATGCCAGTGCGGATGTTAAAGGGAAAAACCAGCCTGTCCTTCGGCGGCTCGTAGTGCACAGGCTTCTGAGTCTTCAGATAGGCGAAGATCGCGTCGGTATCCGCTCGGCTGACGTGCGTGAAGTAGGCATACGGAAATGCGGGATAAAGGTGCTTGCCGCTCGCCGAAACACCCTCATGCATCGCGCGATAGAACTGATCGTTCGTCCATCCGCCGATCCCGGTCTTCTTGTCGGGCGTGATGTTCGAGGAATAGACCACGCCGAACGCAGCGCCGAACGCACGGCCACCCGAATACGCCGGCTGGCGTCCATTGGTGTGGCAACCCGCGCAGTCGCCAAGCACGGTGAGATATTTTCCGCGCTCGACGGCAGAATCGGCGTGGGCGGCACTGGCGAGCAGTACCGTAATCAAACAGGCAAGTACGCCAGATTTCATGCCGCCCATTGTTTGGCGAGATTCGACAGGATCGCATTGCGATCCGAGTCGCCTCGGGCGAGCGCAAGGAAGAAGTTCTTCGTTTGCTCGAACGTGGCATGCGGCGGCAGCGCGATTACATTCGGATCAACCTTGGCATCGATCACAACAGGGCGATCAGATGTGAGCGCGATCTCCCAAATGCGATCAACGTCTCCCGGTGTGGCAAGGGTCAGCCCACGCAGACCGAGGATTTCCGCGTACCCCGCATAATCGATGTCCGGCACGTCCTGCGTGGCTGCGACCTTCGGCGATCCGCCGAGGGCACGCAGCTCCCAGCTCACCATATTGAGATCGCGGTTGTTGAGTACCAGAACGATCAACCGTGGATCGCTCCAGCGTTTCCAGTATTTCGCCGCTGTGACAAGCGCGTTCATCCCCAGCATCTGCATCGCGCCGTCGCCTACAAAGGCGAAGGCCGGGCGCTCGGGGAATGCGAACTTGCCTGCGATAGCGAACGAGAGCGCCGGCCCCATCGTTGCGAGCGTGCCGGAGATCGCCATCTTCATTCCCCGCTTCGCTTTCACGGCACGCGCAAAGAACGTGGTCGACATGCCGGTATCGGCGGCGAGGATAGCGGTGTCCGGCAGTCGCCCGGACAACTCCCAGAACGGCAGTTCGGGATTGAGAGGATCGGCAGAGAGCTTCGCTGTCTTTTCCTCGGCTTCCCACATGTCGCGCGTGGCCTTCTCGACTGTCTCGCGCCAACTCGTGTCAGTCTTCTGCTCAAGCATCGGGAGCAAAGCCGTCAATGTGGCCGCGGCATCGCCGGTCAGCGCAACATCCATCGGATAGCGTAGAGACAGCATCGTCGGATCGATGTCGATCTGCACGCCGCGCGCCTGGCCTTCCTTCGGCAGAAATTCGGAATAGGGAAAGGTCGAACCGATCATCAGGAATGTGTCGCAGTCCTTCATCAACTTGTATGAGGCGGTGGTGCCGAGCAGGCCGATCTGGCCTGTAGCGTAGGGCAGATCGTCGGGAAGCACGGCCTTCCCCAGAAGCGCTTTCGCAATTCCGGCCTGTAGCTTCTCTGCGACGGCCATTGCTTCATCCGCCGCATTCCAGGCGCCGGAGCCGATGAGCATCGCCACGCGCTTGCCACCGTTCAAAATCTCCGCCGCGCGCGCGAGTTCTGCGTGCGGTGGAACGACGACGGAGTGTGAGAAATCCGTGCCGGTATGGATGGTGCCATGACCGTCACCGGGCTCTTCAGCCTTCGCTTCCTGGATGTCGTTCGGGAAAATAATCGCCGTGACCGTGCGCTGCGCCTTCGCAATCCGCATCGCCCGGTCGATAAGATGGCGCGCTTGCGATGGCGTGGTGCAGACCTGCACGAAATCGCCTGCCACGTCTTTGAACAGCGAGAGAAGATCGACTTCCTGCTGGAAGTGCCCACCGAGCGACGCGCGCGCCTGCTGTCCGACAATCGCGACCACAGGCTTGCGGTCGAGCTTGGCATCGTAAAGTCCGTTTAGCAGGTGGATCGCACCCGGTCCCGACGTTGCGAGGCACACGCCGACCTCGCCGGTCAGCTTGGCATGGCCGCTCGCCATGAACGCAGCTTCTTCTTCATGGCGGACCTGGATGAACTCAATCTTGTCGCCGGCGCGGCCGAGCGCCGTGACGATCCCGTTAATCCCGTCACCGGGATAACCGAAGATACGTTTCACACCCCAGCTCTGCAGCCGCGCCAACAGGAAATCGCCGACCGTCTGTGCCATGGGAACCTCGCTTTGCTGCAGAGCGGAAACGGCTTGCGCAGGGCGTTGTTCCGCCCAGAAACGCAGAAGCCCGGCGCGATACCGGGCTTCTGCAAGTCGTCATGGCTTCAGCTTACTGATAGGGTACGCCGTAATAGCCATAGACCTGTTCGCCGTAGGTGCGGTCGAATGTGGGCTGTTTCGTCGCCGGATAGTGCGGCGCGTTTTCGAGCATCTTCTTGTCCAGGTCGACCAGATAGCCACCCTTGTCTGTATCGTAATCGAGCACGTCCCACGGAAGCGGGTAATAGTCGGAACCCATCCCCAGAACGCCGCCGAATTGCAGCACCGCGTATTCGACTTCGCCGGAGCGCTTGTCGACCATGAAATTGTAGATCGAGCCGAGCTTTTCACCCTTGGCATTGTAGACGGAAGTTCCCTCCACCTTGTTCGAGGCAATGAGGCTCGAAGTTTCGTCTGTCGCGACGTTGGTCATTGTTCTTTCCTTGCGTTTCATGCGCGAACCGAATGTCCACGGCTTCGTGCAGTAGCAACGGCCTTGCTCTTCATTCGATGCGGCTGTCGACCAAAGATATGAAGAAAAAGAGTGTGTTGGTCCGAACCGGAACATATTCATCCGTACACGGGAACTTCGAGATTGCGGAACATCATCGTGCATGGCGCTTTTCCTGATCGAATAACCGGAAACATCACCATGCAAATCGCACTGAAAGACCCGACCGAACAACACCCAAAGCCGCCCTTCAAAAGACAGAAGCAGCCATGGCCGGGTCTGGCGCGCGACATGGATCCGCCGCCCGATCATGGCGAGAAGAGCTACAAAGGCTCGGGCAGGCTAAAAGGGCGCAAGGCTCTCATCACCGGCGGTGATTCCGGCATGGGCCGCGCGGCTGCTATAGCCTACGCGCGTGAAGGTGCGGACGTCGCGATCAACTATTTCCCGACCGAGGAGGTGGACGCGAAAGACGTGATGGCGCTGATCGAAGACGCCGGACAAAAGGGGGCGGCGCTTCCCGGCGACCTGCGCGATGAAGCCTTCTGCGAGCGATTGGTCTTGGACGCCGTCGAAAAGTTGGGCGGCCTGGACATTATTGTTTGCAACGCCGCGCGCCAGCAGTCGCATGACTCGATCCTCGACATAACGACTGAGGATTTCGACACAACTATGAAGACGAACATCTATGCGCCTTTCTGGATCATCAAGGCGGCGCTCCCCCATCTGAAGCCGGGTTCGACGATCATCGCGACGGCGTCGGAGCAGGCCTACGACCCCTCTCCCGAACTCTACGACTATGCGCAGACCAAGGCCGCGACGATGAACTATGTAAAATCGCTTGCGAAGCAGCTCGCGTCAAAAGGCATTCGCGTAAACGGCGTGGCGCCCGGCCCAATCTGGACACCGCTACAGGTCAGCGGCGGCGCCGACATGGAGAAACTAGAGAAATTCGGTGCGCAGACGCCGTTCGGCCGCCCTGGTCAACCGGCAGAACTCGCCTCAATCTACGTCCAGTTAGCGGCTTCCGACGCGAGTTACGCGACCGGCCAGATTTATGGTTCGTCTGGCGGCGCCGGACAGCCTTAGGCGGCGACGCGGAACTTATTGGCTGAAACTTCCTTGAGTCCGGATGGGCAAACGCAAATCTACACCTGAGTTTGTTCCTGAGGCTCTGCATATCGATAGCGAGAGGTATCGTCTGGTCAGGCCACCGAGACGCGTCCGTTGAGGGTGTTTCTCGTCGCCGGCTCACAGCGCCGCCTTCACTCCTGTCCAGGCCTCGATGGCAAGGCACCTAAGTTTAAAACGTTCCCATCTTTCAGTTCGGATTTGCGCGTTGCCCAGCCCAACACACCCCCATCACCATAACCAATGGCTCGCCGCGGCCCACGCAACGGTTCATTGTTCTATCGGCTGCATATTGGGTGAAACCCTAGGTCTGATCCTTGGCACCACGTTTGGCTTCAGCCAGATCACCAGTATGGCTGTCTCCACTGCGCTTGCTTATGTCGCAGGCTTCTCGCTTGCTGTGACCCCGCTCATGCGCCAGACCGGCATGAATCTTGGATCGGCGTTCGCAGCAATCTGGATTGGCGAAGCGATTTCCATAGGCGTGATGGAAATTGTGATGAACGCCATCGACTATCACATGGGCGGGATGCGGACGGGATCTATCACCAGCTTACGGTTCTGGATCGCGCTTGCCGTGGCAACAGGGATAGCTTTCGTGGTGGCCTGGCCCGTCAATGCTTGGCTGATCGCGAAGGAATTACGGAAGCATCACTGAACATACTCAGCCCCAACGCGAGGCAGTTCAGTTCGCATACATTTAACTATCGGACAGCCGCTCGTCGGCGGAGCTTCGAACAGCGCCCGCGCGGAGCTTACGCGCACCACGTGCGGGGAGCGCCGCCATAGAGCTGCGTATAAAGGTGGTTCAACTTATCATTGTTCGCGGACAAGTCAGGCCGCATAGTCAGCGTCGTTCAAATCGGCGAGGGAGTGATGTCGAAGCATGGCACGGTAACAACCCCAACGGACCTCGAGATCGGTATGCGCATTCGCTTGGCGCGCCGCCAACGCGGGCTTTCGCAATCGACGCTTGGCAACGCCGTGGGCATCACGTTTCAGCAGATGCAAAAATACGAGAAAGGCGCAAACCGCGTCAGCGTCACTCGCCTTCTCAAGATCGCGGAACAGCTGGGAATGCCGCTGGCTCATTTCGTCGAAGGGCTCGGATCGAAGCGCGCCCGCGATCAGAACGCGACCCATGAACTGACACCCGCCCAGCTTCTGCAGACGAACGATGCGCTCAGACTGATCACGGCCTTCAACTCGATCAAGAGTGCGACCGTTCGCAGGCGCTGCATCGAGCTCGTGCAATCCCTCGCGCGGGAACGAGACGCAGACTAGCGCTTTGGCTTCTTCTTGTTTCCCATCTGCTCCATGCCGACGAACCCCTCGAACAAATCGCCGATCGGGGTGTCGTTGATCCGGCCCGGCAGATCGCGCGGATGAATGAAATCATCCCGGAACCAGGGATAGCGCTGTGGTGAGAAGGCTTCCTTCAGAAAATCGATGAGCCTGCGCACTCGGCTGACCCGGCTCGCGTCGGGATGGAAGGTTAACAGAATATCGTGGGCGATATAGACGCCGTCGATGTCGAGCGGGACCACGCGCGCGCCCACGGCCGGCGCATAGGTCGGTAGCATGCCGATCCCGGCGCCACGTGCTATGAACCAGTAATGCGCACTTGAAACGTTGGATTTCACCGAGATCGAACCCACCTCGGGCGCTCCCGGGAACAGGTGCTGGAAGTTTTCGACCGTGGTGATGCGGTCGGCGATCTGCAGCGCGATGCGGTGGCGCAGCAGCTCCTCGCGCGTCGTCGGCGTGCCGAACTTGTCGAGATATTCCTGCGATGCGAACGGGATCGCGTGGATGCGACCCAGCTTGACCACTTTGAGATTGTCGACCTGCGGCGGCGTGATCTGCACCGCGAGATCGGTCTCGGCGCGCAGCACATCGGCCGGGTGCATCGCGCAGCGCATGTCGACGATAATCTGCGGATGCGCCCGCTGAAACTCCACCAGCCTGGGTGCCAGCCAGAACGTCCCCAAACCTTCGGTGACGCTGAGCTTCACTTCGCCATGCAGCGCTTCATTGGAACCGCGCGCGCGCAGAAAATCGAACGATGCGACTTCCATGCGCTTGGCCGCAGCGAGAATAAGCTCGCCTTCCGCCGTCAGGCGGATGCCATCGACATGACGCGTTGCCAACGTCTGCCCGATCTGCTGTTCGAACTCGCCGAAGCGGTGGCGGAGTGCACTGACGGACATGTGCAGCGTTTGCGCCGCCGCGCGGAAACTGCCGTGACGGACGACTTCCAGAAACAGCCGCGCGCCGGTCCAGTCCGGCATCGCTTCGTGTTCGGAATTCCGTACGCCCCTGCCGGTCTTCGTGTGCATACAAACGCGGTCCTCGTTCTTAGGGTTTTGTCGTGATCCTTGGAGAGAACGCCCCATGACCGCCCATTCTCTTGAATTCGCGACGCTCCCCATCCCCACGCGCCAAGCCGATCATTTCCTGCCGTCGCTCGATGTTGGCCGGCTTGCCAAGCGCATGGTGATATTCACGCCAACGGGGGCGGCTGTCGACTCGCTTGTGGCGATGGCCGCACGCACCATTCCAGGTCTTGCCGATCCGGCCGCGGTCCACCGCGTGCTCGCGCACAATCCGGACTCTCTCTGGGGAATTGCGCGGCGTACAGCGTATAATTCCGCGGAGCCCGTGGCGGAGGGCTTCATCGGTTTTCTGATGCTGAACGCAGACGGGATGCGCGAGCTCGCAAACGGCACGCTCGACCGCCGCGCCCCCGACCTTGCGCTGCTCGCCAAGCAAAACGAACGGCCTGCCGGCATCTATACTTGGGCTGTCTATGCGCCGGACGGTCTGGTTGCGGCCATTCCGCTGATCTACGAAAAAATTTCCGCCCCGCTTTACGCGGGGGTCGATATGTACTCCTGGGCCTCCACGCCGCACGGCAAGATGCTCACCGAGGCCCTGGGGTTCAAACTTGGCGCACCGCTCGCCGGTGCATTCGCGCCGCGGCTCCACTATTTCGCGCGCAAGCCAAAATCCCCTCCGGTGCCGCCGCTTTACGACAGCTACAGCGCAGGCGTGCGGGGCGAGAATGTCACCGTTGCACGCACGCTCGAGGATTTGATGCGGGTCGCGTCCGTGCGCAGCGCCGTGTATATCGCCGAGCAGGACTGCCCTTATGCGGAAGAGTTCGACGGTAACGATCTCTCCGCCACCCATCTCATCGGGTATATCGACGACGAACCTGCGGGATGTATCCGCATCCGCTACTTCGCGGGCTTTGCCAAGATCGAGCGGTTGGCGGTCAGGCACGAGTTTCGCAACAGCAGGCTTGCCTTCCGCCTGGTGAAAGCAGCCATCGCGTTTGCGGCGACCAAGGGCTACTCCCAGCTCTACGGCCATGCGCGTACCGACCTCGTCAGGTTCTGGTCGTTGTTCGGATTCAGGCCCCTGGATTCCGCCAAGACATTTGCGTTCTCGAACGTCTCCTATGTCGAGATGGTCCGCAATGCCGAACCCGACCCGTCCGCGATCGCGATCGGCGACGATCCCTATGTGCTGATCCGTCCGGAAGGCCGCTGGCACGAAGAAGGCATTCTCGAGCGCTCTGCGGGCGGCGTGACGAGAGCAACGCGCGAAGGAGCCGTATCATGACCATGGAGCTGAACAGACATCAATTCGAGAATGCCGCGCGCCTTGCGGCGTTCGTGATCGTCGACCCCTGCAAAAGCCATCTTGTTGCAGGCCTCGGTCCAAACCGCTCGGCAATGGCAGGTATCCTGAGCAACGCACGGCGCGCGCTGCAGCAGGCGCGTGCTCTGGGCCTGCCGGTTGCCATCATACGCTCGGACGATGCCGGTCAGTCGGCATGGATTCACGGCTTCGAACCACGGCGGGAGGACGCACTTCTGCGCAAGCCGGCACTCTCCTGCTATTCCAATCCGTATTTTGACGACATCGTTCAAAGAGCGGCAGGCCGCATTGTATTGTGCGGTTTCCTGGGCGAGGGCGGCTCCGTCGCCACCATCGCAGGCGCTATCCATGCGGGGCACGCGGTCACTGTGTTGCGCGATGCGACTCTGGATGGTGCCGCCGACCCGGCTGCGAGTTCTCTTCTGCGCTATGCCACCGCCTATGCCGATCTGGACATCGCGGCCGAGAGCACGAGCGCATGGATTGCCTCAGCGAAGGATGAAGGCACATGAGCGTTTCCATCCGGGCAGAGCACAGGCCGGCCGTCATACGGCTTATCCAATCGCACGAACGCAATATCGCCATGCTGGAAGGGATGGGGTTGAAGGACAGCGCGGCCATCCTCCGCATCAGCTGGCTGGATCTCACGCGAAGCTTGCACGACATTTCGCTGATGGAGATCGAAGCGCTGAATGACAACATCAGGCTTATTCGCTGAGGGAGTCGGAACTCCATCAGCGAAATCTGTCACGCGATGATTCGGCCTTCGCGAGGATCGCGCGGGCGGCAAATACAGCGGTGGAGAAGCAGGCCTGCAGCAGGTAGCCGCCTGTCGGCGCTTCCCAGTCGAGCATTTCCCCTATGGCATAGACGCCGGGGATCGCCTTGAGCATCAACGTGGCGTCGAGAGCGTCGAAGGAAATGCCGCCAGCGGTGGAGATGGCACGGGCGAGCGGTTGCGCGCCCGTCAGCGCGAGAGGGACGGATTTGAGGCGGTTCGGCGCTGTGCCGGTTTCACGCAGCAGGTTGGTTTCCATCGGTGAAAGAGCGAGCGATTTGCGCAGGAAGTTGGCGCGCGACTCCTTGCCTTGCGCACGGGCGAGGCGACTCTCGATCTGTTCTCGCGAGAGATCCGGGCGCAGATCGATGTCGAGCACGATCGGGGTCGGTCCGGCGAGCGCTTCGCGCAGCGCGGACGACAATGCGTAGATTGCTCCGCCTTCGATGCCATAATCGGTGATCATTGCATCGCCACGCGCGGTGTGAGCGCCGAAACGAAGCGCGACGTTCTTGAGCGGCTTGCCGGCGAAGCGGGTGCGGAAGTGTTCGCTCCAGCCGACATCAAAGCCCATATTGGCGGGACGCAGCGGCGCGACGTCCACGCCTTTCTCTTGCAAGAGCGCCATCCAGCTGCCATCGGCGCCGAGGCGCGGCCAGCTCGCGCCACCGAGGGCGAGAACGGTGACATCTTGTGTCTCGGCGACGTCGCCGGTCGGCGTGTGGAAACGCAACGCACCGTCAGACCAACCCCGCCAGTCATGGCGTAGCCGGAACTGAACATTCCGGTGGTCCAGCCGGGCAAGCCATGCACGCAACAGGGGCGATGCCTTCATCGCCTTCGGGAAAATGCGACCGCTGGATCCGGTGAAGGTGTCGGCCCCAAGCGCGTTGGCCCAGGCGATCAACGCGCCCGGCGGGAAGGCTTCCAGCATCGGGCGCAGATGTGCTGACGCGGCGGAGTAACGAGCCAGGAATTTGTCGAGCGGTTCGGAATGCGAGAGATTGAGTCCGCCGCGGCCCGCCATCAGAAACTTGCGGCCGACGGACGGCATGCGGTCGTACACGGTCACGGCCATGCCACCCGCGCTCAGCGTCTCTGCCGCCATCAGGCCCGCCGGCCCTGCACCGATCACCGCCACCGTCTTTGTCATGGCGTATGTATGCCTGCTTCCCTTTGCGGCCACCATCGCCTAAGGCTGCCGCTATGTTGCGGGTATCCGAGATCAAGATTCCGCTGGACCATGGTCCGGACGCGTTGAAGAGCGCGCTGCTCAAGAAGCTGCGCGTAAGCGCGAAGGAGTTGTTGCGTTTCGCCGTGTTCAAGCGCGGCGTCGATGCGCGCAAGAAGTCGGCGATTCAATACGCCTACATCGTGGACGCCGAGGTCGCGGACGAAGCGGATGTGCTGAGACGGGTAAAGAACGACCCGCATGTAACGCGCACGCCGAATCTCGAATATCCCGGCGCGACGCCGGCACCATCGGTGCCCTTCCTACGGCCTGTCGTAATCGGCGCGGGGCCTTGCGGATTGTTCGCAGGCCTGATCCTTGCGCAGGCGGGGTACAGGCCGATCATCCTGGAGCGCGGCAAGGTGGTGCGCGAGCGCACCAAGGATACCTGGGGCCTGTGGCGAAAATCGGTGCTCAATCCGGAATCGAACGTGCAGTTCGGCGAAGGCGGCGCCGGCACGTTCAGCGACGGCAAGCTCTATAGCCAGATCAAGGATCCGCGGCATCTGGGTCGCAAGGTTCTGACCGAATTTGTGAAGGCCGGCGCGCCGGAAGACATTCTCACCGAAGCCCATCCGCATATCGGCACGTTCCGGCTGGTGACGATGGTCGAGAGCCTGCGCGAAACGATTGAGGGACTGGGCGGAGAATATCGGTTCGAGAGTCGCGTCGTCGATATCGACCTCGACGATGCGCGGCGTGTGCGGGCCGTGGTGCTGGCGGGTGGCGCGCGGATCGAAACCAACCATGCCGTGCTCGCGCCGGGACATTCCGCGCGCGACGTGTTCCAGATATTGCACGACCGCGGCGTGGACATCGAGGCCAAGCCGTTCTCCATCGGCTTCCGCATCGAGCATCCGCAATCGATCATCGACAAGGCGCGCTACGGCAAAACGATTCCTCAGCTTGGCGCGGCGGAGTATCGGCTCGTGCATCACGCGACCAACGGGCGCTCTGTCTACAGCTTCTGCATGTGCCCGGGTGGAACGGTGGTGGCGGCGACATCCGAGGAAGGCCGCGTCGCGACCAACGGGATGAGCCAATACTCACGCAATGAGCGCAATGCGAATGCTGGCATCGTGGTCGGCATCACGCCGGAAGATTATCCGGGGCACGTGCTCGCCGGGATCGATCTCCAGCGCAAATGGGAGAGCAAGGCGTTCGAAGCCGGTGGACGGACCTACAAAGCGCCGGGACAGCGCGTTGGCGATTTTCTCAAGCGAAGGCCGTCAACCGAACTGGGCGCGGTAACGCCATCATATCGGCCCGGCGTGCACCTGACCGACCTGTCGGACTGCCTGCCGGACTATGCCATCGAGGCCATCCGCGAGGCCATACCGGCATTCGCGCGACAGATCCCCGGTTTTGCGATGGAGGATGCGATTCTGACAGGCGTGGAGACGCGGACCTCGTCGCCGATCCGCATCAAGCGCGGCGCCGACTTCGAAAGCCCGAATACCAAGGGGTTGTATCCTGCAGGCGAAGGCGCGGGCTTTGCCGGCGGCATCCTTTCGGCCGGTGTCGACGGGATCAAAGTCGCGGAAGCCGTCGCGCGCGCGATTTCGGACCGGGCCGGCGAGCGCTAGTCCTTTTGGGACTGGAAGATCGCAATGGACGATCCAAGATTGGGCCGTTCCGCTACTCGGATCCAGCAAGCCATTTGACCTCGCTCTTGGCCGGTTGCTCGCGACCGAGCCTTGGCGCGACAGCATCAAGTGCAGCACGCATACCCGCCGCGAACCCGAATGGTGGATTGACGACGAGAAGGCCGGCGGCCGCCATACGCTCTTGCATCGCGCCCGCCTCGATATCGACACGCAGAAGCTTGCGCACGCCGGTCTGCACGACCTCGCCGCAAAATGCGTTGGCGGCTGCTGTCGATTTGATGGGAAACCAGACGACGACGATCCCAGTCGCAAAGCGCCGCATGATCTCTCCGACAGCCTGCGCCGCCCGCGAGAATTCGTCGGGAGCTTCGTAAGGCGGGTCTATCAGGATCAGTCCGCGCCGTTCCTGTGGCGGCAGAAGGGTGGGCAGACGTGCGTATCCGTCGGCTTCGACGATGCGGGCCTTACGAAACCGCGCCAACCTGGCTTCAAGGGCAGCCGCATCTTCCGGATGCTTCTCGATCGCGACCAGTCTGTCCTGAGAGCGGATCAGTTTCGCCGCGATCAGCGGGGAGCCCGGATAGCGATCGCGGCCGCAGTCCCGCACAAGCGCGAGATACTCGCCTAGCGTTCCCGGCCCGCCGTCCAGATCGCGCACCCGCGCAATGCCGTTTTTCGCTTCGCCCGACCGCTTCGCTTCTTCGCCCGAGAGATCGTAGAGCCCACGCCCGGCATGGGTGTCGATGACGGCGAAGGGCGCCTCTTTCTTCCTCAGATGGATGAGGATCGAAACCAGCGCGAGGTGTTTCACAACATCGGCAAAATTCCCGGCATGGAAGGCGTGGCGATAGTTCATGCGCCCATGATGAACAAATCCGCGAACCGCGCCATACTGTTCTCACAGGGGGAGAGATGAACCGCGCAACTGGCACATGGCCGAGACGGGTGACCGGCGCAATTCTAGTTGCGGCCTGGATCGCGACCGTCGTCATCTCATGGCCGGGGCACCTCTCCTACGATTCCATCATCCAGCTTCATGACGGCCGGATGGGGTTCTATCACTCATGGCATCCGCCGGTGATGGCGTGGCTCCTCGGGGTTGGCGATGCCGTCTGGCCCGGCGCTGGGCTTTTCATGCTTCTGGATACGGCCCTGTTCTTCGGCGCTCTGCTGTCGCTTGTGTGGACTGTGCCGCGGGTGTCATGGGCTGCCGCGGTCGTCGCCGCGCTTGTGGCGCTGCTTCCGCAGACGGTTCTCTATCAGACGATTGTCTGGAAGGACGTGCTGTTTGCCGATGCCGCGGTTGCCGGGTTCGCCTGTCTCGCGCAAGCCGCGCTGGCATGGCCAAACGCCAGAGCGCGAATGGCCTGGATCGGTGGCGCGCTCGCATTGTTCATTCTCGCAACGCTGACGCGGCAGAACGGTTTGATCGTCCTCTTTTTGGGCGGGCTCGCATTGGGATTGACTGCATGGCGTCAAGGGGACCGACCGGCTGGGCTCCGGTACGCAGGTAGTGCGCTCGCCGGCGCCGTCGCGATCTCGTTGACACTGTCGTTTGCGTTGTCGCTGCGTAGTGATGGGGGCGAGGGCCCGCGCGCGCAGCTCAAACTTCTTCGTCTCTACGATGTGGTGGGTGCGGTTGCGGCGCACCCATCCTTGCCGCTTGATCGACTCGACGTCGACGATCCCGAACTGGAGCGCCTGATCCGCAGCGACGGCGTTCGGCTGTACACGCCCGAACGCAACGACACGCTGGTCGGCTCGCAGGCGTTGCAGAACGAGCTTGCCGATGCGGAGCCGCAATGGCTTGCGGCGCAGTGGTACGATCTGATGCGTCGGCATCCATGGCTGTATCTGAAGACACGCGCTACAGTCTTCGCGCAGGTGCTGTTCACGCCCGATATTGCCGGCTGCCGCCCCGTGTTTGTGGGTATTGAGGGGCCGGCGGGCGAGATGGGCGATCTCAACATCGCGCCGCGCAAGGACGCGCGCGATCTCGCACTACAGGCCTATGCGAGGGCTTTTACGAATACGCCCGTGTTTTCCCATGCGCTCTACGTGCTGCTCGCCGTTGCGGGAATTGTCATGCTGCTACGTCGCCGCGCGCTGGGTGACGAGGCAATCGTGTCAATGTTGATCGCGGCCTTGCTCTTCACGGCGAGTTTTTTCGTCATCTCGATCGCGTGCGACTATCGCTATCTCTACTTCCTAGATCTGGCGGCAATCGTGGCGGTGTTCTATCTCGCGCTCGACCCGGCCTATTTGTTCCAGGTCGTGGCGATATGGTCGGGGTCGTTCTGGGAACTCCTTTCCGACGCCAGGAAGTCATAATAGCCGCAACGCCCGCCGGGATATTCGCGGCAGATCGTCGGACGCGCTGTGTAGATCGTGCAGCGGCGCTCGTCGGTGTCAAAAAAGCGGCAAATGCGCCCGAAAATCTCATCATTTTTGCGGCGCATGGCATACTTCGCGCCGACTTCGATCTTCGTGAATTTCTTGCGCGCCTGCTCGAAGCTGAGGTCGAAATGCTTGGCAAGCCGTTCGACGTCACGCTTGGTCAATTGGATGAGGGGATAGGAACAGCAATAGCCGGGACACTTCGCGCAATTGTACATGACGCCACTCTTGAGGGTTGGACCATCCTTATCAGGATTCGCGGCAGATCAACCATGGAACGCGGAACCGATTGTCATGAGCCCGTCAAATCGTGGCTCCGGCCGGTGGCTCTCGCAATTCGGAACAATTCGGTAACCATTCATAAAGCGCGTACCCAAACCAAATCTTCATGGGCTCGCAGGAAGATAGGGCGTCGTCGAGAGAGGCCCGGGCGGACCGGTTCAGCGATCCTTTGCCACTCCTGTCCAACATCGCAAAGCCGGCGGCAAGGCCTTACTGGGTCAGTGCGCGCGAGCGTGCGTCGATGCGCTCGAAACTGCTCGAAACGGCGCGGCGCCTGATTGCACGCGACGGTGAGCAAGGGCTGACGCTGGGTTCCGTTGCCGACGAGGCCGGTCTGGCGCGCGCCACGATCTACGGCTATTTCTCCGGAAAGCGCGATCTTCTGGCCGCGCTTGGGGCACATGACGCGAGCGCGCAGCCGGAACTAGATCTGGCACCCCCAACGCCGTCGACGCCTGACGTTGCGGACGCGGACGAACACGACGTCCCGACGTGGATGGATTATCAACCGGAGCTGGCGTCGTTCGCAGCCGATGGCGCAGACCTTCAGGAGCAGGTCGCCGCTGTGCCTGAACCCGTCGCAGAGGCACCCGCGCCGGAGGTGCCCAGCACCGTGCAGAGCGTGGCTACGGCCGAAGGGGTGCCCGTCGACGAGGGGGGTGAACACGCATCGCCGCAGGACGTGGAAGAGCCGCAGGCCGCTCCCGAACAAGCCGTTGCGGAGGCGGTCCCCGCGCCGGAAATTCCAGCTATCGCCGAGACACGCGCCCCCGCCGCCATCGAATTGCAGGATGAGGCGGAGCCGCTTACGCCCTACGAACAGGAGCGTCGTGTCCAGGCAGCGCATCTTGAAGAGATCGCGAAGCGCCTGATTCTTCCTGAAAGCGCGCTGAAAGAGGGAACGGACGCTGTCATCGCACGTCTTGAGACGCGTCTGCGTGTCCTTGAGCGTTCGATCACAAATCTCGAATCGCGCCAGCAGGTCGTGCCGGAAGAGACGGCGAAAAAGATCAAGCCGATCGCCGATGTCGTAGCGCAGCTTCAATCACGTGCCGACAGCATCGAAGACCGCCAGCGTCAATCGCTTGCCGAGTTGCGCCTCAGCATCCACGAACTTACCGCGCGCCAAAGCGCGCTCGGCGTTGCGATGCCGGACACGACAGCCGCTGCGCCGGTATGGCCGCAAGTGCCTGCCAATTCCACGCCGTTGACACCGGACGAGGCGCAAATCCAGGCCGGTGACTCCACGCCCACCGAAAAGACCGAGGCACCTGCCGATAATCCGCGCACCGCGTATCTCGCCGCTGCCCGCAATCTTGCCAAGGAGGGTGCACGACAGGCGGCGGAACTTGAGACTCTGCGCGAAGAAGAACACCGCGCGCGGCAACGGCGCGTGCTAACCGCAGCTGGTGTTGCGGGTGCTTGCCTCGTTGCCGTCGGGGTCCTGTTTATCATCCGGCCCGGTTCGCATGGCGTGAGTGCCGCGCAATCGAAGGCGCTCGCGCCCGTCGTCACCGTCAAAGCGATGGATTCGCGGGCGCCGCTCGACCGGCTTACGGCGCTTGCCAATAAGGGCAATCCGCGCGCGGAGCTTCTGATCGGTCTCAAATATCTCAAAGGCGACGGGATCGCGGCGAACGATGCCCAGGCCGCCCAGTGGTTCGGCCGGGCGGCCCAGGCAGGCGATGCCGTGGCACAAAACCGTTTGGGTGCGCTTTATCAGGCAGGCCGCGGTGTTCCGGCGGACCTCACGCAGGCTGTGCATTGGTATCAAGCCGCCGCGAGCCAGGGCGATCGCCACGCGATGAGCAACCTCGCCGTGCTCTATGCGAGCGGCACGGGCGTGCCACAGAATCTTGCCGAGGCGGCGCGCTGGTTCGAGCGCTCTGCGAACCTCGGCTATGTCGACGCGCAGTTCAATCTCGCAGTGCTGTTTGAGCGCGGGGATGGCGTGCCGCAAAGCCTTCTCGACGCCTACAAATGGTACTCGATCGCGGGGCTTGCGGGCGATCCGGTCGCGAAGGCGCGCGCCGACGCCATTGCCACGCAGATTTCGCCGGAAGAAATGCAGGCCGCGCAGCAATCTGCCGCCAATTTCAAGCCGCAACAGATAATCCACGCGGCCAATGACGAGCCCTCGATGGCGGATGTCCTGGCGTCGGCGCGCTAACTATTGGCCGCCAGGAGACTGGCCCCAGCGCTGAAACGACGCCGTGCAGTTTGGCGGCAACGTCCAATCGACCTTGTCGGCATCCGCCGGCATTCCCTTGTGGTCCGGGTTCAGCATCGATTGCGAGGCGCGCATGCCGATCGGCCAACGCGACTTGATAAACGCAAGCACGGCGATGATGTCGGCATCGCTCAGCGAATGTTCGAAAGCCGGCATGAACGAGACAACGTTCGAGGGCGTCGACGCGAACTTGCCGAATTTCGTCACATGAAACAGATCCTCATCGGAATGCTGCCAGGTGTGGCCGGTGGAATCGTGCGGCGGCGCACGGCGGCCTTCATATTGATCGCGCAATTGCCAGAGCGCCTGTCCTTGCAACCTGCGGCCATGACAATTGGCGCAATTCTCCATGTAGACCTGGGCGCCACGATCCACGAGCGCGCTGTCATCCGCGTTCGCGAAGTGTGCAGGTTCGGTTGTCGCCGCATCGGCGTGCAACCCGGCGAAGGCGAGCGCCAACAGGATAACGAATGAAGAAAGCGGCTTCAGAGGCGTATTCCTATTTGTCCAGCTTGCGCAGATCGTCGACCAGCGGGTGTCCCGGAAGGTCGCCGGTCAGCAATTCGACGAACTTACCTTTGGGATCGATCACATAGATGTAGGAGCTGTGATCCACCGTGTACTGCCCGTTGCCGAGGCTTCGCGGACGGTAATACACATGGAACGACTTCGCCGCGTCTTCTATATCGTCAGGTTCGCCGCGTAGCGCGACGATGCGCGGGTCGAAGGACTTCATATAGTCCTTCATCACCGGTGTCTTGTCGCGCGCGGGATCCAGTGTGATGAAGATCGGCTGAAAATCCTTGGCCTTCGCGCCCAGAGCATCGAGCGCGGAGCCGATCTGGCTCAAGGTCGTCGGGCATACATCGGGGCAGAATGTATAGCCGAAATATATCAGCATCCATTTGCCGCGATAGTCGGTGTTGCTGACATCCCTGCCGTCCAGCGTCGTCAACGTGAAATGTCCGTTTATTGGCGGGGGCGCGGCTTCTTCAGCCCGGACCGCACAGACCGGCGCGGCCAACCCCATAAGGATCGCGGCAACACCAAACAGTTTTCTCATACGCATGCTACGCTCACTTGTCGGATTTTCTGGGCAGCACCCGGATGCCGGCCATCATGCCACCGTCCTCGTGTTGCAGGATGTGGCAATGATAGACGAAATCGCCGACGACGGCTCCCCGAAAATCCATTCGGACCTTGATACTTGGATACTTTCCGATCTGGTCCCAGTATGGAACCTGGTAAGTATCATAGAACTGACGTTGTTCCGGTGGCACCGGAACGCCGTTCACGGCCAGCAGCAGGAAATGAATCTGGTGGATGTGGAACTCATGCACCTCCGGCGCGCGGTTCTGGATCACCCAATCCTCCACGGCGCCTCGTGTCGTCGTGATTGCCGGTGGGTTGTTCGGATCGTAGGCGGTAGGCTGTTGCCCCTTCACCGTGATGAAGAAATTGACGCCGGCGGCTCCCCGCGAGTTTCCTCTGCGAAGATGCGTGAACGTTTCGGAGAAATAGAGATGGCGGGTGATCGAAGGCTTGATCTTATCGAGCCCCGCGAAGCGTTGGGGATTGGCGGGTTGCGAAGCATGCCCGACCGGAAGCTCGAGCGGATTGGATGTAAGTTCGATATCTGAGATCGGCCGCGCCGGCAAGCTGTCGCCCAACGGGCCGGTGTCGATGCCCAATGTCGAAAACTGAGCGTGCTGCACCGAAGCGGAAGGTGCGGTCACGATGAACTCCGCACGTCCGGCGGGCGGGATCAGGATGTCGTTCTGCGTAATGATCGTGCCCTGATGCTTGCCGTCCTGGGAGCCCGTCGGCACGCCGTCCAGCGCGACGATCTGGAGCGGCTGCTGCACGCCGTCATATTTGAGCTGTATATCGAAGATCGAATTGGCGGACGCGTTCACGACGCGCCAGAATTCCTTCTCGCCCGCATGCATTTTAATGATCGAAGGGCGGTATACCGGATAGACGACGGGCACATAGTTCAGCGACAGATCCCAGAATGGTTCCGGCCCTGCGGGGTGCGAAACGGATACGGGCGTCGAGAAAATCAGCGGCAGATCGCGCATTACCATTACGCGCTGCGGCAATCCGACGACCGCCGGCTGAATATTCTCGATGCCTTCCACGATGATCGCGCCGCAGGCGCCGCCCGTGACGGCCACGGATGAGATACCGTGCACATGCGGGTGATACCAATACATGCCCGGCGGTTCGTCTTCGGGAATGTGCAGCCTGTATTCGAAGGTTTCGCCGGAGTTGATGAGTGTGCGTATGACCTCATCGCTATGGCATTTCGGCGCCGTGTTGGTGCCGTGAAAATGAACGTTGACGGATGTTACCGTCATCGTCGGGTTGCCGCAGACGGTGCTGCCGGTCGAAATGGTTTCGGACGGCGCGCCTGGCGCGCTGGGCACCATGTTGGTCACCGACATCTTGATGGTGTCGCCGGGATGCACATGCAACGTCGGTGACTGTTCGCCCTTGTTCGTCACAAAGCAGAACAACGTGCGGCCCTCGTTATCGACCGACGTGTAATAGTTGAAATGAACGGTCAGGACGCCGTCGACGCTTGCGATGTCGGGCGGTGGCTTGATCTCGGCGCCGGGCGCGGGACGGGGGCACACGCCCCCGTCTTCCGCCAGCGCCCGTCCGGGCAGAGCCGTGCACAGGGTCGCTAGAAGGAGCGCCCAGAGAATCCGAATTTTCATGGCGCGCTCCTTCTGGCTCCGGTCCGGACCTTACGATCGATTCGGAAGTCTTATGTTCGCGGCGTCGTTACGCCTTTGGGCTGCACACGAATGATCGCCATCATGCCTCCATCCTCGTGATCGAGAATATGGCAGTGATAGACGAAATCACCGACGACGGCGCCGCGGAAGTCCAGCTTTATCTTGATATAGGGAAAGTTCTCCGCGAAACCGTCGTAGTAGTCGACCTGGTGCGTATCGTAGAACTGCTGCTGGTCCTTCGGAATCTTCACGCCGTTTATCTCTTCGACCAGGAAGTGGATCTGGTGGATGTGGAATTCGTGAACTTCCGCTGTGCGGTTCTGGATCGTCCACTCTTCCACGGCGCCCCTGTTCGTCGTGATCGCCGGCGGCTCATTTGGATCGAACAGCCTGTTAAACTGGCCGTCGACCGTGATGTAGAAATTCACAGGTTCCGCTGCGCGTCCACCGGGGTTGTTCTTCGAATCGGGTTTGTCCTTTTCGGGGCCGAAGATCGACGGGATTTCGAAGAAGTACAAGAGGCGCTTGGCCGTGACCTTTGCGTCCTTGAGATTCGCGAAACGCTGCTTGTTCGGCGGCCCATTCGGCTTCGGCGTGAGCGGCAAATGCGGATTGTCCGTCAGCACGATTTTGGCCAGGCGGCGCAACGGATTGGAATCGGACGCGGGCCCGCCGTCGATTTTTTTCGTTATGAAGCGAGCATCCTGAACACTGCTCGACGGAGCGGCGACAATAAACTCGACCCGACCTGCCGGCGGCAACAGCACGTCGGTCTGCGTGACGATCGTGCCCTGATGCTTGCCGTCCTGCGATCCGGTGGGCACGCCGTCGAAGCCCACGATCTGCAGCGGCTGGGGAACGCCGTCATATAAGACCTGCACGTCCATGATCGTATTCGCAGCCGCATTTGCCACGCGCCAGAACTCCTGCGTGCCGGACTGCATTTTGATGATGGACGGTGTGTAAGCCGGATAAGGAACCGTCACATAGTTCACCGAGGCATCCCAGAACGGATAGTTTTGCGTGGCCTGAGGTCCACCATTGACCGAACTGCCGAGCTGCTCGTCGCGCAGGATCAGGAACCGCTCCGGCAATCCGGCTACGGCAGGCTGGATGTTCGCAATACCTTCGATCTCGATCAGTCCCGTCGCGCCACCCTGCACGTTCATCGAGGACGTGCCGTGAATATGCGGGTGATACCAATAGAGCCCGGGGGGCTCATCGGCCGGAATCTTGAGGGTGTAATCGAAGCTCTCGTTGGAATTGATGATCGTATGGATGGTTTCGTCGCCATGGCATTTCGGCGTGACGTTCAGGCCGTGAAAGTGCATGTTCACGGATGTCACCGTCATCGTCGATGCGCCACAGACATTTCCGTCGTTCGATACTTTTTCCGTCGGGCCCAGGGGGGCGCTGGGCACCAGATTGGTCACGTGGATGTTGATCGTGTCGCCGGGATTTGCGTGGAGCGTCGGCGACTCCTTCCCATCTGGCGTCACGAAGCAGAACAATGTCCGCCCGACGGAATCCATGGACGTGAAATAATTTAGGGAGACGTTGAGAACGCCCCCGCTGCTGAACAGATCGGGAGGCGGCGTGACGACGCTGCCGGGAGCCGGGCGCGCGCATACGCCGCCGTCCGCGAAGGCTTGAGCGGGCGCCAACAGGGCGAAACACAACGCAAGCAGAATTCCCCGAAACCCTTGGCCCATTCTCTCCTCCGATTTGATCCCATGCACGGGCACGTTACTGTCGCGCCAAGCATCCGCGGGATTTCCATGAACAATTCTACATTTTTGCGATTTAGTCGCAATGGCGGAATTTCGCTACGACTAAAGTATCGAAGACGGAGGCTGGCTTTCTGGACGTTGTAAAGCGTAGCCGCTGACTGTCACCACTGAACAAGCCCGGACGCCGGGGCATGGCGAAACCGGGGCTATGAGGGGAAATGAGTTTAGAACCGGAAACTCAAGCCGGCGGGCGCGTGGCGCGTCCCAGGGTTGAACACCGCAATACTTTGCGACAGTGGACGTATCTCATTCTGGAAGAGGGACAGACGGAAGGCGGCATCAGCCGCGTCCTCGAAATGTTCCTGATTGCGCTGATCGTGAGCAACACGATCGCGGTCATCCTTGAGACCGTGCCGGAACTGTACAACGGATATCGCGCGTACTTCACGGCGTTCGAACAGGTCACCGTCTACATTTTCGCGGCCGAATATTTCTTTCGTGTCTGGTCATGTGTGGAAGATCCGCGCGTGGGAACGGCACACCCCGTTCGCGGGCGTCTGCTTTTTGCGCTCAGACCGATGATGGTTGTCGATTTTCTGTCCTTCGCGCCATATTTCATCGCGCTCGGCTTCGGCGCCGCAGTCGATCTTCGCGCTCTGCGCGTATTGCGCCTTCTGCGCCTGCTCAAGATCGCACGCTATTCGCAGGCCATGCCGGCTCTGCTTGGCGTTTTGTACGCTGAGCGGCGCGCGTTGTTCGGTGCTTTCATACTGCTGATTTTCACGGTCTGCGTCACTGCGGAGGTGATGCACCTGATCGAGGGTGGTGCGCAACCGAAGGTCTTCGGCACGCTTCCGGGCTCCATGTATTGGGCGATTACGACGCTGACGACCGTCGGCTATGGTGACGAGACGCCGATCACTTGGTTGGGCAAGCTCTGGGCCGGCATCACTATGGTCACGGGGCTCGTGCTGTTCGCGCTGCCGGTCGGCATCATCGCCACCGGTTTCGTGAACGGCCTGCACAAACGCGAGTTCTCG
>DATJUM010000235.1:0-11931 GCA_035502355.1 Rhizomicrobium sp. | reverse complement strand
GACGCGGAGGCGAGTTTGGAAAAAGCTCTGGACGACATAACTGGCGAGATTGTCGACGCTGCCTACAGGTTACACACGGGTCTTGGGCCGGGATTGCTGGAATCCATTTACGAGGTCGTACTCGTGCGCGAGCTTGAGCGGCGCGGTCTTCGCGCCGCACGCCAGCAATCCGTCTCATTCGATTATGACGGGCTTCAAGTCCGCGACTGTTTGCGTGCCGATCTGCTTGTCGAAGCCTGCGTTGTCGTAGAGATCAAGTCCGTCGAAAAGCTGCTTCCGGTTCATCCCAGGCGATCTTCCGCGTCTCCGCGCCTCCGCGTGAACCTGGTGCTGGGAGATTCGAAATCCTGAGTCGAGACGAGCCCCAAACCGGCAACTCCGCAGTCGCGGTCAAGCGGCTTGTGAAGTCCGGGATATTTTCCCCGGACAGCCCTGCGCTTGCGCGGGAATGACAATTCTTACGATTGCGGCACTCGGCAACAAGATGTGCATAACGCTGCCGTCGCGGCTCGCAGCAGCTTCCGCGTCACACGGTGTTTGCCTAGGCTTGCGGCATGCCGCACTACATTTTCGAAGCGCGCGTGCTCAAGACGCGAGCCGGGCCGATAGCCGGAATCGACGAGGCGGGGCGCGGCCCGTTGGCGGGACCGGTGGTTGCGGCGGCGGTAATCTTCGACCGCAAACGCATTCCCAAAGGCCTCAACGATTCCAAACAGATGCAGGCCGATGCGCGCGAAGAAGCGTATTTGCGCATTTTCGAGTGCGCGCTCGCCGTCGGCGTGGGCGAAGCAAGCGTCGATGAAATCGATCTCGTCAACATTCGCCAGGCAACGCATCTGGCCATGGCGCGCGCCGTGCGCGCACTCGTGGTTCAACCCGGCTTTGCGCTGGTGGACGGCAATGATGCGCCGGCCCTGCCCTGCGCGTGCGATACCATTGTCGACGGCGACGCCCGCTCGGTTTCGATCGCAGCCGCGTCGATCATCGCAAAAGTCACGCGCGATCGCATGATGCAGACGCTGCACGTCGATTTTCCGGGCTATGGCTGGTTCACCAACAAGGGCTACAGCACCGGAGAGCATTTGGAAGCGCTTGTCCGGCTCGGACCCTGCCCCCATCACCGGCGCAGTTTCGCCCCTGTGCACAACATCTTGTATGGTGGAGCGCGCGAAGACTCAATCGTAACGCTTTGATTCCAAAGACTCTTGACCTGTGGACTCGAGCGAATCAGTCTGCTCCCTTCGTGAAAGCGGGGAGCGGGTATGCCGCAATTACTGGGACTCGAAGACGCGCTCGATCGCGTGCTGGAAGGCGATTGCGTCGAACTTATGCACAGGCTGCCGGAAGCCTGTTGTGATTTGGTGTTCGCCGATCCGCCCTACAATCTTCAGCTCGAAGGCGAATTGCACCGTCCGGACAATTCGCGCGTGGACGCGGTCGACGATCATTGGGACCAGTTCGCGAGTTTCGAAGAATATGACCACTTCACGCGCGCATGGCTCGCGGCGGCACGCCGCGTTCTGAAGCCCACCGGTGCACTCTGGGTGATCGGCTCCTATCACAACATTTTCCGCGTCGGCACCATTCTCCAGGATCTCGGCTTCTGGATTTTGAACGACGTGGTGTGGCGCAAGACCAATCCCATGCCGAACTTCCGCGGCCGCCGATTCACCAATGCGCATGAGACGCTGATCTGGTGCACGAAAGCACGCGACCAGAAGAGCTACACCTTCAATTACGAGGCGATGAAGGCGTTGAACGACGAGTTGCAGATGCGTTCGGATTGGACGATGCCGATCTGTTCCGGCGGCGAGCGCCTGAAGAATGAATCCGGTTCGAAGGCGCATTCAACGCAGAAACCCGAGTCACTTCTGCACCGCGTCATCCTGAGTTCGACGCGCCCGGGCGAAGTGGTGCTCGATCCTTTCTTCGGCTCCGGCACGACGGGCGCGGTCGCGCGCCGGCTGGGCCGCCGTTTCATCGGCATCGAGCGCGATCCCAACTATGCCGGTCTTGCCCGTGCGCGCATCGCGACGGTGGCGCCTGCGCCGGATGAGGCAATCGAAATCACGCGATCGAAACGCGCCGAAGCACGCATCCCCTTTGGCTGGGTGGTCGAACGCGGATTGCTGCCGCCCGGCACAGTGTTGGAGGGTCACACCGGCAGGCATTATGCAAAAGTCCGCGCTGATGGTTCGCTCGTCTGCGAAGACGCGACGGGCTCAATTCATAAAATTGCCGCGCATGTACAAGGACTCGACGCCTGTAACGGCTGGATGTTCTGGTACTACAGCAGAAACGGCATCCGCAAGCCGATCAACGATCTTCGTGAACAGCTCCGTGCCGAACTGGTATAAGTATTTGCACGCAGAGCCGCGGAGGCGCAGAGGCAGGTGATTATCTCATCCGTGGCTTCAGGGGCTCCGCGTGCAAATCGTGGAACGCGTGCGCGATGATCTTGCGCATGACGGTGGGAAGTGCGGCGTGCGCGAGTTCGTCCGGCGCAATCCATCGACCCCCGGTCTTGCAGCGCGCCGCGACCTCGGCGCGCCAGACCTGAATCTCCAACTCGAAATGCGTGAAGCCGTGCCGCACGGTCCCTGCCCGGCGCTGCCAGTCGGCCCGAAACGGCGCCTGGGCAAGCGCTTCGTCACGCGTCGGAAATTTCGCGGCCCATGGTCCGAGCGGCGGCTGCAGCATGCCGCCCAGCAACCCGTTCTCGGGACGTCTTTCGAGGAGGATCGCGCCATGGCCATTGCGCGCCACGAAGGCCGCGCCGCGCTTGAGTGGGCGTTCGCGGTCGGCGCCCTTGCGCGGCAGCAACTCCGCGATGCCTGCCGCGCGGCCGCGGCAATCCTCCGTCCACGGACATTTCGGGCAGGATGGCCGCTTGGGCGTGCAGACAAGCGCCCCGAGATCCATCAGCGCCTGGGCAAAATCGCCTGCCCGCTTTTGCGGCACCAGCGTTTGCGCGCTGGCCCGCAACTCGGGCTTGGCTCCAGGCAGCGGCTGTTCAATCGCGAAATAGCGGGCGATCACCCGCTCCGCATTGGCATCGACGGCCGCTTCCGGCGCATCGAATGCGATCGCGGCGATCGCCCCGGCTGTGTACGGCCCGATTCCCGGCAGTTTCCGCAACTCTTCAGCGCCGGACGGAAACCTGCCGCCATGGGTGCCGGCCACGATCTGCGCCGCGCGATGCAGATTGCGGGCGCGGGTGTAATAGCCGAGGCCCGCCCAGGCGGCACGCACTTCGTCGAGCGAAGCCGCGGCGAGTGCTTCCACGTGTGGCCAGCGGGCGAGAAACTTGTGATAATAACTTTCGACGGCGGCGACCGTCGTCTGCTGCAGCATGATCTCGCTGAGCCAGACACGATAGGGGTCGGGCGTTTCACCCGCCAGGGCGCGCCATGGCAGCACCCGCCGATTCGTGTCGTACCAGGCCAGCAGTCTCGCTGCGGCGCGTGCATCGTTTTGCCTTGTTCGCTTGTGTTCGGGCATGGTGGGCGAATCGGACATCATCATGGCGCGCGCACGGAAACAACCGCCGCAATCCGCGGAAACCGAACCGCCGGCGCGGCGCTCGCACGCGGCATCAGTCAGCATTGATATCGCCATACTCGCCCGTGCCGCGTTCCTGCGCGCAGGCTTCGACGACCCGACATTGGTGCTGCGCTGGCGCGAGATTGCCGGGCCCGAGGTGGCGCGAATCGCGCGGCCGTTGCGGATAACCCAGGGTGCGTCCGGCGCCGTCCTTACATTGAAAGCCGATCCCGCGGCAGCGCTGTTCCTGCAGCATGAGAGCCGCACGCTGTGCGCGCGGATCAACACCTATCTCGGCCGTGCGGCGGTCCAGAGCCTCCGCTTCGTGCCCGGCGAAATAGCGCTCCAATCCAAGAAACTGCCGCAAAAGAATCCACAGGATTCTGGAGCCGCTGACCCCGCCCTGCGCTTTGCAGGAGAGAACAGCCTGAAACGGGCTCTCCTCGCCCTTGCCCGGGCGCGACGTCAAACCTGAACAGAAGGCCGATTGAACACGGCGCGCGGCTCTGCCAAAAACGGGTGCGAGGCGCTGTCGGGAAAGAGGCTGTCATGTCGCGGAAATATCTGCTTGTCGGGCTGATCGTGGTGGCTCTGGCCGTGCTCGGCGTCGCCGCCTGGTACGTCTTTTTCGGTGCGCCAACCGAAAGCGCGATCCCGGATGCCGGTCAGACACAGAAGATCACCGTGACGGATTTCGATCGCACCATGGGCTCGCCCAAAGCACCCATCCAGATCGTCGAATATGCTGCTCCAACCTGCCCTCACTGCGCGCATTTCGATATGGATGTGTTCCCGCTGCTCAAGGAGAATTTCATCGACACCGGAAAGGTTTATTACATTCTCCGCATCTTTCCGCTTGGCCCTGCCGATATCGCCGCGGGCGCGATGGCGCGTTGCCTCCCGCCGGACACTTACTTCCAGTTCCTCGACCTTTTGTGGCGCAACCAAGCCAAATGGGATCCCGAGTTCCGCGTTCCTGACGTGCATGCAGGGCTCGTCGATATGGGGCGCATCGCGGGCATGAGCGCGGACAAGGTGGACAGCTGCATAGCGAATCAGGCTGTATCCCAGCAGCTCACGCAGGTCGGCCAGGACGCAGTGCAGAAATACGGGATCAACAGCGTGCCAACCTTCATCGTGAATGGCGAAATCCGCCAGTTCCAGGGCGGTTGGGACGATATGCAAACCTATCTCAACGGCCTCCTGAAGAAACATTGATGCGGCATACCGGCGGCAGGACGGCGCAGATCAATTGAAATTCACGCGGCTCAGGCTTTCCGGATTCAAATCCTTCGTCGAACCCACCGAGCTTCTGATCGAGCCGGGCTTGACGGCCATCGTGGGCCCGAATGGCTGCGGCAAGTCCAATCTCTTTGATGCCCTGCGCTGGGTAATGGGCGAAGCCCGCCCCACTTCGGTCCGCGGCACCGAAATGGACGATGTCATTTTCGCCGGCAGCACTGCGCGGCCCGCGCGCAATATTGCCGAAGTTATTCTGCATATCGACAACGGTGATCGCAGCGCGCCCGGGGCTTACAATGAATATGATACGATCGAAGTGTCCCGGCGCATCGAGCGCGAGGCGGGCTCGGTCTATCGCATCAACGGGCGCGACCTGCGGCAGCGCGACGTGCAGATATTCTTTGCCGATGCTTCCTCCGGCGCCACCTCGACCGCTTTCGTGCGCCAGGGGCAGATCGGTGTGCTCATCAGCCAGAAGCCGCTGGCGCGGCGCGCGATCCTCGAGGAGGCGGCGGGCATCAGCGGGCTGCATCAGCGGCGCCATGAGGCGGAGCTGCGGCTGCGCGGCGCCGAAACCAACATGGCGCGGATCGACGATCTCATCCGCGAAGTCGACGGCCAGCTGCAGAGCCTGAAACGCCAGGCGCGGGCAGCAGCGCGCTATCGCAATCTCTCCGGTCTCGTGCGGAAGGCAGAGGCACTGGCGCATTGTCTGCGCTGGATCGCCGCCGATTCGCATTTGAATGGCGCGCGCGAAGCGCTCGAAGCGGCAGGTGCGCGCGTCGCAGCGTGCACCGCGCGGGCGGCAGAAGCCGCGACCGCGCGTCTCGAAGCCGTGAACAATCTCGAGCCGCTGCGCCTTGCCGAGGCCGAACGCGGGGCAGCGCTTCATCGCCTTGCGCTCGAACGCGAAGCACTGGATCAGGAAGAGGCGCGTGCCCGCGACGCCGCGCAGCGCCAGCGCCAGCGCATCGCGCAGGCCGAACAGGATCTCGCCCACGAACATTCGCTCGATGCCGATGCCGGCCAAGCGCTCGCGGCGCTGGCACGCGAAACAGACGCGCTGGAAGCGGAAAATGCCGCCGCGGCCGGGTTGCTCGCCGCGGCGCGGTCGCGAGCTTCTGTTTGCGAGGAAGCTTTGGGGCCATCCGAGCGCGGACTTGAACAGGCCAATGCGGCGCTCGCCGAATGGAGTGCGAAGACGCAGAGCCATGGCCGCGCGCGCGAAATCGCCGAGGCGCTTTTCGAGACCAGCACGGCACAACTCGCCGAAGCGGAGCTGCGCCGCGACGAAGCCATGGCCGGTGCTGCGGAAGCGCCCGATGTGCAGGCTTGCGAAGCCGAAGCGGCTGTCGCCCGCGAGCGCATGGCCGCGGCCCGCGTGACCCTGGAAGGCGCACGCCGACAACTTCGACTCGCGGAATCCGCGGAAGCGGAGATGCGTGTGCCGCTGGAAGCCGCCGAGCGCGAAACGCAACGTCTTGCCGCCGAAGCGAAGGCGCTGACCGATCTCCTTACTCCAGCAGGTGGCGACCTCTGGCCGCGCCTCATCGATTCGGTGAGTGTTGAGCGGGGCTATGAGTCCGCTTTCGCGGCTGCCCTGGGCGACGATCTCGAAGCGCCGCTCGACGAGGCTGCGCCGAACCACTGGCGCGATCTCGGCCCGCTGGAAGCGTCTGCGCCGCTTCCCGCGAGCGCGCAGCCGCTGACGGATTTTGTCGCCGCGCCTTCAGCGCTTGCGCGCCGCCTGTCGATGACGGGTGTCGTGGCAGAGGAAGCAGGCGCTGCGCTGCAGCCTTCGCTTCTGGCCGGCCAACGTCTCGTCTCGCAGCGCGGCGACCTCTGGCGATGGGACGGCTATGCCATGTCCGCCGACGCGCCTTCGCCTGCCGCCCAACGCCTGGCGCAGCGCAACCGGCTGGCCGCGGTGATGGAAGAAATCGCGCAGGCAAAAACTATTCGCGCCGAAGCGTTCGGGCACTACTCCGCCGCGCGGAAGGAAGCAGATCTGGCACGCGATGCGGCCCGCAAGGCAGAAGAAACTGCCCGTCTCGCGGAACAAATCCTTTCAGCGGCGCAGGAAGCGGCAGCGAACGCCGCGCGCATTGCAGCGGAACGCAGTTCGAAGCTTGCCACATTCGAATCCGAAATCCGCCGCCTGTCGGAAGCACGCGACACCGCACGCGCATCCGCGCGCCATGCCGAGGACGCGCTCGCTCAACTCGGCGACGGCCAGGTGCTGTCGCAAGCTGTTGCAGCAACACGCCAGACCGCGGCGGAGGCACGCGCGGCCCATCTTGAAGCCCGCGCCGCGCTTGATGCCCTGGGGCGCGACAGCGAATTGCGAACCAGGCGGCTTTCCGCGCTCGCAGAAGATCACAAGCGCTGGGCGAACCGTCACGAAGCGGCGCTGCGCCAGATCGCCGAGCTTATGCGGCGCATCACGGAGCTGCGTGGCGAGCTAACAAATTTCGAGGCCGTGCCGACCACGCTGGCCGAGAAACGCGAAAAATTGCTCGATGCCATCGGTGAAGCGGAAGCCGCGCGCGCCGAAGCCGCCGATGCGCGCGCCACCGCCGAGTCGCTTCTCGCCGCCGCCGACAAGGCATCCAAATCCGCCGATGCGGCACTCTCTGCCGCGCGCGAGGACCGGGCGCGGGCCGAGGCGTTGGCGCAATCCGCCGAGGAACGCCTCGTGGAACTGCGGGCGCGCATTCGCGACCAGCTCGACATGGATCCTGACGCGCTCGCCGCGTTTGCAGGTGTCGAAAACAGGGACGAACTGCCGCCGCTCGAACAGGCCGAAAAGCGCGTCGAGAAACTCAAGGCCGAGCGTGAGCAGCTCGGCGGCGTCAATCTGCGGGCGGAAGAAGAAGCAGCCGAGCACGCCCAGCGACTGGATGCATTGACGCGCGACCGCGCCGATCTCGACGGTGCGATCCAGCGGCTGCGGCGCGGCATCCAGAGCCTGAACCGGGAAGGCCGCGAGCGTTTGCTCGAATCCTTCGAGAAGGTGAATGCCAACTTCCAGCTGCTGTTCTCGAAACTGTTCGAGGGCGGCGAAGCCAAGCTCACTCTTACCGAATCGGAAGATCCGCTCGAAGCGGGGCTTGAGATCTACGCGAGGCCGCCCGGAAAGCGCCTGCAATCGCTGTCGCTGCTTTCGGGCGGCGAGCAGGCGCTGACGGCGCTCTCGCTCATTCTCGCCGTGTTCCTGGTCAATCCGGCGCCAATCTGCGTGCTCGACGAAGTGGATGCGCCGCTTGATGACGCCAATGTCGAGCGCTTCTGCAATCTGCTCGACGAGATGACGCGGCTCACCGAAACCCGGTTCATCGTCATCACCCATCATGCGCTGACCATGTCGCGCATGCACCGTTTGTTCGGCGTCACCATGGCCGAGCGCGGCGTGAGCCAGCTCGTCTCCGTCAGCCTCACCGAAGCCGAACGCGCGTTGGCGGCGGAGTAGTCGAGGACCGCGGGTGTCTCTCGTCACCGCCTTGACGCGCCTCACCTTCCGCACGATTCCGTGTTCGCATGGCGCCGCACACATACATCGTCCTGAACGTGACGCTGGCCAGCCGCTTGGACGGCGGGCTGAATGTGAGCAGCGACGATCTTCCCGGGCTGATCCTTTCGGGGTCCGACCGAGGCAAGACTGTTGAGGCGATCGCCCCGGCGATCAAGGCTCTCCTGGAACATCGTGGTTTCCGAGATGTCACAGTCCACCACGGTACGCCGGTAGCGGACGCACTACGGCCTGCGGCGCCGCGGGACATCAGTGACCGTGTTGAACATGACGATGTCGAAACCGAACAGTTCGTGGTCGAAGTTGGGGCGCTTGCCGCTTAGAGCATGGCTGACGAAGGTCAGTTCGACCGCGATGAACTGCTCAACCGGCTCGCGCCATACCATTGTCAAATGATCTGCGAAATTTCCCACCGAGCCGGTGGTCGAGTTGTGGGAAACCGGTTGGCACGAGCCATTTACGCTTTCGCCTGCCAACGGCCTTTACGACGAATGGCAATGGCGCCGCGTTCAGTTTTTGATCCGGAAGACCCTCCCGCCCGGTTGGCCGCGCCCGAAATGACGGGCGGTCCCAGGCAAAATATCCTTGAATCCAGCCGCTTAATGACGCGTACAATTCCTTGACAGATTGTTGCGCGGACCACTATGGTCCGGCCGCTTTCGCGAGCCGAAGGCTCATTTTCGCGCGTCTGTCACGGCCGATCTGGGGAGCCGTTCTGCATGCCTGCTCCCGAACCTGAAGACCTGCGCGCGCTGGGCCGGAAGATCGAAGAGGCACGTGGCGGGGAACCGCGGAAAAGCGATGCCGGGCCGCCGAGCGCCGCGGGAATTGCTTTCCGTTTCGCGACGGAACTGGTCGTAGCGATCGGCTTCTGTGCGGGATTGGGGTGGCTGCTGGATCGCTGGCTGCACACGGCTCCGATCTTCCTCGTGATCATGTTCGTTCTGGGTGCCGCCGCCGGCATCTTCAACGTGATCCGCGCGGCCAAGGAATTGAATGCGGAGGCGGCGAAACATCCGGCCCCGCCAGTGAAGGACGACGAGGAGTAACGCACCGATGGCGCTCAATCCGATGGCGCAGTTCGCGGTGAAGCCGCTCGTGCCGCTTCATATCGGCCATTACGACGTGTCGTTCACCAACCAGTCGCTGTGGATGTTTATCGTGGTGGGGGCGGCGTCGCTCTTTCTCTATCTCGCCGCGCGGAGTCGCAGTCTCGTGCCGACCCGCATGCAATCGATCGCGGAACTTTCCTACGAATTCGTCGGCAGCATGATTCATTCCACGTCGGGCGAAGGAGGCCTGAAATTCTTTCCCTTCATCTTCACGATCTTCATGTACGTGCTCCTGTCGAATTTCTTCGGGCTGATCCCGGGATCGTTCACAATCACCAGCCAGATCGTGATCACCTTCTCGCTGGCCGCCGTCGTCATTCTCACGGTGATCCTTACGGGCTTTTTCCGGCACGGCATCGGCTTTCTCAAGCTCTTCGTGCCCAAGGCGCCGATCTATCTTCTGATCCTGCTGGTGCCGATCGAGGTCATCTCCTTCTTCACCCGTCCCGTTAGCCTCTCCGTCCGTCTCTTCGCCAACATGCTGGCGGGCCATACCATGCTGAAAGTGTTCGCCGGCTTCGTGATTGCGCTGGGCGCGACGCTGGTGACATCGAAACCGTGGCTCGCACCGCTCTCGGCAGGTCCCCTGTTCCTCATCATCGCAATCACGGCACTCGAAATCCTGGTTGCGTTCCTGCAAGCCTATGTGTTCGCCATTCTCACCTGCATCTATCTCAACGAAGCCCTTCACCTTCACGACGACCACTGAGGACCGAGAGGCCTCACAACAAAAAGGAGCAATTCCCATGGAACTCGCAGCAGCCAAGATGATCGGCGCGGGCCTCGCCTGCATCGCGCTGGTCGGCGCCGGCATCGGCATCGGCAATGTGTTTGGCTCGTATCTTTCGGGCGCCCTGCGCAACCCCGGAGCAGCCGCCGGCCAGACGACAAACCTCTATCTGGGTTTCGCGCTCTGTGAGGCCACCGGCCTGTTCGGACTTGTTATCGCACTCATCATTCTCTTCACCTGATCATGGCCGCAATGCCGCTCGTGCCGCAGACGACCGAGCCCGTTGCGGGCCAGGGCGGGTTTCCGCCGTTTGCGACGAATACATTTCCGAGCCAGATTTTCTGGCTGGGCATAACGTTCACGCTGCTGCTCGTCTTTGTATGGACGGTGGTGGTGCCGCGCATTGGCGGCACGATCGCAATGCGCAAGCGGCGGATCGCCGAAGAACTCGCCAAGGCCGAAGAGGACCGGCGCGAAGCCGAAGCGACTTGGTCGACCTATCAGAGTGCCATTATCGAGGCCCGCCAGCGCGCCCGCGCGCTGATCGAGGAGACGCGCACGCATGTGCGCGCCGATGTCGAGCGCGCCGAGAAGGCGGCGGATTTGCAGGCCGACGAAGCGATCGCCCAGGCGGAAGCGCGCCTTGCCGCGCTGCGTGCCCAGGCCCGCGAGCATATCCGCCGCGCGGCAGCGGACGCTGCCCAGAGCATCGTAAGGCGGCTCATCGGTGAAACAGTCAGCCCCGAAGAGGCCGCCGCCGCCGTGGCTGCGGTGCAAATTCCATGATCGTCGATATCCTCAGCGAAACGGATTTCTGGGAGTGGGTCGGCCTCCTCGTGGTCATCGCGATCCTCCTATGGAAAGGCGCGCCGGCCTTCATCGCCAGCGCGCTCGACCGACGCGCGGATGCGATTTCGAAGGAACTGGAAAGCGTCAAACGCCTGCGCGAAGAGGCCGAGACCGTCCTGATCAACTATCGCGAGCGGGCGCAGAGCACCGACAGCGAAACCACCGCCATTCTCAATGAATCGCGCGCGGAAAACGAACGCTTCACCGCCGAAGCCCGCGCGCAGATGCAGGCGCAGATCGAGCGCCGCGCCCGCCAGGCGCAGGAGCGGATCGCGCAAGCCGAAGCCAATGCCATGGCGGAGATCCGTGCGCTCGCCGCTGATGCCGCGGTCGCCGCGGCGGAAAAGATCATCGCCGCGCGCCTCGGCGAACACGAAGCGACCGCGCTCATCAACCAAAGCATCGGCGAGCTGCCGGCGAAGCTGAACTGACAAGTGCTGAGCAGTGAATAGGAGCTCGATTTCCTACTCACTACTCACTACTCACTACTCACCATTCACTACCCCGCTTAAATCGCGATTTCGCGGCCGATCTCGACGACGTTGTCGGCAGGAAGCCGGAAGTAATCGCTCACATGCGCGGAGTTGCGCTGCATGAAGGAATAGAGCCGCTCGACCCATCGCGGCACGCCTTTGTGATCCTCGCGCGGGATCACCGTCTCGTGGCCAACGTAATAAGTGACATCGTGAAGATCGAGGCCGCAGCCGCAAGCATTGGCGTGAAGCAGCAGCTGCGGCATGTCGGGCCGTTCCATGAAGCCGAAGCGGGCAATGCCGCGCCAGAAATTCGGCGCGGCCAACTCCACGGTCAGGCGTTCTGCCTCGCGAATCCAGGGAACGGACTGCATTTCGATGCTTACCACGAGCAGTTTTTCGTGCAGCGCGCGATTGTGCGTCACATGCCAGACCATCACCGGCGGCGCGTCG
>DATJUM010000234.1:0-15467 GCA_035502355.1 Rhizomicrobium sp. | reverse complement strand
ATGCCGTCATCGCCGCCGCCGATGTCGCGGGCCTGTTCCTCCTCGGCTTCCCGTCCACCGCGCATGCGTGACATGAAATTTTCTCACGCGGAGCCGCGGAGCCGCGGACGTAATAATTCACCACAAAGAGCACAAAGGAATGAATGCGCGCGCAGCGCGCCATATCCTTGGTGTGCTTCGTGCTCTTTGCGGTGGAACTTCCTGCTCTGCGGCTCCGCGGCTCCGCGTGAGAATTTTCCTTGATGAGCGAACGGCCGGCGACGGTCATGCTGGTCTGCGGCGAGCCGTCGGGCGACAGGCTTGGTGCGGAGCTGATGGCGGGGCTGACGGCGCTGGCGGGCGAAGGAGTGCGCGTCGTCGGCGTCGGTGGACCGGCCATGGCGGGGCAGGGCCTCGAATCATTGTTCCGGCTCGACGACACGGCGGTGATGGGCCTGCGCGAAGTCGTGCCGCGCATTCCCGCGATCCTGCGCCGGGTACGCGAGGCTTCGGATTATGCAGTGCAGATCAATCCCGACGCGGTCGTCTGCATCGACAGCCCCGATTTCACCCACCGCATCGCCCAGCGGCTGAAGCGCATGGCGCCGCAGATACGCACCGTGAACTACGCGGCGCCACAGGTCTGGGCCTCGCGCTCCTATCGCGCCCGCAAGATGGCGCGCTATTTCGACCTCGTGCTGGCGCTGTTGCCATTCGAGGCGCCGTTCTTCGAAGCGCAGGGGCTGCGCGCGGTCTTTGTCGGCAATCCGGTCATCGAACGCGCCGCACAGATGAAGGGCGGCGATGCACTGCGTGCGCGCCTCGGCGTTGCGCCCCGGGCGATCGTGCTCGCGGTCCTGCCCGGCAGCCGCATGAACGAAGTGCGGCTGTTGCTTCCCCCATTCCGCGACGCCGTGGCACGCCTTCGCGGTGAAATTCCCGATCTGGTCTGCCTGCTGCCCACCGTACAGCACGTCGGCCATTATGTGCGCGAGCATACCCATGACTGGCCCGTGCCGCTCCACATCCTCGAGAGCGATGCGGACAAATATGCGGCGTTCAATGCCGCGCACGCAGCGATCGCGGCGTCGGGCACCGTCACCACCGAGCTTGCGCTGGCGGGCACGCCGATGGTCGTCGCCTATCGCCTCGGCGCGCTCACCTATGCGCTGGTGCGCCCCTTTGTGCGCGTCGATTACATCACGCTGTCGAATATTCTCCTCGGCCGCGCGGCCATTCCCGAACTGATCCAGCGCAACTGCACCGGCGCGAAACTCGCAGACGCCGTCTTTCCACTACTCCGTGACGAAACCGCGCGCGCGCGCCAGCAGCAGGATCTCGCCGAAGCGATGGCGAAGCTTGGTCTCGGCGGCGAACCGCCGAGCCTCCGCGCCGCCCGCGCGCTGCTGGAATTTGTGCGTGAAGCAAAGCCGGCCGCAATCGCCTGAGATACATTTCATTCAGGTGTCTTGTTTCTTGTTCACAACGACAGGGCGAGATGCCTCCGAATTGCCGCAAACCCCGCGGCAACGCTCGCTGGCGGTATTCGTTTGATTCCGCAGGGTGGGTGCGGTGAGGCTGGAGTGAACAAATGACAGGAGATCGAACATGCTGAAACTATCGCACACCACGAAAAAGGCCGCTCTGGCCGGCTTGCTCGCGGCGGGGCTCGCAGGTTCGGCAGTCGTGACGCTGAAGCCGGTCGCCGCTTATGCGCAGGACCGGGACGATGGTTATTACCAGGATCGGGACAATGGCTATCGCGGCAATTGGGACGACGGCTACCGCAGCGGCTGGAATGACCGCAACCGGGCCGACTGGTATCGCGATCACCCCTATTGGCGCGATCGCACCTGGGTTGGCATAGGCGTCCCGGGCTTCGGGATCGGCTTCTATGATTACCCGTACGATAACGGGTATTACGGTCCCTACTGCAGCGCCTATGATTACTACAACGGCTTCTGTTCGTACTGAGCCGGAAGCCAAGCAGAATGGCCGGGTTGGCGAATGCCAAGCCGGCCATCTCTTGCAAAGCGTGTTTTGCTACCGCTGCGCGATCGGCACATAATCGCGGCGCTTGGCGCCGGTGTAGAGCTGGCGGGGGCGGCCGATCTTCTGGGCGGGGTCGACGATCATTTCCTTCCACTGCGCGATCCAGCCGACCGTGCGCGCGAGCGCGAACAGCGCGGTAAACATGCTCGTGGGGAAGCCCAGCGCCTTCAGCGTGATGCCGGAGTAGAAATCGATATTGGGATAGAGCTTCTTCTCGATGAAATAATCGTCGTGGAGTGCGATGCGCTCGAGCTCGAGCGCCACCTTAAGCAGCGGATCGTCATGGATGCCGAGTTCGTCGAGCACGGCATGGGTCTGTCTCTGCATCGCGCGGGCGCGCGGATCGTAGTTCTTGTAGACGCGGTGGCCGAAGCCCATGAGCCGGAAGGGATCGTTCTTGTCCTTGGCGCGGGCGATGTATTCCGGAATGCGGTCGACCGTGCCGATCTCCATCAGCATCTTGAGCGCGGCTTCGTTGGCGCCGCCATGCGCCGGACCCCACAGGCAGGCAATGCCGGCGGCGATGCAGGCGAAGGGGTTGGCGCCGGACGAGCCCGCAAGCCGCACGGTGGAGGTGGAGGCGTTCTGCTCGTGATCGGCGTGCAGGATGAAGATGGTATCGAGCGCCTTCGCCAGCACCGGATTGCCCTTGTACTCTTCGCAGGGCACGGCGAAACACATGCGCAGGAAGTTCTCCGTGTAGCCGAGCGCATTCAGCGGATACACGAAGGGCTGGCCGACATGATATTTGAAGGCCATCGCGGCGATGGTCGGAATTTTCGCGATCATGCGGTGGCCTGCGATCTCGCGCTGCCGCGGATCGTTGATATCGGTGGAATCGTGATAGAAGGCCGAAAGCGCGCCCACCACGCCGCACATGATTGCCATGGGGTGCGCATCGCGCCGGAAACCGCGGAAGAACTGCGCAATCTGTTCATGCACCATCGTGTGATAGGTGATGGCGTTGACGAACTCCTTCATCTGCTCCGCATTGGGCAACTCGCCATAAAGCAGCAGATGGCAGACTTCGAGGAAGTTCGAATGCTCGGCGAGTTGGTCGATGGGATAGCCGCGATAGAGGAGAATACCGTCTTCGCCGTCGATGAAAGTAATGTCGCTTTCGCAGGATGCGGTCGAGGTGAATCCGGGATCGTAGGTGAAGAGGTTCGTCGTGTCGTAGAGATGCCGGATGTCGATGACATGCGGCCCCAAGGAGCCCGCCAGTGCGGGGAATTCGTAACTGTGATCGCCGTAGGCGAGGGTTACCTTGCCTGCGGGAATGGCCTTGCCGTCGCTCATGGGATCACCTCATCGCTGCCGCATCCGTGCCGCGCGCTCCACCGCGTCTCTTCTTGCAGTGCAGCATATAACCCGCCAAAGGTGAATTCGTCACGCCCCAAGCGTGCGCTCTCACACATTTTTGTCATCGCTGCGCAAGCACGGGAGCTGCCGGCGCCAGCGCGCCCAAGGTCGTTTCCGCTTTGCGAACCCCTGGACCGGTGTTCTGGCACCGGCTTTCGCGAGGATGACAATTCGTCATAGAAATTCAAGCTCTTGGTGCGTTCTCCTCATCCAGAAACCGCGCCGATCCGCAGAAGTGTTTCCTGACGTCCCAAAACCACCATCATGTCGAAAATGGGCGGCGAGGCGGTTTTCCCGGTGACGGCCGCGCGGAGCGGCTGGGCGATCTGTCCGAGCTTGATGCCTTTCTGCTCGGCCAGTGCGCGCACACCGGCCTCGAGCACTTCGGCCCTCCATTCGCTGCGCTGCAATACCGGGAGCAGCTCCGCCAGCAGCTGCCTTGCATCGGGCGACAGGACTGTCTCGGCCTGCGAGTCCGGCACCGGCGCGCCGTCGCGGAACAGAAATTCTGCCGCCGCAGAAAGTTCGGCAAGTGTTTTCGCGCGTTCCTTGAGCCCCGGCATCGCCTTTATGAGGCGCGCATGCGCGGCGCGATCGATCTCGAATTCCGGCTTTGTATGCCCGAGAAACGCCAGCAGCCTGTCCGTCAGCGCGGGATCATCGAGCGCACGCATGTAATGCGCATTCAGATTGTCGAGCTTCTTGAAATCGAACCGTGCCGGGCTCATACCGAGATTGGTGAGATCGAACCAGGCAATGGCCTGCTCGGTCGATATGATCTCGTCATTGCCGTGGCTCCAGCCGAGCCTCAGGAGATAATTGCGCAGCGCTTCCGGCAGATAGCCCATGTCGCGATACGCCTCGACGGCGAGCGCGCCATGGCGCTTGGAGAGCTTTGCGCCGTCGGGCCCATGGATCAGCGGCACATGGCCATAGATGGGGCGCGGCCAACCCATCGCCGCGATGATCTGCAGCTGCCGCGCCGCATTGTTGAGGTGATCGTCGCCGCGGATCACATGGGTGACGCCCATGTCGTAATCATCGACCACGACCGCGAGCATGTAGGTCGGTGTACCGTCCGAGCGCAGCAGAATCATATCGTCGAGCTGCGCATTGGCGAAGTGCACCTCGCCCTGCACGACGTCATCGACAATAGTCTCACCGTCCTGTGGCGCCTTGAGGCGGATGACGAAAGGCGCATCCTTTGGCGCATCGCCGGGATCGCGGTCGCGCCAGCGCCCGTCATAGCGCCGCTGCTTGCCGGCGGCGCGCTGCGCCTCGCGCATTTCTGCCAACTCCTCGGGCGTGGCGTAACAGCGATAGGCGCGGTCATTGCGCAAAAGCTCTTCGGCCACTTCGCGATGGCGCTCCACACGCGCGAACTGGAACAGCGGTTCGCCATGCCAGTGCAGCCCCAGCCAGTCGAGACCATGCAGGATCGCATCCACGGCTTCAGGCGTGGAGCGCTCGCGGTCGGTGTCCTCGATGCGCAGCAGGAAGCGCCCGCCTGAGTGGCGGGCATAAAGCCAGTTGAAAAGGGCGGTGCGCGCGCCGCCGATATGCAGATAGCCGGTGGGCGAGGGCGCGAAACGCAGGACGGGCGTCGAATCTTCTGCCATACTGGGTCCGGGAGCGGCCCGTCTCGGTGAGGCGCGGCCAATGGTTTGTCGTGGCTTCTAGCAAACCGGCTTCCATGGGGATAGCACCTTCGCCGCCGCGCCTTGCAGTCAGCGGGATCCTTCCGGATTTCGCGGGCGTGGCTGCGCGGGTCAGAAGCCTGCCGGGCGGCTTTGGTCGCGCATTGCTGAACGAGCGCGAGCGCTGGGCGCTGTGGCTGCCCGTAGCGCTGGGCGCCGGTATCGGCGTGTATTTCGCGCTGCCGTTCGAACCGGAACGGATGAGCGTCCTCGCGTTCGCTTGCGTTGCTGCGGCGCTCCTCGTCGCGGCCTTCATTTTCGACCGCGCGTCATTGCGCATCTTTTGCCTCGGTCTGGCGACCTTGCTCGCGGGCTTCTGCCTCGCGAAATGGCGCTGCGAGACCGTCGCGGCGCCGGTCATCATGCATCGCATAGGCCCAGTCGAGCTGGACGGCCGCGTCGAGTTCGCCGAGCTGCATGGCAGAGGCGTTCGTGTCGTGCTCGCGCCAACCTCTGTTGCGGGCGTTGCCGCCACGGACCTGCCGCGTCGCGTGCGCGTCTCTCTTCGCCACGGCGGTGATTTGCTCGTGCCGGGCGCGATTGTACGGCTCGATGCGGTGCTGATGCCCCCGCCGCCGCCAGCCTCGCCCGGCGATTATGATTTCGGCCGCGCCGCCTTTTTCGAAGGTATTGGCGCGGTGGGTTATGCCTTCGGCCGGCCGGAACTGATTGCGCCCGCGCCACCGCCTGGTCTTTGGGGCCGCGCAGCGCTCGCGCTTGAAGCGCTGCGCTATCGCATGAGCGCCCGCATTCACGGCGTTCTGCCCGGCAGCACGGGCGCGATTGCGTCCGCGCTGATCACCGGCGATCGCGGCGGCATATCGGAAGCCGACGAAGAGGCGCTGCGCGATGCGGGCCTCGCCCACGTGCTTGCGATTGCGGGGCTGCACATGGCGCTGGTCGGGCTCGGCCTGTTCTGGACGGTCAGGGCCGCGCTTGCGCTCTGGCCACGCGTCGCGCTTACGCAGCCGATCAAGAAATGGGCGGCGCTGGCCGCGCTTGGCGGCGCTGCGTTCTATCTCGTCATCAGCGGCGCTGCGACGCCTGCGCTCCGCGCCTTCACGATGCTCGCCATGATGCTGTTCGCGATCCTGTTCGACCGGCCGGCGCTTTCCATGCGCTCGCTCGGCTTTGCGGCGACGATATTGTTATTTGCTGCGCCCGAGAGCCTGATCGAGCCCGGCTTTCAGATGTCATTCGCTGCGGTCGCGAGCCTCATCGCGGTGGCGGAATGGGAACAGCGCCGCGCCGCCACGCGTCCGCCCGCGCCCACGCTGCCCTTCGCGGATGTCCGCCGCTATTTGCGCGGCATCGCAGTCACGAGCTTCGTCGGCAGTCTCGCGACCATGCCTTACGCCGCGTTTCATTTCGACCGCGCGACCCATTACGCGGTGCTGGGCAATCTGCTTGCGATGCCGATCATGGGCTTCGTCACCATGCCCATGGCGGCGCTCTGCGTCGTGCTGATGCCGTTCCATCTCGATGTCATTCCATTGCACGTGATGGGCTGGGGCATCGCCGCGATGCTCGCGGTCGGCCGTTTTGTCTCGCATCTGCCCGGCGCGGTGACGGCCGTCGCGGCGTGGCCGGTCGCGGCATTGGTGCTGATCTCGCTTGGCGGATTGTGGATCGTCATCTGGCGCAGCGCCTGGCGCTGGCTCGGCTTCGCGCCGGCGCTTGCGGGCATCGCGCTCGTGCTGCTGGCGCGTCCGCCGGACATTCTCGTCGCCCGCGACGGGCAGACGATCGCGATCCGCGCCGGCGACGGCAGGCTGTATTTCGTACAGCATATTGCCGACGAATATTCGGCGAGCGAATGGCTGAAGCGCGACGGCGATGCCCGGCTTGCACGCAATTCGATTGCGGCGGTGAAAGATGGCGTCCGATGCGACGTGTTCGGCTGTGTCGCCCGGATGGCGAATGGTTATACCGTTGCCGCCGTGCAGCGCCCCGACGCCCTGCGCGAAGATTGCGCCGCTGCCGACATCGTCATCGGCGGCTTTCCGTTGCACGGTCAATGCCGCGAACCCCGGCTCGTGATCGACAAAGTCGATGTCATCCGCAACGGCGCTTACGCCATATGGCTGGGCGGGCAGATAACGTTTGAAACCGTCCAGCAAATCCGCGGCAACCGCCCCTGGAGCCGCGCCCCGTGGCAGCGGAAGGGGAGAAGAAATGATTGATGACCATTACCTCCCCGCAAGAGCGAGGTGAGCTCAATAACGCCGGACGAGGCCGACGAGCTTGCCCTGGATACGGACGCGGTCGGCACCGTAGAGGCGGGTTTCATAGGCTGGGTTGGCGGCTTCGAGCGCGATGGAATCGCCGCGGCGCCTGAGGCGTTTCAGCGTCGCTTCGGAATCGTCGATCAGTGCAACCACGATATCGCCGGTGTTTGCCGTCGCGGCCTGCTGGATGACGACCGTGTCGCCGTCGAGGATGCCGGCATTGATCATCGAATCGCCGGTGACTTCGAGCGCGTAGTGCTCACCGCGCGCCAGCATGCCGGCGGGCACCGGCAAATCCGCGATCTTGTGCTGCAGCGCTTCGATCGGCGTGCCGGCGGCGATGCGCCCCAGCACCGGCACATTCGTGGAGCCCTCGGTTTCATGCCGGCGCGGAGTGCCGCCGCTGCGCGGGTCCGAAGGTGCGCGACTGCCCCGAGAGCCCGTCAGCCGCTGCGCCTGGTTGCGCGAGATCGCGGGGCGGATCGGATCGGGCACGTTCTCGGGCAATCGCACGATCTCGATGGCGCGGGCGCGCTTCTCAAGGCGCTTGAGAAATCCGCGTTCTTCGAGCGCGGTGACGAGCCGGTGGATGCCCGATTTCGATTTGAGATCGAGCGCCTCCTTCATTTCATCGAAGGAGGGTGGCACGCCCGTTTCGCGCACGCGCTCGTGAATGAACATCAGCAACTCGTGCTGCTTCCGTGTCAGCATGGTCCTGCTCCCGCACCGGCCGAAGCGGCCGAACAAATCCGAAACACGGCGAATCGTTCTAGTTTAGTTCTCCCGCCCCGTCAACGGTCAACATGTGGCGAGATGAGCCGGGCGCGCGGAGCCGCGGAGAAAACTCCGCGTGCTCCGCGGCTCCGCGTGAAACCCATTACTCCGCCAGGGAAATGACGCTGACGCGATCGCCTTCGGCGGAGGCGGGGGCGTGCGGGGGGCGGACGATGAGGGCATCAGCGCGGGCAAGCGCGCTCTGCACCGAAGAATCCTGCAGCGCAAATGGCTCGGCCCACAGCTCATTATTGCGGCGGAGAAGACGCGCGCGGAGATAATCCTGCCGCGCTTCGTTGGCGGGCAGCGCGCGGGCAAGCCGGGCGGATTCGATCGGTTGCTCGAACGGCTTGCCGAGCAGGGCCGCGACGAGCGGCTGAAGGAACAGCAGCGCACATACATAGCCTGAAACCGGATTTCCGGGCAGGCCGAGAAACGGCTTGTCGTTCAACCGGCCGAAGATCAGCGGCTTGCCGGGGCGCATCGCGATCTTCCAGAAATCGAGCGCGAAGCCTTTGGGCATGAGCGCCTGCCGGACGAGATCGTGATCGCCGACCGACGCGCCGCCCATCGTCACCACCACATCGGCGCGCGCTGTTACTCCGGGAATGCGCTGCAAGGCTTCGAGCGTGTCGGGAAGTATCCCAAGGTCGTGCGGGCTGCCGCCCCATGCTTCGATCAGCGCGGCGAGGCCGTATCCCGTCGACGCGACGATGCCGCCTGCGCGCTGTGGCTCGCCCGGCCGCGCAAGCTCATCACCCGTCGCCGCGAATGCAATGACGGGCTTGCGGCGCACTTCGACGCTTGCAACGTCGCCGGCGGCAACAAGTGCAAGATCGCGCGCGGTCAGCCTGCGGCCCGCAGCAACAAGCACATCGCGCGCGCGGAAATCGAGTCCGGCCCGGCGAATATGGCGCGATGTCGCCGGCGCGCGAAGCATCACGCGGTCGCCATCCGCATCCGCGTCTTCCTGGAGCAGGATCGCGTCGGCGCCATCCGGCAACACTCCACCGGTGAAGATGCGCACGGCTTCGCCTTCGCCGACCGTGCCGGCGAACGGATGTCCGGCGGGAGCGGTGCCGATGACGCGCAATGTTGCCGGCGCGCGATCGGCATCCGCGAGACGGACGGCATAGCCATCCATCGCCGAGACCGGAGCGGGAGGCTGATCGCGGCGCGCGATCACATCGCGGGCGAGGACGCGGCGATGCGCGTCCGCGAGCGCAACGATTTCGCTTTCAACCGGCCCCGCGGCCGAAACGATGCGCGCAATCGCCTCTTCGACGGAAATCATTTGTCGGAAGCGCGCCAGGCGCCGCTCCTGCCACCCGACTTCGCCAGCAACCGGACCGACTTGATCGCCGCGCCGCGATCGATCGCCTTCGTCATGTCATAGATGGTAAGTGCGGCGATTGTCGCTGCGGCAAGCGCTTCCATCTCGACACCGGTTTCGTATTTCGTCTTCGTGGAAGCAACGATGCGCAAGGCGTGCCGGTCGGTGAGGGGGCTGATTTCGATGTCGACTTTCGCGAGCGGTATGGAATGGCAGAGCGGGATGAGCTCCGGTGTTTTCTTGGCTGCCATGATGCCAGCAATGCGCGCCGCGGCGAGCACATCGCCTTTCGGTGCCGCACCGCCGATCACGGCATCGAAAGCTGTTTTGGAAAGAACGATGATCGCTTCGGCCACCGCTTCGCGCGCGCCCGGCTCCTTCGCCGATACATCGACCATCCGCGCCGCGCCGTGCTCGTCAAGATGCGTGAGTTTGGTCATGGGATGAGACTACCGCATTCGCCAGAGAGTTTCCTCCCGCCCGCGGCGGGGGAGCAAGTCTCAGGCTGGATTTAGCAGCGCGCGGGTTGCGGCGGCGAGGTCGGGGGCGCGCATCAGGCTTTCGCCGATGAGGAATGTGCTAACGCCGGCATCGGCGAGGCGGCGGAGATCGTCCGGCGACGACAGGCCGCTTTCCGCGACCACGAGAACGCCCGACGGAATTTTCGGCGCCAGCCGCAGCGTCACGCCGATGTCGGTCTCGAATGTCCTGAGGTCGCGGTTGTTGATGCCGATCATGTCCACGCCCAGCGCGAGCGCGCGGTCGCGCTCGGCTTCGTCATGCACTTCTACCAGCGCATCCATGCGCCATTGTTTCGCCGCCTCGATCAGCGCGCGCGCTTCGTGATCGCGCAGCATGGCGAGGATGACGAGGATGCAATCCGCGCCCCAGGCGCGCGCCTCGGCCACCTGATAGGGCTCGAACAAAAAATCCTTGCGCAGGACGGGCAGGGTGGAGGCCGCACGCGCGGCGGAAAGATGTTCGGGCGCGCCCTGAAATGACGGGGTGTCGGTAAGCACGGAAAGGCAGGTGGCGCCGCCCTGTTCGTACAAATTTGCAAGTTCGGCCGGATCGAAATCTGGCCGGATCAAACCTTTCGACGGGCTCGCCTTCTTGATCTCGGCAATGAGGCCGTAGCGGCCGGCTTCACGCTGCGCCAACAACGCGGCACGAAAGCCGCGCGGCGCGCTCGTCTTGCGGGCACGCATTTCCAGCAGCGCCTCGGGCCGCTCGCGTTTCGCCTGCGCGATCTCCTCGCGTTTGTAGACGGCAATGTGGTCGAGAATGGTCATGCCGACAGCTTCCGTGTCACCGTGCGCAATTCCTCCAGCTTGGCGAGGGCCCGGCCGTCGCGGAGCGCGGCCTCCGCCATAGACGCGGCCTGCTTAATATTTGGTGCCGCATCGCCCACCACGAGCGCCGCTGCGGCATTCATCACCACAATGTCGTGGTATGCGTGCAGGCCATGGCCGCGCAACAATTGCTCGAGCGCTTCGGCATTGTGGATCGCATCCGCGCCTTTCACGCTTGCAAGTTCGTGCCGCCGCATTTCGAGATCTTCGGGCACGATCTCAAACCGCCTGATACGGCCATTTGTCACTTCGACGACAAGCGTTGCACCCGTGATCGTCAGTTCGTCCATGCCGTCGCGTCCATGCACGACCCAGGCATGTTCGGCGCCGAGTTCGGCGAGCACGCCGGCGACCGGCTCGACCCAGCGCTCGGCGAACACGCCCAGCAGCTGCCGGCGCACGCGCGCCGGATTGCAGACCGGACCGAGCAGGTTGAACACGGTGCGGAATCCCAGCTCCTTGCGCACCGGCGCCACATGTTTCATTGCCGGATGCCAGGCGGGCGCGAAGAGGAAACAGAGTCCTGTTTCATCGAGGCAGGTTTGCGTCGCCTCGCGAGAAAGGTCGATGCGGACGCCGAGCGCTTCGAGCACATCGGCGGCGCCCGATTTCGACGACATGTTGCGGTTGCCGTGTTTGGCGACCGGCACGCCGCAGGCCGCGACCACGAATGCCGCCGCGGTTGAAACATTCAGCGTGCCGTGTCCGTCGCCGCCCGTGCCGCAAAGATCGATCGCGCCCGGCGGCGCCTCGATGCTGCGCATGGCGGCGCGCATTGCCCGCGCCGCGCCGGCAATCTCCGCCACGGTCGGCTCGCGCAAGGCAAGGGCGGTCAGGAATGCGCCCATGCGGGTTTCGGAAACCTGTCCCGACATGATGGCGGCAAAAGCGTTGAGCGAGGCCTCTGCGCTTAGCGAGCCGCCTTCCACCAGCCGCTTCAGCAGCCCGGAGAAATCCTCGTCGACACTCATGCAGCAACGCAGTCGCGCGTCAGTTCGAGAAAATTGCGGAGCAGGGCGTGGCCGTGCTGCGAGGCGATGCTTTCGGGATGGAATTGCACGCCATGCACCGGCAGCGCGCGATGCTCGACGCCCATGATCACCCCGTCATCCGTCGTCGCAGTGATTTCGAGGCAGGCGGGAAGGCTTGCGGGATCGATGGTGAGGGAGTGATAGCGCGTCGCTTCAAAGCCATCCTCGATGCCGCGAAAGACGCCGCGGCCCGTGTGACGGATGCGGCTGAGCTTGCCATGCATCGGCGCTGGCGCGCGCACGACCCGCCCGCCATAGGCCTGTCCGATCGCCTGATGGCCGAGACAGACGCCGAGGATCGGCACGCGCCCGTCCGCAGCCACGATAAGATTCAGACAGATTCCCGCGCGATCCGGATCGCAGGGGCCGGGCGACAGCACGATCCCGTCGGGCCGCATCGCCAGGGCGGCTTCGGCATCGAGTTCGTCATTGCGCTTTACCACGACCTCCTGGCCCAGCTCGCCCAGATAATGGACGAGATTCCAGGTGAAACTATCGTAATTGTCGATCAGAAGAATCATCGCGGCATCAGCTCGTCGTTCGCACGATGCACCAAAATGCGCGTATTCGCCCGGCGCTGGCAAGCAGGATTTCCAGCCGGGAGAACCGCTCACCGCTTGTGATCAGGGCCATCGCGTTCTCGGTGGCAAATTCATTTTGCAATGTCGGCGCCTCGGCGGGGCCAATCGTGGCGGCAATCTGGCGCGAACTCATAATGATGCCACAGAAATAACAAATCACTTCTTTGCGGTTTCCGCGTTTCCGTATGTGCGATAATTACAAACGGAGAAGCAGGGATGGCGGACCGTCTCAGTGAATTTCTGCATCAGGCAAAGACGGCGCGGCAGCGCGCGGCGGAAGCCGACGGTGAATTCCGGGGGCAATGGCTGCGCGTCGCCGAAATGTGGGAGATGCTGGCAAAGGAATATGCACGGCTTCGGAATGTGCGACCGGGGGAAGCGTGAAATGCCGTAATCCGGTCCGGCTTCGTTCAGTTGCCGTTCACCCGCCCCGTGCGACAGATCGCCAGCGGTGACCGTTCTCCGGCTTTTCCGAAGCGGACCCGCCGGAGCCGTCGGCACGTTCCCAAACACGGGGAAACCCTACTTGACAGGCCGGGCCCCGGGACTATTTCACCATCGGCCGATCAAATGACATGATTCGGCGAGAAAGGAGCGACATATATGAGCACCAGAAACTGGAAGGGAGCCGTCAGCGCCTGTCTCGTCGCGCTGATGGCCTCTGCTTCGGTTTTGCCTGCCGCTGCACAGGGCCAATATCAGGGCCAGCCCGGCGGCTATTCCAATCCTCCGCCCGCGAATGGCGGCTATGGTCCGCCGCCCAATGGCGGTTATGGACCGCCGCCCGGGAATGGCTACGGCCCGCCTCCCTCGGGCGGCGATGAGGCCCCGCCGCAGGGGCAATATGCCGAGCCCCCTCCGGGATATGACCAGAGTGGGGGCGCTTACGCGGATCAGGAGCAGCAGGCCGACGCCGCTTATTCCGACGCCTACTCGCGCTGGGCCGCGCAATATTGCGTCAATCAGGCCAACAACACAGCGGCCGGCGCGTTGATCGGCGGCATTCTTGGCGCCGGCATCGGCGCGGCGGTGACGCGCAATCCGGCAACGGGCGCGGCAATCGGCGGTGCCATTGGTCTCGGCACTGGCGCGGTGGCCGGCGCGACCTATGGCGGCGGCGCCTGTCCGCCGGGTTATGTGATGGCAGCCGGAGCACCGGCCTTCTATTACCCCGGATATGTTGCGTGGGCCCCCGCCTGGTACCATCCGTGGATCTGGGCCGGAGGCCGTTGGGTCTATCACCCCTATCGCTACTGGTACTGGCGCCACGCCGCCTATTGGCGGCCGGGCTGGCGTGCACATCCCTACCGCTGGCACCGCTGGAGGTAAGCCGTTCAAGGCGGCAGTCGCAAAGCCGCCCCGGAATCCGGGGCGGCTTTTTGCTCTGCGCGATCTTACCGGGGCTCTCTTACGCGCGCTGCAATCCCGGGGCCCAGCAATTGAAAATGTCTGACGTTCCAAGTGTAGATTGTCTGCGCAGCCGCTTTTATCGCGCATTCCCCAATGAGCGCATCGTAAACCGCGCCGCCCGAAATGCCGTTGGCCGCGGCATTCTCAATGACGCGCCAATATTCGCGATCGTCCAGTGTAACGATATTCATCCTGTCGCGGACCTCCTGCAGAAAGGCCAATATTTGCTCGGGGGCCGCCCGGTTTTTCCCCGGCATTGCCGTCGCCACGGAAAAAACTTCCGCCAGGGAATGCGCGGCGATGCAACCCGTCGATCTGTTCTGCTTCGCGTAAAGCGCAATGCTTGGCCGATGGCGTGGATGGTCGCCGTAGAACGTTGCGACCAGAATCGATGAATCGAGAAACGCTTTCAAGCGCCGGGACCGCGCAAGGCGCGGACACGGGCACGCCGCACGTCCTGAAGCACCTTGTCCGTCCCCTCGGCTGAGACCGGCTGACCGCTCCGAAAGACCCAAACGCCGTTGTCCTTCCGCAAGCTGCCCCCGGCGCGCATCGGCTGCACGATCAGCCGCTGGCCATCGGTCTCCACCGACAATTTGTCGCCGGGCGAAAGACCGAGTTCATCCCTGAGCGGCTTTGGAATGACGAGGCGGCCAGCCTCGTCGAGAGTGGCGGTAGACATAATGGGATTCTGGGATACACAATCCCAATTGTCAATCAGCTCGGAGCCGGCGCGCGCATGGCGAAGGGTAACCAGCCGAAAGCAGTCACGTCGAGTCGTTGAAACGACAGCGTCGATTCCGCACAAATGAAAAGGACATGCCGAAAGATTAAATTTGGTTCCGGGGCCCGATTGGCGCCGACCTCGGGAACATCTGCTGCGTTGTGAGTCCGGATGCCCGCGAGGGACGGAAAAATGCACAACAAAACAACAGCGGGCTGGCGGCTCCCGGCAGGCCTCCTGCTCGGAGTGATCTTCTGGAGCGCCATCGCCTGGATCGGGGTCCATCCGCTGTTCGGGTGATTTTGGCATCGAGGGTTGTTCATTTCATCGCCACGGCCGGGCTTCGCCACGACCATGTGAAAGATGGAGAGCATGGCCTGATTTGGAGATTGCGCCCGGCACGTCGGCCAGAAAGACCTTGATCTTCTGAATAGGCGATTCTGCCGTGAACGCTCAAAGTCACTGGCGCAAATTGGTCGATGGCCGCACCCGGGCAACCAACTCTTCCGCCCGCGAGAGAAACCGCTTGAGCGATGGTGAGGTGTTCGACCTGTTGTAACCCATTACGAGCTCGATGGTTGGTGGCTCGCCCTGCAACGGACGGGCGACAACCGACGGGATCAGAACATTTTCCACATAGCGGGGAAGCAGCGTCACACCACCGGTCGATACCACCAGCGACATCCCGGCGGACAGGCTTGCAGACTCGTATTTCTGTTTCAAAGTGATTCCAGTCTTTGCCGCATAGTCGCTGCAAACTTGCCTGAAGTCTGTTGACACGGTCATACGCGTGCTGTTGCAGCTGCAAGGTTCACCTTCCCAGTGACGCCAGATACGCGACGATCGCTTCCGGCACCCTCTCCCCTGTTACGGGACTCGTAACGGGGAGAGGGCTGGAACCCCTGCACTCGATGGGAAGGGGAACGAGCGAGTGCGGGGGTGGC
>DATJUM010000233.1:0-48160 GCA_035502355.1 Rhizomicrobium sp. | reverse complement strand
TTCAATACGACCGGTATTTCTCGAGCGGCCTGAATGAGATTTGGCGTCCACTCCCGCTGCCCGCGCGACCCGGGACCCAGATTAGCGCGTCTCTCGCGCGCGGCCAATTTCCGCCGCTTACATGTAATTATCCTGATGTCATGGCCCGTGAATGCGGGCCACCCAGGTGAAGTTCGCTCTTCTCTTGCAGAGAATGGAGAACATCGCAAAAGGACCCGCATTTTTCAGGTGGCAGCTGGGTGGCCCGCATTCACGGGCCATGACAGAAATTGGATGAGATTCAATACGACCGGTATTTCTCGAGCGGCCTGAATGAGATTTGGCGTCCACTCCCGCTGCCCGCGCGACCCGGGACCCAGATTAGCACGCGTCCCGCGCGCGACCGGGATGACAAGTTTTATTAGATGCCCTGCGCCAGCTCCGCGCAGGCGGCGTGACGGGGGCAGGAGACGACGTGATCGTTGACCATTCCGACCGCTTGCGCGAAGGCATAGACGATCACCGGCCCGCAGAAATTGAACCCGCGCTGTTTCAGATCTTTCGACAGCGCCTCGCTCATCTTCGTCTTTGCGGGAATCTGGCCGGCGGCCTTGTAGCGATTGATCTGCGGCCGGCCATCGACATGTTTCCAGATAAACCCCGCAAAACCGCCCGTCTCCCTTTCCATGATTTCGAGCCAGAGGCGCGCGCCGGCAATCGCCGCTTCGATCTTGGCGCGGCTGCGCACGATGCCCTCGTCGCGCAGCAATCGTGTGATCTGGCGTTCGCCGTACCTCGCGATGCGTTGCGGTTCGAAACCCTCGAAAGCGCGACGGAAATTCTCGCGCTTGCGCAGGATGGTGATCCAGGACAGCCCGGCCTGGAAACCATCCAGCACAAGTTTCTCATAGAGGGCGCGATGGTCGAACTCCGGCACGCCCCACTCCTCGTCGTGATAGGCGACATAGAGCGGGTCCTGGCCGGGCCAGGCACAGCGTAGCGCGTCGGCGCTCACCGGCGTTTGACTTTGCGTTTCGTCGTTTTGGCGGCCGGCCGTTTCGCTTTTGCCTTGCTCCTGCCCGCGACGCGCTTTGCTGCCGGCTTTCGCCGCGCCGGCGCGCGCGCTGCCGGTCGCGCCCGCTTGCCCGACGCCGGATTCAGGGTCGCTTCGAGTTTGTTGCCGAACGGGTCGCGCACGAAAGCGCCGTAATAATCCGGCCCATAATCAGGGCGCGGACCTGGCGCGCCATTGTCCGTCCCGCCATTCCCGATCGCAGCTTCGTGGAAGCGATGGACGGCGTCGCGGCTTCGTGCCGAAAAGCCGATATGGGCGCCGTTTCCGGGACTTGGCGATCCCTGATCGGCGGGCAGTTGAATCCAGAATTCCGATGTGCCTTCGCCATACGCGATCGCATAAGGCAGATATTGCGCCGTGCGTTTGTAGCCGAGCGCACCCAGAATCGCATCGTAGAAGTCCGCCGCTTTCGCGACATCGCTAACGCCCACCGAAACGTGATGAAGCATCGGTTCTACTCCAATGAAATCCGCGCGGACTCTTACGCTTCCGTGCGCGGCGTCAAGCGAAAAGCCATTCGGGCTTGCGAACCTGTACGGAAATCCCGTCAGCGTGGAGGGGCGCATCCTGCGCTTCGGCGAGACGATCGAGACGGATCGCCGCGAAGCCGCGCTCGCCATAGGTTGAAGTGATTACACCGATCTCGCGTTCGCCGGCCGTGATGGACGTGCCGGAAGCCGGGAGCCCGGATTCGCTCGCCACCGGAAGCAATCGCTTCCGCGCGGTGCCGCGGTGTTTCATCCGCGCCGTCAGCTCCTGGCCGACGTAGCAGCCCTTGTCGAAGGAAACGCCGTGCAGCTCGTCGAGATCGGCATCGAGCGCAAACATCCGGTCGCTGCCGAAATCTGGGCCTTCCGGAATGCCGAGGATCAGGCGGTGGTCGAGCCAGGCGTCTGGCGGCGGCGGCCCGCCCATCGCGGGCGCGCTCAGCACAGTTCGCCGGCCAAGCGCGGGATTGCGTGGATCGCGGCAGGCGCTCTCGCCTCCGTTGCTGTCGTTCCAACGTGCGGCGACGACCAGATCTTCGCGCAGCACGATCTCCACCTTCGCGCGCAGCCGGTAGCGCGTCAGCCGGGTCTTGAGATCGGCCGCGCTCGCGCAGGGACAGTCCAGCAGAATGGAATCGTCCCGTGCGTGGAGCAGAAAATCACAAAGGATTTTTCCCTGCGGCGTCAGCAGCGCGGCATAAAGCGGCGCAGCGGGCGCGAGCTTCCGGACATCGTTCGTAACAAGGCCCTGAAGGAAATCCCGGGCTTCATCGCCGCGGATTTCGAGCAGGGCACGATCTGTCAGGATGGCATCCATTATCCCTCACAGGTAATCCGGGGCCGAGCGAATGCCAAGCACGTCATACAGTCATGAGCGATTCGCGCAGATCGTCGAGGAGGCCGGTCGTACGACGAATGTCGAAGGGGGAATCGTCAAACCCGCGGTGTTGAAGAACTGTCCGTTCGTTGTCATTCGACAGCAACTCTTCCAGAGCGACGGCAATGGATTCAGCAGTCACCTCATCCAGGAAGCGTGCGCGATTGGCCCCGATTTCCGCTAGTCCGCCATTCCGGCTGCAGACAAGCGCACACCCTGCCGCGAGCGCTTCGACCGCGCTGCGCGGGAACGGATCGTCCCATTTCGACGGAACAACGGCAACGCTTGCTTTGCCGAGCGCGGCCACGACATCCGCATGCGGACGAAATCCGGCGAGCCGGATTTGCGTACACTGCGCCGCCACGCGTGCGACCTCCTTTTCATAGCTGTTGGGCGGATCGCCGGCTTTGAACCAGCGGGCGCCGATGACCTCCGCCGTCCATTCGGGATGGCGCGGCAGCACGCGCACCAGCGCCTGGACGAGTTCGAGCACGCCCTTGTCGGGAATGACACGGCCGACGAAGACAACGTATTTCTGCTTGCGTTCGGGGAACGTCTCGGGTGCCGGCACACCGATGTGAATGACCACCACGCGACGGGAGAGCGGATCGTCGACGCCATCAAGGAAACAGCGGCGGATGAAATCGCTCACGCAGACGATCGCGTCGCATTGCGCGAGCAGCTTGCTGCGCTCCGCGACCGAGCGTGAGCCGTCCATGCCGCGCGGGTCGTTTGCGAAGTGGAGAATGATGGGTTTTCCGGCAAGCTTGCGCCGCAAATGATCGATCATCACGGGCCGGTTATACACTTCGACGAGATCGGGCGGTGCGTGCCGCACAGCTGCCACATAACGCCGCGCCATCTCGCGATTGCGGCCGCGCAACGGCCATCTCGGCAGCGCAAGCGGCCGGAATGAAACCGACGCAAACGGATGAGCGACGGGCGTACCGAAAACGGTGATCTCGTTTCGCCAGCGGCTGGTCAACGAAGTTTCGAGCGTGATCAAAGCGAACGCGCCGGCTCCCTCGGCTTCAAACCGCTCTTTTGGCGCAAGAATAAGATGGATTCTCTTCGTGGAATTCATCGGACCACTACCGGCCGCAGGAAATCGGCCGGCCCGCGAGGACATTGCGGAGCGCCTGCGCCAGTTGCCGGCCAACCGCTTCGAAACTGTACTTCGCGATTGCTTCGGCCCGCGCCGCGCGCCCGAGTGTTGCGCGCAACGTGTCGTCGCCGATCAGGCGCGCGAGCGCTTGCGCAAGGGCGGCGGGGTCGCCCGGCGGCACGAGAAGGGCCGTTTCGCCTTCCACAAGAAAATCCTTCGGCCCGTCGATGGCGCTTGCCACGATGGGCATGCCGCTTGCCATCGCATCCAGCACCGCGAGCGGGAAATCTTCCTGGAACGAGGGCAGAACGAAGATGTCGCCTCGCGCGAGGAAATCGGCGACGGAGTCGGTCCAGCCGGGCAGGGTGACCTTTTCCCCGAGACTTTCCCGCGCAATCTCAGCCATCAGTCCCTCGCGTTCGGGTCCTTCGCCTGCAACCCTGCAACGGCAATCGATTCCGCTGCGCGCGAGCAGGCCGATCGCTGCGATCAGAATGCCATAGCCCTTCTTTGCGTGAAGCCGGCCGTGGGAGACGATTGTCACCGGCTCGCCAGTCGCAAGCCGGTAATCGGATTTCGGCTGCCGGGGCAGGCGCACCGCATTCGGAATCACGGCAATGTCCATGGGCGCCACGCCGTCTTCGATCAGCGTGCGACGGCGATGTTCGGCGGCGACAAGCACGCCCGCACGCGGGAGGTTGTGGTCGAACCGGCGCTTCTGCACCATCGGGACGATGGGAATCGTGTTCCCGATCGCGCGGCCGAACAGCCGGTGCGCCTTGCGGCCGACGCATATCACGAGTTCGGGCGCATGACGGCGGATGACGGCGCGCGCCCGCGCGACGCTCACCGGGTCCCAATCGCTCCATGTGGTGATTTCATCGAATTCGACCGCCCGCGCTTTCGCGTAGCCCGCGAGTTGGGAATTCCTTCGCACAATTCCGCGCGCCGCAAATCCCGCCGGCGGCAGCATCTCGATCTCGTCGAGGAAAAGTTTCTCGAGGCCTCCATAGCCTGATCCGAGCATGCAATCGAGAATCATGGGAAGGAATGAGCTATGCTTGAGTGGCAGACGCGTGCGGATAGCACCCTTTCAGGCGAAGCCAAAATGTTCGACCTACTGATCGCGGGCGGTACTGTGGTGACCCCTTCGGGCACTGGCACCGCCGATATCGGCGTCCGCGGCGGACGCATCGCCGCAATCGGTTCGCTGGCCGGCCAGCCTTCGGCGGACCTGTTCGATGCGAAAGGCTTGCACGTCCTTCCCGGCGTGATCGACAGCCAGGTGCATTTCCGCGAGCCGGGAAACACCCACAAGGAAGACCTCGAAAGTGGCAGCCGCGGTGCGGTTCTGGGCGGCGTGACGGCGGTGTTCGAAATGCCCAACACCCATCCGCCGACCACGACGCGCCTCGCGCTGGAAGACAAGCTCGCGCGCGCCCGCGGCCGGATGCATTGCGACTATGCCTTCTATGTCGGTGCGACGCCGGAAAATATCGGCGCATTGGGCGAACTCGAGCGCGCGCCGGGCGTGGCGGGCGTGAAGGCGTTTCTCGGCTCTTCGACGGGATCGCTTCTGCTCGACCGCGACGATGACATCGCCGCGGCGCTCAAGGCGGGAAACCGCCGCCTGGCGGTGCATTCGGAGGATGAGGCGCGGCTCAGGGAGCGCAAAAGCCTTGCGCTTTCGGGCCGGCCCGAAACACACCCGATCTGGCGTGATGCCGAGACGGCGCGGCGTTCCACCGAGCGCGTATTGCGTCTTGCACGCGTTGCCGGCCGGCGCATCCATGTGCTGCATGTAACAACGGCCGACGAACTGCCGCTGCTTGCGGATGCCCGCGATATCGCCACCGTCGAAACCACGCCGCAACATCTGACCCTTGCGGCACCGGAGTGTTACGAGCGGCTCGGCAGCTATGCGCAGATGAACCCCCCGATCCGCGACGCCGCGCACCGCGACGCATTGTGGCGCGCGGTGCGGGATGGGCTGGTCGATGTCATCGGTTCGGATCACGCGCCGCATACGCGCGAGGAGAAGGGGAAAACCTATCCCGGCACGCCGTCGGGAATGCCGGGCGTGCAGACGCTGGTGACCATTCTGCTCGATCACCTCCATGCCGGCCGGCTCTCGCTCGAACGGTTCGTCGATCTCACCAGCAGCGGTCCCGCGCGCCTCTTCAACGTCGCCGGCAAGGGCCGCATCGCGCTCGGCTATGACGCGGATTTCACCGTGGTTGACCTGAAAGCCGCGCGCCGGATCGAGAATAGCTGGATGGCAACGAAGAGCGGCTGGACTCCGTTCGCCGGCATGACCACCACCGGCTGGCCCGTCGCCACTATCATCCGCGGACGGATCGTCATGCGTGATGGCGCATTGCTCGCCTCCGCAACCGGCGCTCCCGTCCGGTTCCTCGAAACACTTGCCCCTAATAACGAAGTGTGAATCACTTCACCCTTGCGGAGTCCGCAAACGGAACAAAAATCACAGATCCTGCAAGAACATGGGATTTTCACCGATCTCGGCTCGCCCGCCATCATCAACGGCTTCGAGATGGACAGCTTTCTCACGGGCGGGTTGGCGCGGGTGTTGACGGGGCGTTGGACAGCCGTCCCGCGTGCTTCGACAGGCTCAGCATGAGGATATTCTTATCGCTATCGGGAGCCATGCAGGCATTCGCGTGCGTACCAATCACACTTACGCAGGCTGACAACAAATATCTGTTTTGATGGCAGCAAATTCCTCTTCATGCTGAGCCTGTCGAAGCACGCACAGGCAACCGTCCAGGCCTGCCGTGGAAGAAGCACAAGCCGCCCCGAAGCGGATGACAGCAGCCACACGCAGCGGAGCGGCCATTATGACGCGGCGAATGCCTGGCAGATTGACCCCATGACGTGACGGCCGTCACGGACGCCGGCAGGCAGCTCTGGCAGAGAGGGGCGAGCAAGGACGTGGCGGCCGTCGTGGCAAACCAGGCCGGGCTGATCTTCGCCGGGAGCTGCGGGTGTATTCGCCTTCGGCGTGCTGTGCTAGGCTAAGCAGTCTGTGTCCAGGAGGAAGAGATGCGCCTTTCGATCGACCGCTTATTTGAAACGTCCGCCATCGCTCTGATGGCCGGCGGGCTGATCGTGGTGGCGCCGGCCGGCAGCGCCATGGCCGGCAAGTTCAAGGTGCTGCATTCGTTTTGCGGATCTCATGACGGCTGCCTTCCCGAAGGCGGCCTGGTCATGGACCAGTCGGGAAATTTCTTCGGCACGACCTCGGAGGGCGGCAAGCACGAGGCCGGTCACGGAACGGTTTACGAATTGCAGCGCACGGACAGCGGCAGGCTGAGATACAAGCGCGGCTTCAGCTTCTGCAACAGGTACGAGTGCGATCCGCCCATTGCCAATCCCATCGGCAATCTGATCGTGGATACGAAAGGCAATCTGTACGGACTGACCAGCGACGGCCAGGTCTTCGAACTCTCGCCACCGACCGGCGGAAGCGGCAAGTGGACCGACAAGCTGCTCTATCAATTCTGCTCCCAGCAAAACTGCGCTGACGGGTACGATCCCGTGGGCGGCTTGGCCTATGCCGGCCAGTCGAGCGGCACGCTTTACGACGGCACATCGCCGCTCTATGGCGCCACCGGACTCGGCGGAACGAATTCCGCGGGCACTGTATATGAGTTGACGAACAGCGGCGGTCAGTGGACCGAGACGGTGCTCCACGATTTTTGCTCGCAGGGCAAGGACAAATGTACGGACGGGAAGGACCCGGCCGGTGGCGTTCTGTTGGACCAGGCCGGCAATCTGTACGGGCTCGCTTCCGAGGGCGGAAATACCAGCGGCACGGGCGTTGCGTATGAACTCGCGCCGAACGGAAACTTCTGGTCAGAGACTGTGCTGTACGCGTTCTGCGCGGAAGCAGGATGTAGCGATGGCGCCTACCCGGTGGGCGGCCTAGCAATGGATGCCGAGGGAAACCTTCTTGGTGTCACTGCGGGCGGCGGAGTCGCGTGCATGGGAGAACCTTCGGGGTGCGGTACGATTTTCAAAATCGTTCCGAACGGCGGCACCTCGCAAGAGAGCGTTCTTTACACGTTTTGCTCACAGAGTGACTGTCGGGACGGCCGTGGGCCCCAGGCCGGATTGATCATAGGTTCTTCCGGCGAGCTATTTGGCACAACATATTTTGGAGGCGGAAACGACATTGATATTAATGGACTGGGAGGAGGCGTTGTATTCGAGTTGTCTGGTTCGTCTTACCGTGTGCTGCATAGTTTTTGCTCTCTGTCTGGATGCGCGGACGGGGAGTATCCCGCCGCCACGCTCGTCAATGATACTTCTGGCAATGTTCTTGGCACGGCCGCGCTCGGTGGCTCATTTGGCAACGGTGCTCTTTTTCAGCTTACACCCTGAAGATTCCGGGGCGACCATGTCGGCAGACTCTCAAGCCAGCTCACTGAAAGCGATTAAACGTGTCGAAGGGGGAATCGTAAATGCGAAGCATCATGCAGGCGGCGACGGTCATAATTGTTACTGCGGTGTCGAGTTATTCAAACGCGCAACCGGATGTCGTCGAAGCCACTAGTATAGCTGACCTGAAGTCGTGTTGTACAACGTACAGCAATGCCAATGTCGATGACTTCGCAACCGTGGGCGATGGCGGCGGCGGCCAGTTTGTTATTGGACCCTTGTGCTCTAGTGGTGACGACGGCGTAATTGTCAAGGAGACAGCGGGTGCTCAGAGATGTTGGTATCGTCAATTCACCGGCGCGGTGCATCTGAAATGGTATGGCGTGACGAGCACGGCCGATTCCGGGGCTCCGGATGTCACGACGCAGCTCAACGCGGCGCTGACGATCGCGGCAGGGGTTACTTCCGTTCCAAACACTTCCGCCACTGCTGCCGCCAACGGCGTGGTGGATACGGACGGCATGCGCATTCATGTCAGCGGCAACGGCAACACGTCCGGGCATGCGATCGACATTCCCAACAATGTCCGGCTGACCTGCGACGCGACACCGGGCGGTAACTACAAAGTGTCGAGCTATCCGAACTATACGGCCACGCCGGCAACGATCGTGCTGATTGAGAACGAGGCGGATTCGGTCGCTCCGATTGCCCTCGGGTACAATTCCGAGTTCGACCACTGCATCGTGCTGACCACGGGAACGAACACGGAAGGAAGCAACGATTATCCTATCAACCTGAATCCGACTACGACTGCGCAGGCGATGCAGGATGTGCGCAACATGGTCGCAAATGCGAGCACGGCGGTCGATTGCTACAACGTGCCTAGCTGCAACGTGCACGACAATCTCATCATCGGCTTCGATACCGCCATCGAGGTGAACATGTCGTCGCATGCGAAGATCGATAACAACGCGGTCGACGCCGATGTCGGCGTCTTCCTCACCAATCTCGGTTCGCCCGCCGTCATCAACGGCTTCGATATGGACAGCTTTCTCACGGGCGAGCTCAATCAAACGTCCGATAATGCCACGCTGACGGTGACCGAGGCCTCGGACGGCGCTTGCCAAGTCGGCGGCTTCACCCCGGCCGATCTCGCAAACTTCGCTACCGGAGATCCGGTCGATGTTACCGGTGCGGTCGATCGTACTACTGGAGTAGATTTGGCCAACTGCAATGGGCTCTGGTCCGTAGGCACGGTCGATCTGATCCACCAGACTATCGAGCTGGCCGGCTCGCTTTTTTCCCCGCCGACGTACACGGCCTCATGGAAGGCCGGCTCGCAGGTTATCTCCGTGACGTCGGCCGCGGGAATCTGGCCGGGTGAAACAGTCAGTTGCAGCGATTGTGGATCGGGCGCGACCGTCGTGGATGTTTCGACGTACACGCCGCTGTCTGCCGTGATGTGCGGCATGTCCATGTCATCCACTTGTCCCTATGAGGTCGTCATTTCGAATGTGCTAGCGAATACGAACACAAACGGCACCGTGACCTTTGGCTATCCAACCGGGTCGCCGAGCACCACTGTCTATTTGTACCCGGACCTGCGCCCATGGGCGGGAGCAAGCGCCGGCGGCGCGGGAACCTATACCCCGGCGTATAAACCGACCGGCGTTACGGGCAGCGGGACGTGCATCCAGGCCGGCACGGACACCGATGGCATGAACGGCGGCATCGGCGTCAAGGTCGTAAACGCCAGCTGCTTCGGCCACGAAGTCGCCTATGCCTGGCCGGGCGCCGGGCCCGGCGGCTGCATCGATTGCTCGTCGGACAGCCATGCAGAAATCGAGGACCTGGGGCAGATCGCGCTGCTGGTGCGCGGCGCCATGACGGGCTATCTCGGCTTCTCCGGCATGGCGCAGTCCGCCAGCGGTGGCGCGGTGATCGATCTGACGGCCGATCATTGCGTCGGGCTAAACAATTCGCAATTCAATCCGAATACGGAGGGGGCCATCGCCTTCCTCGCGGTGGACGGATGCTTCACGCTGGGCGGTGTGCGCGCGAACTCGAATGGTTCGGCCGACTGGCTTTTGGAGACAGGTGCTACGGGAACGCCGCCAGTGGCAGCGGTGAACGGCACGATCACCGGTTCGAATTCGCCGAATACGACAATCTACTATGAAGATCCGACTCTCGCCGCAGCGTCATCCTGTGCGAACAATCTCTTCTCCACGCAGACCTGCGCAAATTCGCTGCCGACCAATCTCGTGTCCATCGGCACGGCTCCAACCTGCGCCAGCGGTTGCTCCACCACCGCCCCTACCGGCACCAATAACGCGATGACGGTTGTGAGCGACGGCAGCGGCACGACCGAGGTGGTCAAGTTTGCAAATCAAGGGTTCACGAACCCGCCTACTTGTGTGATGTCGCCCGACAGCTACGGTGGATACATTTTTAGCGTGACCCAAACCAAGTTGACGATCAAGTTCTCGTCCTCTGTAGTGAGCACCGATTATGTCATCTGCATCGGCCACTGACCGGAACCATCGGGGGCGCACAATGCGTCCATACCCCGTGGGGTGAGTGGCTCAGCCAACGCCTCATCATACATTCATTTTTTGCGCGTAGAATAGATCATGTATTGACTGAATTACGATCTTCTCCACTGCGCGGATGCGCGGCGGGAGGTGGTGCTAACGAAGCGCAACGCCGGCGGGGGCAAGCCGCGCGCAAGGCTCCTTCCGCCGCTTCGCGGTCCTTCTCCCCGCAAGCGGAGAAGAAGAACTAATGCAGCGTGAATTCGGCGCCGACATGCCTGAGCTCGGCTGGCGAGATCAGCCCGCGGGCGGCGACGCGCACGGAGTGGAGCCTGCCTTCGAGGTTGTGCTGCCAGAAATGGAGGAAGCGGTTGAGGATCGGGAATTTTGGCGCGAGGTCGAGCTCCTGCCAGATGTAGGACTGCAGCACCGCCGGATGATCGGGCAGGTGATAGAGGATCTCGGCCGTCGTAAGGCTGTAACCACGCATACGCAACTGCAATTCGTGCATTTGTTTCATCCCTGCACTGTTCTTCTGGCCTTCCCTCCAGTATGGCCACATAATCCTAAGTAAAAGATTGTCTTCCGGTTCCCGTTCTGTCGAGATGTCGCGCGCAGTCCTGCGGCGTTTTGGAACGTGACTTGACGCGAGCCGGGGATTTTGCCCCTTACTGTTTCGCCCGCGACACAGAGTCCCCGCCAAAGCAGCATTCACCTATCGGAAGTGCCAATGAGCGAACGCTTCAAAGCTCTCCTGATCACCAAGGCGGGAGACGGCCAGACGGTGGCGGAAACCGATCTCTCCGTGGACGATCTCATGGAGGGCGACGTCACAGTCGCGGTGTCGCACTCCACGGTAAATTACAAGGACGGTCTTGCACTCACTGGCCGTTCGCCGGTCGTGCGCCGGTTTCCGATGATTCCGGGGGTGGATCTCGCCGGGATTGTCACCCGGTCGCTGTCGCCGGCGTTTCGTGAAGGCGAGCGCGTGCTCGTCAACGGCTTCGGCCTTGGCGAGACGCATTATGGCGGCTATGCGGGATGTGCCCGGTTGCAAAGCGGATGGGTGCTGCGGATTCCGGAGCCATTCTCTCCAGCGGACGCGATGGCGATCGGCACGGCCGGCTATACGGCGATGCTGGCGGTGCTGGCGCTCGAGGATGCCGGAATCACGCCGGAAAAGGGTTCGGTGCTGGTCACGGGTGCGGCGGGCGGCGTCGGGTCGGTCGGCGTCGCGCTGCTGGCGAAGCTCGGTTACAGGGTGATTGCCGCGACGGGGCGCGACGAAGAATCAGGTTATCTTTCCGGCCTCGGAGCCCATGACGTGATCCCGCGAAAGGAGCTTTCCGGCGAACCGCGGCCGCTGGCGCGCGAGCGCTGGGCCGGCGCCATCGACAGTGTCGGCTCGACGACCCTGGCCAATGTGCTGGCGGCGACCTCCAAGGGTGGCGCGGTGGCGGCCTGCGGGCTTGCCCAGGGCATGGATTTGCCCACCAGCGTCGCGCCGTTCATTCTTCGGGGTGTTTCGCTGCTCGGGATCGAGTCGGTCCATATGAACATGCCAAGGCGGCGGCAGGCCTGGGAACGTCTTGCCCGCGATCTCGACCGGCAAAAACTTGCGGCCATGACGCGGACCATCGGGTTTCATGACATCCGCGATGCGGCGGAGGGAATTCTGGCCGGCCGGGTCCGCGGACGGCTCGTGGTCGCTATCGCCTCATGAGCAGCTTTTCCCGTCTGCGTCGCGAATGAGCTCAATTTTCCTGCTCCTTCCGGGGCTGCTGATCGGATTTCTTGTCGCCGCGCCGATCGGTCCCATCAATCTGATCTGCATGCGCCGCACGCTGGCATTCGGCGCGCTCACCGGTTTCGTATCCGGGCTTGGCGCCGCAATGGGCGACGGCATTTTCGCCGCGATCATCGGCTTCGGGCTGACTGCCATCCGTCACTGGATCGAAGGCTATTCGCAGGCGCTGCAACTGGCGGGCGGCGCGCTCCTCCTGGGCTTCGGCATCCACACCTATCTTGCCGATCCGCTGCAGGGCCGGGAGATTGCGTATGCCGGAAACGGGGATCGGACGCGCAGCAATACATCGCTTCTGCGGTCTTTCGCGTCCACCTTCGCAATCGCGCTCAGCAATCCGGCAACGCTTTTTGCCTTTGCGGCGCTGTTCACCGGCTTTGGCGGCTTCATCGGGATCGCCGACCCAACGCTTGCCCAGGCCGCGTTCGTGGTGGCCGGAATACTTTGCGGATCTGCGATTTGGTGGTTCACGATCACCACCGTGGTGAGCGCCTATCACGCCAGGATCAACGGCCGCGTCATGCGCATCATCACGCATGCGTCGGGAATCGTCATCTGCCTGTTTGGACTTGGCATGCTGGGCCATGTGCTGATCGAGCATTGGCGGATGACAGGGGGGTGGCGTTGACACTTTGCAGGTCCATGCCCATCATCGTCTCAACGTCGCGATCCGCCGGGAGGCGCATTGTCGGCGGCAATCAGATGATCCCCCGCGGGAGAGATTCGTCGAACGACGAACGCCGAAGGAGCAACCGCCCCGGAAACTCTCAGGCAGAAGGACCGCGCGGGGAGATGAGAATCTGGAAAGCAGGACGGCGGACGATCGCCGTCCTCACCGAAGGGGTAAGCGCCGGTTTGTGAGCCGGAGCGAAATCTCTCAGGTCCGATGACAGAGGGGCGCGGGTTCCGGTGTTCCGGACGCGCTGTCGAAGCCCTTTTGCCGGACCGCCATGACCGTCGATCAAACACTCAGACGAACGCCGCTCTACGGGCTCCATATCGCGCTCGGCGGAAAGATGGTGCCGTTCGCCGGCTACGAATTGCCGGTGCATTACGAGCCCGGCATCCTCAAGGAACATCTCCACACCCGCGCCAGGGCCGGACTCTTCGACGTGTCGCATATGGGGCAGGCGGCGCTGTCCGGCGCCGATCCGGCGGCGGCGCTCGAAACGCTCACGCCTGCCGATGTAACGGGCCTGAAAGACGGCCAGCAGCGCTACGCGCTGCTCCTCAACCGCGAAGGCGGCATCAAGGATGATTTCATGGTGGCGCGGCTCGCGGGCGAAGCCGCGCTGCACCTCGTCGTGAACGGCGCAACGAAGGAAGGCGATTTCGCCTATATCGCCGAGATGCTGCGGGGCCGCGCCGAGCTTGCTCCACAGCCCGAGCGCGCGTTGCTTGCGCTTCAGGGTCCGGCGGCGGAAGCCGTTCTTTCGCGCCATGCGCCCGACGCCCCGGGACTGGCTTTCATGAAAGCCGCACGCATGAGCGTTGCCGGCGCTTCCGCCATCGTCAGCCGGTCCGGCTACACGGGCGAGGACGGATTCGAAATTTCCGTTGCAGCGGAGGATGCCGTGCCTGTCGCCCGCGCGCTGCTCGACGAGCCGGACGTGCTGCCCATCGGGCTTGGTGCCCGCGACTCGCTGCGGCTCGAAGCGGGGCTTTGTTTGTACGGGCACGATCTCAACGAAGACATCGATCCGGTCAGCGCCAATCTCGTCTGGTCGATCGGCAAGCGCCGCAGGAGCGAGGGCGGTTTTCCGGCAGCGGAAAAGATCCTCAACCTGATTGCCAGCGGCGCGCGGCAGAAGCGCATCGGCATCCGGCCCGAGGGCCGCGCGCCGGCGCGCGAAGGAACGATGATCACCGACAAGACAGGCCGCATCATCGGCCGCATCACCAGCGGCGGATTCGGCCCCAGCGTGAACGCGCCGGTCGCGATGGGCTATGTGGAAGCGGAATTCTCGGCGGACGGAACGGAAATCGAACTGTTGATCCGCGGCAAGCCTGGCCGCGCGCGGATCGCGCCGATGCCGTTCGTGCCGCATCGTTACAAGCGCAGCGACGGAAAGGCGGGATAGAGAGATGAGCGAAACGCGATTTACCGATCAGCACGAATGGGTGCGCGTGGATGGCGATATCGCCACGGTCGGAATTACCAGATTTGCCGCGGGCCAGCTTGGCGATGTCGTGTTCGTCGAATTGCCCGATATCGGCCGCAAGGTGGGGCAGGGCGGCGAGATCGCGGTCGTCGAAAGCGTCAAGGCCGCGAGCGAAGTCTATGCGCCGATCGGCGGCGAAGTCAGCGAAGCCAATACCGCGCTCACCGACGAGCCCGCAAAGATCAATTCCGATCCGGAAGGCGAGGGCTGGTTCTTCAAGCTGCGCGTCGGCGACAAGGCCGAACTCGCCAAGCTGATGACCGAAGAACAATATGCCGAATTCGTCAAGAACCAGTAGATGCGATGCAGGGTTTGAACCACAGAGGCGCAGAGACGCAGAGGGAAACCGATTCGTCATGGAGACTCAGCGTGGATGGAGAAGAAAGATTGGCGCGCCGTGCGCGCCGAAACTATTTCTATGATCCACGCACCTCTGTGGTGAATTTGTCTTCAGCACCTCTGCGTCTCGGCGGCTCTGCGGTTCATTCTTGCGCGCCCAATACGCAGCAAAACACAGCTCCAGGATTCTAGATACCATGCGTTATCTGCCCCTTACGCCAGACGATCGCCGCGCGATGCTTTCGACCATCGGCGCGCCCGATATCGACGCGCTGTTCCGCGACGTGCCGAAGGAAGCGGTGGTCGGCCGCGCGGCGTTCGAGCTCCCCGATCATCAGGGCGAGCTTGAAGTCGAGCGCGCGCTTTCGCGGCTGGCTTCGAAGAACATTGCCGCCGGCGCGGCGCCGTTCTTCTGCGGCGCGGGCGCCTATCGTCATCACGTTCCGGCGTCTGTCGATCATCTCATCCAGCGTTCGGAGTTTCTGACTTCCTACACGCCCTATCAGCCGGAAGTCGCGCAGGGCACGCTGCAATATCTGTTCGAATTCCAAACCCAGGTGGCGCTGCTGACCGGCATGGAGGTGGCGAACGCCTCGCTTTACGACGGCTCGACCGCCACGGCCGAAGCGGTGCTCATGGCCCAGCGGCTGACGCGGCGCTCCAAGGCGGTGCTGTCGGGTGGATTGCACCCGCATTACGCCGAAACCGTCGAAACACTCGCCGCGCTTTCGGGAAAGGCCACGCGCGCGCCGGCGCAACCGGGCAAGGCGGAAGACATTATTTCGCTCATCGACAATGACACGGCCTGCGTCGTCGTCCAGTCGCCGGATGTGTTTGGTCTTATCCGCGATCTCAGGCCGATAGCCGCGGCCGCGCATGCCAACGGCGCGCTGCTGATCGCCGTCGCGACGGAGATTGTTAGTCTCGGCTTGCTCGAATCGCCCGGCGCAATGGGCGCCGATATCGTGGCCGCCGAAGGACAATCCATCGGCAACGGCCTCAATTTCGGCGGTCCCTATGTCGGCCTCTTTGCCACCCGCGAGAAGTTCATCCGCCAGATGCCGGGCCGCGTGGCCGGCGAGACGGTGGATGCGGAAGGCAAGCGCGGCTACGTGCTCACGCTCTCCACCCGCGAGCAGCATATCCGCCGCGAAAAGGCGACCAGCAATATCTGCACCAATTCCGGCCTTTGCTGCCTCGCTTTCACCATCCATCTCGCGCTCCTGGGCGAAGAAGGCTTCACCCGTCTTGCCCGCGCGAACCATGCGCGTGCCTCGGGCCTCGCCGACAGGCTGGCCAAGGTCGCCGGCGTCGAAGTCATTACACCTGCGTTCTTCAACGAATTCACGGTGCGATTGCCGAAGCCGGCGGCGGAAATCGTCGATGCGCTGGCCGAGCGCGGCATTCTGGGCGGCGTGCCCGCATCGCGCCTCCTGCCCGACAAGCCGGAACTGCGCGATCTGTTGATCGTCGCCGCCACCGAAACCACCAGCGAAGAAGATTGCGACGCGTTCGCCGCGGCGCTTGCGGAGTGTCTCAAGTGACGATGAACGTAGTAGGACGGCCCACCGCGGCGGGCGAAGCGCCGGTTCCGGACCGGAAGACGATTTCCGGCGACCGCGGCCTCGATCACGAAGCATCGCTGTTGTTCGAGCTTGGCCGCGCGGGCGTTTCCGGCGTCGATATAACAGACACCAAAATCGGCGATGCGCGGCTCGGGGGATTGCGGCGCAAGGGGGAGATCGGTCTTCCCGGTCTTTCCGAGCCGGAAGTCGTGCGCCATTTCGTGCGCCTGTCGCGCATGAATTACGCCATCGATTCCGGGCTTTATCCGCTCGGCTCCTGCACGATGAAACACAATCCGCGGCTCAACGAGAAGATGGCGCGGCTGCCGGGCTTCGGCGACGTTCATCCACTCCAGCCGCAACAGACCGTGCAGGGCGCGCTCGCGCTGATCTCCGAACTGATGCGCTGGCTGACCACGCTGACCGGCATGCCGGCGGTGGCGATGAGCCCCAAGGCCGGCGCGCATGGCGAATTGTGCGGACTGCTCACCATCCGAGCGGCAATCGCCGCGCGGGGCGAGAACCGCCGCCGCATCCTGGTGCCTTCGTCCGCACACGGAACAAATCCGGCGACTGCGGCGCTCGCCGGCTTCGCGGTCGACGAAGTGCCGGCGCTCGCCAATGGTCGCGTCGACGCCGACGCGCTGAAGAAAATGCTCGGCCCCGATGTCGCGGCCATCATGCTGACCAATCCCAACACCTGCGGGTTGTTCGAGGGCCGCGTGCGCGAGATGGCGCAAGAGGCGCACAGCGCGGGCGCCTATTTCTATTGCGATGGTGCCAATTTCAACGCCATTGCCGGCCGCGTGCGGCCTGGCGATCTCGGCATCGACGCGATGCATATCAACCTGCACAAGACGTTCTCGACGCCGCATGGCGGCGGTGGCCCGGGCGCCGGCCCGGTCGTGCTGTCGGCGGCGCTGGCGCCTTTCGCGCCGCTGCCGCTGCTCGTCCATGACGCGCACGGTTTCCGGCTGATCGAATCGCGCGATCGCTTGCCCGCGGGCGCACAGCCTTTCGGCCGCATGTGCGCCTTCCATGGCCAGATGGGCATGTTCGTCCGCGCGCTCGCCTATATGCTGAGCCATGGCGCCGACGGCATCCGCCAGGCTTCGGAAGACGCCGTGCTCGCAGCTAATTACATCCTTGCCTCGCTGAAGGACACGTTGAGCGCGCCCTTCGAAGGGCCGTGCATGCATGAAGCCCTGTTCGACGATCATTTCCTCGAGGGGACCCACGTCACGACGCTCGATTTCGCCAAGGCGATGATCGACGAGGGCTATCACCCGATGACGATGTATTTCCCGCTCGTCGTCCACGGCGCCATGCTGATCGAGCCCACGGAATCGGAATCGAAGGAAAGCCTCGACCGGTTCATCCGGGTGATGGCCGGGCTGGCGCAGGAGGCGAAGCAAGGCCAGATCGCGCGCTTCGCCGGGGCACCATACTTCGCCCCGCGGCGACGGCTGGACGAAACGCGGGCGGCGCGGAAACCGGTGTTGCGCTGGACGAGGGCGAGATTGCCGGAAGCGGCGGAGTAATGCGTCGCCGCACGATCCAAGCGTCACGTCTGCGAGCGACCGCGGCGAGCCTTGAAGGCTCTCCGGCGCAATTCGTCGGCGATTTCGGCCTTTCCTCCGCCAGGGGCACCCAACATGCCTGGCGTCCAGAAGTCGTCCGGCAATCGTTTGCAGCAATCCAGCGCCTCTTGTTCCTGACCGAGCCGCGCATGCGCGTCCGCCTGAAATAACAAGCCGATCGCATCGCGTTGCCAGCTCTCCGGATCCATCGCCTCGGCACGGGCAAAATCTTGCGTGGCTTGTTCGTACTCGCCCAGATGCCGGTGCACTTCGCCCCGTGCAAGGTAGCTATATCGGTCTGGCTCGAGTTTGATAGAGGTATTCATGTCATCGAGCGCACGCCGTGGTTCGCCAAGCTCCATCCACGTAAAATGACGATCGAAGTATGGATGGGGATCGAGTGGATTATCATCGATCCACTGGTTCACAACACGAAGGTGCTCCTGCGGGTCCCTTCGCAGCAAGTCGTGCAGCTCCCATAATTCTTCAGGTGTAGTAGGCTGTTTCATCTTGTTCTCCTAACAAGAACGTTGTTCAAGATTGAATGACATTTCCGCCACACTCCTGCGAAACCTGGCCCATGATGCATTGTGACAGTGACTTGCCAAATCCACGATGGCCGTCCTTTCCGAGAAGGCCGCGATTTACCAGCCCGAAGCAATACTTTGTTGCTGCGGCCCATTCCTCTTCACATTCCGGACGGTCTGGATACGGATTTATCGGAAGTTCGCGAGGAAATGCGTTTGGAATGGCGATTGGAGGAGGCATTACCTCGGAGGGAAATGGCCCGAGTTTCGGAACATTAGGAATAACAGGTCCAAAAGGGCCGGGAAAAACAGGATCAAGTGGAATATCAAGTTGTACCGGAATAAGCGATCCATCGTCGCTCGGGGTGCCGACATTGGTGTCTCTTGAGTTCGCACTGACGATGGCAACACTGTCAGGCGAGCTTGTGACGGCAGAGCCCACAGGTGCAAATTGACCACCCACGCCATCTGGAGAGCCTGCAGGCCATCGTGGATGTTGCGTGGGGTCCCAGTCCGCCTTTAGGAGCTGGCTCGCCTGAAGGCGAACGGCCAAATTGATTGTCTCCTGAGCCGATGCTTCGGTCTTCCTTAGGTCCGGCGGATCCGGAATTTGCAAGTTCAGTGTCGCAACTTGCGCCCGCGCCAGATTTCCTTCGCCAAGCGCGCGGGCAACGACAGAAAGACCTTCCATCTTTCTCGCGAAGTCCACTGGGAGCCCGAAGCGCTCGGAAAGTTCGGCGTTGAGTTCCGATAATGCGCGTGGCCCCCATCCGCCACCGGGGCGCGAGGAACAATGCCGCTTCAGCAACGGTACCTCTCCAACAAATACGCCCGCATTGGTGCAGGCAATACTTGATGCACTTGGCGACAATGCGAGCCTGAACCACGCTTCTCCAGCGTGCGACATCCATAACCTCCTGCGAAACGACCATAAATGGAACGTATAGGGAACAAAATTGAATGTCGACATCAAAGGTCACAAAGTAACCAAAATGGTTACATTCCGGCGGAAGTCACGCTGAGCGCGCCCTTCGAAGGCCCATGCATGAAGCTCTTTTGAACGATCATCCCCTCGAAGGCACGGAAGTCACCACGCCCGATTGCGCCAAGGCGATGATCGACGAGGGCTATTACCCGATGACGATATATTTCCCCCTCGTCGTCCACGGCGCCATGCTGATCGAGCCCACGGAGTCGGAATCGAAGGAAAGCCTCGACCGGTTCATCCGGGTGATGGCCGGGCTGGCGGAGGAGGTGAAGGCCGGCCAGACCGCGCGCTTCGCCGGGGCACCATACTTCGCCCCGCGGCGACGGCTGGACGAAACGCGCGGCGCGGAAACCGGTGTTGCGCTGGACGAGGGCGAGATTGCCGGAAGCGGCGGAGTAAGAGCCCTTTACTCCCCGATCAAATCTTTCAAGTCGGGCACGAGCGCGGGAATTTCCTCCGTCGCGGTTTTCCAGAGAATGTCGCGGTCGATATCGAAATAGGCATGGACGAGCCGGTTTCTCATCGCCACGATTTGCTGCCAAGGTAATTTCGGATTCAGCGCTTTCGCGGAGGATGAAACTTTCGCAGCCGCCTCTCCAAAGATTTCCACTGCCCGCACCATGGCAAAGAGTAGCATTGTATCGGTGTTCAGATCCTGCCGGTCGCGTCCTCTTACGAAAGTTGAAACGGCTTCCGCCGATTCGATCATATGAAGAAGGCGGATGCGATCCTCAGGCAGCATATTGCGGCCGTGCGGTTCGCAGCACTTCCTGGCGGAAATGTCTGCTCAGGTCTTGTGGCGTGCGCAGATCGACTTTGCGGCCGCCGAGAAGCTCCGAAAGCTTGCTTTCGATGCCGGCGAGCGCGAGCAAGCCAGGCTCTTTGCCGGGCTCAAACTCCACCAGCAGATCGACGTCGCTGTCGGGCCGGTCGGTCCCCTTAAGCACCGAGCCGAACAGCGACAGGCGCCGGATATGATGGTGCCGGCAGAGCGCGGTTAGCGCCTCCGCATCAAGTGGCAATTGGCCCGTCACTGCGTACCCCGGTCTGTTTTCGCGTCAGCATAGCCTATCATGCGAATTCGCCAAGGCGATGATCGACGAGGGCTATCACCCGATGACGATGTATTTCCCGTCGTCGTCCACGGCGCCACGCTGATCGAGCCGACGGAATCGGAATCGAAGGAAAGCCTCGACCGGTTTATCCGGGTGATGGTCGGGCTGGCGGAGGAGGTGAAGGCACGCCAGACCGCCCGCTTCGCCGGCGCGCCCTAATTCGCCCCGCGGCGACGGCTGGACGAAACGCGGGCGGCGCGGAAACCGGTGCTGCGCTGGACGAGGGCGAGATTGCCGGAAGCGGCGGAGTAACAACGCCTCCGGACACGTTCACTATTGCACGCTCGTTACCGCAGCTCGTCTTCCGGAATTTCGCCGAGCTTCGCAAGGCGTCGAAGCAAGCCGGTTTTGAGAGACCGGCTCGCGTGGATCGGCACGGAAATTCGCAGATTATTTCCGCGCTTTCCGAAGATATGATGGCTTCCCGTTATCCGCAGCAACTGCCAGCCATGCCGCTCAAGGAGCCGCGCGAATTCGCGGCCCGTTATCTGTCTCAAACGGCGATTTCCAGAACGCGTTCCGTGCCGGTCTTTGCCGGCTCGGTAATATCGGCGGAGAGGCAACCTTCAATGGCGTCGTGAATGTTAGCCATCAACTCTTCCATGGTCTCGCCCTGGCTCACACAGCCGGGAATGGCGGGCACCTCGGCCCAGAAACCGCCCTCTTCCGCGTCGTGTACAACGACCTTGATTTTCATAGCGTGGGATCCGTTCACAACCTGTTGCAAGATAAGCCGTCTGCATCGCTTCGCAAAGGGCTCTATCCGGGCAATTCGCGAAGACCTGAAAGGCGGAGCCGTCGTCATGGTGCCGCTCGATATTCCGGGCAAGTTGCTGCGCGCGAACATCTTGACGGATGAAATTCTCATCGACGCCCTCGACCGCGTCGCACAGGCAGCCGGACAGAACGGATCATCCTATCTCGCTGACGCCGCGCGTCAGCTTTTCGCCTGTTTCGGGATGTACCATGCTTCGCCGCATGTTGGATGCTTGGCTGCATCATGGGTGCTGCGTCAATCGACGGGGTCCTATGCGAAGCCTCCGGCGACCGTGGCCGTCTCGGCCGTTGCGGGCGGGACGCCCGCGGTCCCAGGAAACAGCATTGCGCGGCAGACCCACTGATGGCATGATGGCGCCATCATGACGGCACGATCCCAGATTACGATGGATTCCGGCCTGCAACGGCGGGCGCGGCAGCGCGCGGCGGAGCTTGGCCTGTCATTCGCCGAATATGTGCGCCGCGCCGTCCTGCGGGATTTGGGCGAGAAGCAGCCTAAGCCCGACGTCTCCCTCATATTCAATCTGGCGGACGATGGGCCACCCACTGATATCGCGCGCGACAAGGACCGGTTGATCGCCGAGGCGGTTCACCAGGAACATCGCCGAAAGATCGCGCGAAAAAGAAAAAAGCCTTCTTCGCGGTCGCCGCGAACTTGACCGTCTTCGTTGATTCCTCGATGTGGTTTGCCGCCGCCGTCCGGCGGGATCGCGGCAATGCGCGCGCAAGAGCGATTCTGGAAGGTGCGGACGCGCTTCTGACGAGCGACCACGTGCTCACGGAAACCTGGCTTCTTCTCAACAGCCGCAGCGGGCGAGACGTAGCCGAAAGGTTTTGGGAAGGCTTGCGCCGCGGCGCCGCACGTCTTGAAATTATTACAACCGCAGATCTGGAATCCGCCTGGAATATCGGCGTGACATTTGCCGACCAGCATTTCTCGCTTGTGGATCGAACCAGTTTCGCCATGATGGAGCGCCTCGGCATAAAAGTGGCTGCAAGCTTCGACGAAGACTTTTCGATCTACCGCTACGGCCGCACACGTGAGAAGGCGTTCGACGTGCTGCGCTGATCGACCACGCCGAAATTCCGATGGGAACGCGGCGCAGCATATTTCGCATGACCGATCGGGACTGGTGAGCCCGCGAGACCAAAGCAGGGTCCGATGGCGCAAATGGTGGTTGGACGCCGTCATCGTCATGGTGCCAACGCCGTCATCGTCATGGTGCCACTCGATATTCCCGGCAAATCGCTGCGCGTGAATATTTCCATAGACGAAAACCTCGTCGACGCCATAGACCGCGCAGCGAAAGCTGCCGGCCAGAACAGATCATCTTATCTCGCTGACGCTGCCCGCGCGCCATTGTTGAGAGGGGTTTGTGCGGGGTAACAGCACTTTTCGACCGGTCGCATGGGCATTGTGATGGTATGGAACAGATGGGTAGGATCGGGAGGTCTCAATTGGGAGAAGAAATAGTGCGGCAGTCCGATGATCTTATCCTCCAAGCTCCTTCAACCGCCTTGGATCGCGATCCAGCAGGCGAAGCAACTGCGCCATGGGCTTGCTCACGAGAACTTCACCCGACTCGTACTTTTGGAACGCCCGCGGCCCGCCGCCAAGGATTTCTCCGGCTTTGCGCTGGGAGAGTTTGAGGCGGAGGCGGATCGCGCGCACTTCGGCGGGCTTCAGCGAAACCTCGGCTTTCAGTTCGCGCAGGGCTTCGTCGATGGGCTCCATATCGGCGCCTTCGAGCACGCCGTCGCCACCCTCCTGCGCCGGATACCAGCCCGGCACGTCGACAATACGCGACAGGCCGCCGTAGCGCACCGTCATTGGCCGCACGCCGCGCGTCAGCTTCTCGCCGGTTTCGGGATGTACCATGCTTGGCCGCATCTCATCGTTCCTTGAAGGAGAGAACCGTAAAGGCGCTCACAACATCGTCTGTGAACTTCACGTACAGGAGCATTTGATCCCAGCTCACATGATAGACATCCTGCCACTTGCGATGGTCATGATAGCTGGTCATCGATTTTTGGAAATGCGCCGGCTTCATTGACCGTATGACTTTCGCAATGTCCGCCGTGTCGAAGCCCAACGAGGCCGCAGAGAGGCGGGCCGTCGCTGTAATCCTCAGCCGCTGCGGATCACCACAGACCGCCTTGAACGCTTCGAGATCAAAGCTAGGTCTGCGCTTTTCCACGCCGTTCGTCTGGCACCATTATGGTGCCATGTCAAGCGAGATGTCATGAAAGGAAATGTCTTTTCCTGTCGGCAGGGCCCGACATGCAGCGGGTTTCCGCGCTCTTGTCCGGAGCCCGATCCATGAGGCGGGTTCGATTCAATACGGCGGTGCCGCGCGCAGGCGTTGGGCGCTTGCGGCTTCCATCCACCAGACCAGATCGTCGACGAAGCGCGGAAGCCGTTTCTCCAGATATTCGCCGGACGCGCCGATCGGCTCGCCATCCTTGTCCAGCGCGTCCGTGACCGGGCCGATCGCGATCGTCGACGACACGACGACCATGCCCATCTCGTTCAGCGTGGCGTGCCAATTGGTGGAGGCGCGCGCGCCGCCGGTCTGCTGCTGCGAATAGCTGGCAATCGCTGCGGGCCGCCAGAACCATTCTTCCAGGAAATGATCGGTCAGGTTTTTCAGGCCCGGCTGGACGCCCCAATTGTATTCGCCGCAGACAAACACGAATCCGTCGGCCGCCTTGATCTTTTGCGCGAGCGTTTCCATCGCCGCGGGCGCGGCGCCTTTCGGATATTCCTTGTACATGCGGTTCAACATCGGCAGCCCGATTTCGCGCGCGTCGATCAACTCGACATCGACGCCTCGCGCAGGCATTCGCGACAGCAGATATTTGACGAGCCTTATCCCGTTTCTCGGCTCGCGGTAGGAACCGTAGAAGAGCAGAACATTCCTGGGCACGGCCGGATTCCAGCGATGAGAAGTCCGGCCCATCGTGCCATGGCGCGCAACGGAAGGGAAAAGGCAGAAGGCACGGCGACTGCGACGCGGACCCATTGATTGGCCGAATATTCCCCGTTGCACGACCTGCCGGAGCGAAAGGCTTGAAAGGATTGATGCCGGAGATCGTCAGCCGACGAGATTGGCGTCGCGGATGAGCAGCCATCTTCCATCCGGCTCCTTGCGCAGGATCGAGAGCGTGTGACCGGAGCGGCGCACCGGATCGCCGCCGGGCGGGGTGACCGTAATGTCTATGAAATTGCGCAGATATGCCCAGTCACCCTGAATCCGGATTTCCAGCACATTGCTTGTTCCTTCGAGGCGCAGCTGTTTCAGGCCCTCCGCCGCAGCCCGGAACGCGTCCTTGCCGAATGGTCCGCGGCCCGGGGTCAGGAATATGACATCGTCCGCCATCAGGCTCATTACTTTCTCGGTATTGCCGTCGCGGCTGGCCGCCATCCAGTCGGCTACCAGTTCGCGGATCGCGTGCTCGTCATCCGATATCGTCATTTGTCATTCCTTAGGCGGTCCAGGCGGCGTTCTGCAGCACGATGCGGTAGCCGTCGGGGTCCTCGAAGGTCAACCCGTTGCGGTCCCAATACGGATTGAAAGCAGGAACGGGCGCATAGCCCGTATCTTTCATGCGCCGCACGGCGGCATCCCATTCGGCGCGGTCAGGAAGGTAGAAAATGAGAAGATGGTCCGGCGACGGCGCGCGACCGGCCGCGTGAGCGCGTGCCCGGGTGAATTCGAGATGCCATGGCGCGTTCTTGCCCCCGAGCATCACGCCGTCGAATCCGTCGTGATCTGCAAAGCGATGAAGGACCTCGAAGCCGAGGCCGTCGCGGTAGAATCGAATGGGGCGGTCGAGATCGTCCGTCGGCCGCGCCACGCGCAGGATCGGATGATCGGTCATGACAACATCCGGCGTGCCGGTGCAACCATCTCAGCCGGGATTCTGCGGACACGGAAAGGTGTTTCGCATGATGGTCAGCAGGGCGGAACTGAGCGTGGAATCATCGAGTTCCGGTTGTTCCTTCACGCCGCGCCGCAGCATGTCGACGAGTTGGTCGGCGGTCAGGTTGAAATTCTCGGGCGGGCAGTAGAGCGGGGCTTCCTTCCGGTCTTTCCTGAGGAACGCATTCGCCTCCAGAAAACCGCTCTGCAACCCCATGATCTGGCTTTCCGTCGAGCTGCGGCCGAGCGGCTCGTCATGGAGCTTGAGAAAGTCCGTTATCGTGCCGCCCAGCGCCGGCTGCACCATCGCAATCGAAAAGACCGCCGCCAGAATGATTCGCATTTCCGACTTCCTCGCATGCTCGCGAGGTCACCCTATCACGGTTCTGGGGCGTATCGGGCGGCTCGAATTATGAGCAGATTTTCACATGCAGATGGGCAGGGAGTTTCGTCTCCGCGTCGCCGCAGGCCTGGTCGAGCTGCGCCTGCGTCAGCCCCTTTGCCCGGCTGAGATCGGCCGCGCGAATGCTGGTGATGGTGAGATGCGCGCCGGAGAGATCGGCGCCGCCGAGCTGCGCATGGGCGAGATTGGCCCCGGAAAGATCGGCGCCGCGGAACGATGCGTCCCTGAAGTCACCATAGGACATGCACATCAGCACCAGTTTGGCATCGTCGAAGACCGCGCCTTCGAGATTGCCGTGCTTGACGCATTGGTTGGTGAGATCGGCATGGGCGAGATAGCAATGCGGACAATCGTGATGGCCGGCGCGGATGCTGGCAATCGCAGCAGCATCGGGCGGCGCGCCTGCGGCATCCGCAGCGGAGGCGAGAAGCGTCAAGAGACAGGTCAGGAAGAGCCGCATGGCAGGGTGTTCCAGTTCGGCACGCATGGGGATTGCCCCGCAATTCGCGTGCCTCCCCGCGTCAGGCGCGCTCGATCCGGCCGGCATAGCAGCCGCGTTTGGCGTAATGGGCGTGCAGATAGGAGACGCGCGGACCGGCGAAGTAACGCGCGATCAGTGCCTCGATCTCGCGACCATCGACCAGATCGGCGTCCACCATTTCGCCCGCCTCGTCGAAGGCGCGCAGCGATATCATCCGTATACGGATCACTTGCGGGATCTCGTCGATGGCTTCGTGCCGCTTCCCGGCGCCTTCGCGGACAAAGATGGCATGACTTGCCCGGTAAGGCGTCCCGGCCGGCTGATGGACGAAGTTCAGAAGCAGTGCGGTTTCGCCCGGATCGAGATCGCGCATCTCGACACGGTCGGGGAAACCGGGTTTCGAATCGACGATCTGGCGACGGACATTCCGCCGCGCGAGTTCTTCATCGGGGAGGCCGTAGAGATGGCGAAACGGCGCCGGATCGAGCCCGCTGACGCGGAACGACATTGGTGATCTCCTGTTATTTGAAGGCCTATTGCGCTTCGCGTTTCAGCAATTTGTGCTTGCGCGCAACGCCCCAGCGGTAGCCCGAGACGTCGCCGTCCTTGCGGACGACGCGGTGGCAGGGAATGGCGACCGCGAGCGGGTTCTGCGCGCAGGCGCGTGCTACGGCGCGGTGCGCGGCGGGACTGCCGATTGCTTTGGCGATGTCGGCATAACTCGCCGTCCGGCCAACGGGAATCGCCCGCAATGCTTCCCATACACGCTGCTGAAAAGCGGTGCCGCGGATGTCGAGCGGCAGGTCGAGACCGCGGCGCGGATTCTCCACGAAGCCGACGATTTCGGCCACTGTCTTTTCGAACTTGGGATCGCCCCCGATCAGTTCGGCACGCGGGAAGCGATCCTGGAGGTCGCGCAGCAGCGCATCCGGATCGTCGCCCAGGGAAATGGCGCAGATTCCGCGGTCGCTGGCGGCCACCAGGATCGGCCCAAAGCTGCAAGCGCCGATGGCAAAGCGGATGGTCACGCCGTCACCGCCGCGGCGCAGCTCGCCCGGCGTCATGCCGAGACGGGCATTGGCATTTTCATAGAAGCGGCTCGCGCTGTTGAAGCCGGCGGCGTAGATCGCCTCGGTGACCGTCGGCGCGGTGCGCAACTGTTTGTTCGTCCGCTCGGCGCGATTTGCAGCAGCAAAGGCTTTCGGCGTTACGCCGGTGATCTTCTTGAAGATGCGGTGGAAGTGATATGGGCTGATCCCTACCGCTTTGGCCAGCGCGGCGAGCGACAGGGGTACTTCGTTTTCCCGGATCATTTTGCAGGCCCGCTCGACCGCGCGCTGATGCGCATCCGCCTGTTGGTTGTCCGGCTTGCACCGTTTGCAGGGCCGAAATCCCGCCGCCTCGGCCGCCGCCGGCGTGGCGTGGAAACTCAGATTTTCCGGGCGGGCAGGGCGCGAGGCGCAACTGGGCCTGCAGTAAACACCGGTTGTCCTGACCGCATAGACGAAAACGCCATCGAAAGCGCTGTCGCGGCGGCGGACAGCATCCAAGTACGCCGCATTGTTGGACTTTTTGACGGGTCGGTCCGGGGCCATCTCGGTCACATTCGGGTACATGGAAGCACATCTCCTTGCTCCCCGCGAATATGGCGGTTCTCGCCGCCCGCAACATCCCGAAGCTTGCTTTCCAATTCAGGCGGCGGATCAGAGCTCGGTGAAGGGATAGCGGTCGCGGATATTGGCGTTGAAGTAGCGCCCGGCGGATTCCGCTGTGATGAGTTCGCGATAGATGCCGGGCGGCACGCCGTCATAACGATAGGGTCGAGGGCGGCCGTTGAAACCGATGGTCAGCTGCCGCCGACGGTCGTCATAGCGCACAAATTCCACCGCCGAAGAATCGAGCCTGGGCATATTCCGAAAACGCGCAGGCGGCCTATTCGGCCCGTCGGACTCCCGTCACTTGCCGTTGCGCCGCAATTTTTCGATGTACGGCACCGCTATCCTGCGTCAGCCTTTGTTCAAGACGCGGCAACTGCTCGGTTTCGTCCAGACATCAGTGCTGTTTCCTCGTAAGTTAGTATGTATTTCAGCTGCAACCGCTGGTGCCGCCGCAGGTGTCGCATTTCATGCAGGTGCCGTTGCGGACGAGGGTGAAGTTGCCGCAGGCGCCGCAGGCGTCGCCTTCATAGCCTTTCATGCGCGCTTCGGCCGCGCGTTGTTGGCGCGTGCTGCGCTCGGTCGTCTCCAGCGCCAGCCGGGCTTCGATCCGGCTCACGGCCGCGCCGACGGGATTGCCGCCGGCGGCTTCCATGACCGCGTTCCGGACTTCGTTCAGCGCGTCGAAGAGCGCGTCGGTCTCCGCCGTGTCGGGTTCTCGATGCGCGCGGTCCATCTCCGGCTCGAGTTCGATGGCGGGAACGGCTTTCGCAAGCGTATTCCCACGAACCACGGCAAGCGATTTCAACTGGCCGCGCACGAAGCCGCTCGAAGCGACGCGGGAAATCGTCTGCGCCCATTCGCTTGTGACTTCGCGCCGCGGCTGATCATTGCCATGGCCCAGATCTTCGTCATGCGCGGGCGGCACATGGGCGAGATCGTTGCGACCCAGATAAGAGACGGCAAGTTCGCGGAAGATATAATCGAGCACGCTGGTCGCGTTCTTGATCGAATCATTGCCGATGACGATTCCGGCAGGTTCGAAGCGCGTGAACGTGAACGCCTCGACGAACTCCTCGAGCGGCACGCCATATTGCAGGCCGATGGAAATCGCGATGGCGAAATTGTTCATCAGGCTGCGGAAGGCAGCACCTTCCTTGTGCATGTCGATGAATATCTCGCCCGGCCGGCCGTCCTCATATTCGCCGGTGCGCAGATAGACCTTGTGGCCGCCGACCACGGCTTTCTGTGTGTAACCCTTGCGGCGCTGCGGCAGTCGCTCGCGTTCGCGGCTGACCACGCGCTCGACGATCTTCTCGACCACGCGTTCGGAAACGACGGTCGTGCGCGCGGCTTGCGGCGCGGCAAGGAAATCGTCGCTCGCGTCTTCGTCGTCGACAAACGAGAAGGTCTGTGCCGCGAGCGGCTGCGAGAGTTTGGAGCCGTCGCGATAGAGCGCGTTGGCCTTGAGCCCCAGTTTCCAGGACAGCATGTAGGCATCGCCGCAATCCTTCACCGTGGCGGAATTCGGCATGTTGATGGTCTTGGAGATGGCGCCGGAAATGAAGGGCTGCACCGCGGCCAGCATCCGGATGTGGCTTTCGACCGACAGCGCGCGTTTGCCGATGCGTCCGCACGGGCTCGCGCAATCGAACACGGCGAGATGTTCGGGCTTCAGATGCGGCGCGCCTTCGAGAGTCATCGCGCCACAGACATGAAGATTGGCGGCCTCGATCTCGGCCTTGGTGAAGCCGAGCGCCTTCAGCATATCGAAGTCGGGCGCATCGAGCTGGTCGCGCGCAAGGCCGAGCGACTGCGCGCAGAATTCTTCGCCGAGCGTCCATTTGTTGAAGACGAAACGGATATCGAAAGCCGATTCGAGTTTTGTTTCGATCGCCGCGAGCGATGTTTCGTCGAAACCCCGGGATCTGAGCGCGTCATGCGTGACACCCAGCACCAGGCTTTCGAGCGTGCCGTGGCCGACCGCATAGCCCACGATGTCATCGATTTCGCGCTGATTATAGCCAAGCGATTCGAGCGCCTCGGGAACGCAGCGATTGATGATCTTGAAATAGCCGCCACCGGCCAGCTTTTTGAATTTGACGAGCGCGTAGTCGGGCTCGACGCCGGTCGTGTCGCAATCCATCACCAGGCCGATCGTGCCGGTAGGCGCGATCACCGTCGTCTGCGCATTACGGAAGCCGAATTCCTCGCCGAGTGCCAGCGCGTCGTCCCAGGCATGCTTGGCGGCCAATTCCAAAGGCTCATCCTTCAACGCATCCACATCGAGCGGGACGGGCAGGGTGGAGAGCTGCTCGAACCCTTCCGTTGCTCCATGCGCGGCACGGCGATGGTTGCGGATGACCTGAAGCATGGCCTCCGCATTGGGTCCGTATTCGGGGAAGGGACCAAGCTCGCCGGCCAGTTCCGCCGAGGTCGCATAGGAGCGGCCTGTCATCAGCGCGGCGATGGCGCCGGCGATTGCGCGGCCTTCGCGGCTGTCATAGGCAATGCCCGCGGACATCAGATAGCCGCCGATATTCGCATAGCCCAAACCGAGCGTGCGGTAATCGAAGGAACGCCTGGCGATCTCGCGCGAGGGAAACTGGGCCATCAGCACGGAGATTTCGAGCACGATCGTCCACAGTTTGACCGCGTGCTGGAACGCCGGCACGTCGAAGCGTTTGCCTTTCTCGCTGTCGATCTGGAACTGCATCAGGTTGAGCGAGGCGAGATTGCAGGCCGTGTCGTCCAGAAACATGTATTCCGAACACGGATTGGAGGCGCGGATCGGTCCGCCGGCGGGGCAGGTATGCCATTCGTTGATCGTGGTGTGAAACTGAATCCCCGGATCGGCGCAGGCCCAGGCCGCGTGAGAAATTTTGTCCCACAGATCGCGCGCGGAAACATCCTTTGCAAGCCCGCCGCAACGGTTGACGAGGCGCCAGTCGTCGTCCTCCTCGACAGCCCGCAGGAATTCGTCCGTCACCCGCACGGTGTTGTTGGAGTTCTGGCCGGATACCGACAGATAGGCTTCGGAATCCCAATCCGTGTCGTAGACCGGAAATTTGAAATCGATCTCTCTGAAGCCCTGCCGCGCGAAGGAAATCGCGCGCTCGATGTAATTGTCGGGGATCATGGCCTTGCGGGCGGCCTTCACCTCGCGGCGCAGGGCAGGGTTCTTCCGCGGATCGAAACAATCATCGCCCGAGCCCTCGCAATTGATGCAGGCGCGCATCACCGCCTTGAGATGTTTCTCCGCGAGTTTCGATCCGGCAACAAGGGCTGCGACCTTCTGCTCCTCGATCACCTTCCAGTCGATGAAATTCTCGATATCGGGGTGATCGACATCGACGATCACCATTTTCGCGGCGCGGCGGGTGGTGCCGCCGGATTTGATCGCGCCGGCGGCGCGGTCGCCGATCTTGAGGAAGCTCATCAGGCCGGAGGATTTGCCCCCGCCCGAAAGCGGCTCGTTCTCACCGCGCAGGCTGGAGAAATTCGATCCCGTGCCGGACCCGTATTTGAAAAGCCGTGCCTCACGCGTCCACAGATCCATGATCCCGCCGTCATTGACGAGATCGTCCGAAACACTCTGGATGAAGCAGGCATGCGGCTGCGGGTGTTCGTAGGCGGATGTGGATTTGACCACGCGCCGCGAAATCGGGTCGACATAATAATGGCCCTGGCTCGGACCGTCGATTCCATAGGCCCAGTGAAGGCCGGTGTTGAACCATTGCGGGCTGTTCGGCGCGGCCTTCTGGGTCGCGAGCATGAAACAGAGCTCGTCATAGAAAGCGCGCGCGTCATCTTCCGAATCGAAATAACCGCCCTTCCAGCCCCAATAGGTCCAGGTCCCGGCCATGCGGTGAAACACCTGGCGCGCCGAGGTTTCGCCCGTGCATTCCTCGCCATCGGCAACGTGACGCCACAGGAATTCGGGAACGCCTTCCTCCGGCACCGGCTTGAGACGCACGGGGACACCGGCCTTGCGAAAGTATTTTTGCGCCAGCACATCGCTCGCTACCTGGCTCCAGTCGCCCGGCACTTCGATATTGGTCTGGCGAAAGACCACCGACCCGTCCGGATTGCGAATCTCGCTTGCCGTCGCGTGAAAGCGGACGCCCTCAAACGGCGACTGGCCCTCGACGGTGAATTGACGATGAATGCGCATGTTATCCCCAGCTCCCTGGCAAAACGATTCCGTTGCGAACACCGGTTCTCCCGGTGGCCGCCAACCCGATATGGCGTAACCTCTAGATGTTGTGCCGCGGCGCGCGACAGGGGCGAAGTATGGGCATACTCGGAACGGACGCGCAAGCGATAAATGGTAAACATCACAGGCGGAAATCGTGCACGGCGCGCGGTCGACAGCTCCGGCAACGGTTGGCGCGGAGCGAGCCCACTCTCTATATTCGTGGACGAGTCCCGGAGCGGAACCCCTTATGGCGTGGCTGGAGAAGATTTTTGTGTGGTGGCAGGGGGCTACGCTGGCAACCTCGATCAACACCCTGCGATTCGGCAGGCTGGTTGGAAACGACGGGTTCGGAAATCGCTATTATCAGGACCGCACGGGCAAACGCCGATGGGTCATTTACAATGGCACGGTGGAAGCTTCGCGCGTGCCACCGGAATGGCATGGCTGGCTGCACCACACCTTTCGCGAGCCGCCGACCATCGATCCGCCGCGAATCAAGCCGTGGGAAAAGGAGCATCGGCCGAACATGACGGGAACGCCTGAGGCCTATCATCCGCCCGGCAGCCTCGCCGCATCCGGCATGCACGCGCCGGCTACGGGCGATTACGAGCCATGGAAACCGGATTAATTCGCTAGCGGACGGTCAGGATGCAGAACAACACTTTCGAGACGCTGATGGGGGCGCTGGTCATCCTTGTGGCCGCGGGGTTTCTGTACTTCGCCTACACGTCTACGAGCGTAGGCTCGCTGGGCGGCTATGACCTCAACGCGCGGTTCGCGAGCGCCGACGGAATTTCGACCGGAACCGATGTGCGCCTGCACGGTGTCAAGGTCGGCCGGGTCATGTCATTGCAGCTCGATCCAAAGACCTATGCGGTGAACGCCGAATTTTCGGTGCGCAGCGACATCAAGATCCCCGACGATTCCTCCATCAAGGTAACGTCGGCGGGGATCATGGGCAGTTCGTATCTGGCCATTCAGCCCGGCGGCAGCGACAAGATGCTGCCACCCGGCGGCGAGATCACCAACACGCAGGGTTCCATCGATCTGATGGGGCTTATCGGGCGGGCGATGTACGGAAACGCCGGAGGCAAATGACCATGCGACGCGCGCTGCAAATCACGCTCTGTGCCATGCTGGTCGGGGCTCCGGCGCTGGCGCAGACGGACGCTCCGGGCCAGCCGCGAAAGCCGCTCACCGTGGCCGATGCCATACCGGGCAAGGATGGAATCAAGCGGGCCGTCGCGCTTAGAGGGCTCGACAAGATTACCGGTCGGCCAACCAACATCTTCGCGCCGGTCGGCGTGCCCGTCAATTTTGCGACGCTGACGATCACCGCGCGCTATTGTTATTCGACGCCCCCCAGCGAGCCGCCAGAGACGACGGCCTTCATCGAAATCGTCGATCATCCGGCCGACCAGCCGCCCCGCCGTGTGTTTTCGGGCTGGATGCACGCTTCGAGCCCGTCGCTGAACGGGCTGCAGCACCCGCTCTATGATGTCTGGGTTATCAGCTGCAAAACGAACCAGCCGGGCCAGATCGCTCCGGTAGTTGCTTCAACGGCACCGGTGAAGGCCACCTCGCCCGATGCGGGAGCCAAGGAAGCCGTTCCGGAACTGCCGGAAGGATCGGGACAGTAAAGTCCGGAACAATCAAAATCCGCCGGCTGCGCGAGCGCGCCTGCAAGGAGCGCGAGATAGCGTTTCCGGGGAATGGCGACGGCGCCGAATTGCGCCAGATGACTGGTCAGAAATTGCGCGTCGAGCAGCGTGTAGCCGCCGATTTTCAGCCGCGCGACGAGATGCACAAGAGCAACCTTGCTGGCATCGCGTTCGCGCGAAAACATGCTTTCGCCGAAAAACGCCGCGCCCATGCTGACGCCGTATAATCCGCCGACAAGCCGGCCGTCGCGCCAGCATTCCACGCTGTGCGCGCGTCCCATGCGGTGCAGCCCGCAATAGAGTGAAATGATCCGGGCATTGATCCAGCTTTCCTCGCGTCCCGGCGCAGATTCTGCGCAGGCGGCGATCACGTCCTCGAAGGCGCTGTCGATCCTGACGATGAAACGATCGGCGCGCACCGAACGCGCGAGACGCCGCGGCACATGAAACGTCTCCAGGGGAATGATTCCCCGTTCTTCCGGAGAAACGAAATAGATCTCGTCGTCGTCGCGCCGCCGCGCCATCGGGAAGACCCCGTGGGCATAGGCCTTCAGCAACAGGTCGATATCGATGTCCCGAATATCCTGCGTCACCTGGATTCAGGCGCCGCGCGCGGCAAGAAAATGTTCGAGCCAGTGGATATGGTAGTCGCCATTCAGGATGTCCGGCTGGCGAACGAGCTGCTGGAACAGCGGTATGGTTGTTTCGATGCCGTCCACGACCACTTCGTCCAAAGCACGCCGCAGGCGCATCAGGCATTCGTTGCGGTTTTTCCCGTGAACGATGAGCTTGCCGGCGAGACTGTCGTAGTAGGGCGGGATTCGATAACCCGCATAGATGGCGGAGTCGAAACGAACGCCGAGTCCGCCCGGCGCATGAAACTGGGTAATCGTTCCGGGCGAGGGTTGAAATGAGAACGGATTTTCCGCGTTGATCCTGCATTCGATTGCGTTGCCGGAAATCACAATGTCACGCTGCGAAAGTTCGATGGGACTGCCGGCCGCAATCCGGATTTGCTCCCGGACAATGTCGATCCCGGTAATGGCTTCGGTCACCGGATGCTCGACCTGCAGGCGCGTATTCATTTCTATGAAATAGAAAGCGCCGTCCTCGTAAAGGAATTCGACCGTTCCGGCACCCAGATAGCCGAGCTTGGTGAGCGCGGACGTGACCGTCTGGCCGATTTCCTCGCGCTGCGCGGAGTTGAGAGCGGGCGAAGGTGCTTCTTCCCAGACTTTCTGGTGACGGCGCTGAAGCGAACAATCACGTTCGCCCAGATGCAGAACCTTTCCGAATGAATCCGCAAGGACCTGCACCTCGATGTGGCGGGGACGTTCCAGATATTTTTCCATATAGACGGAATCGTCACCGAAAGCGGCCTTCGCCTCGGTCCGCGCCGTCATAAGCGCAAACGCCAATTCGTCGGGTTTCTGCGCCACCTTCATGCCCCGGCCGCCGCCGCCGGCAGACGCCTTGACGAGCACGGGATATCCAAGCCGGCTTGCGGTCTCCAACGCCTCGGTGTCGCTGCCGATCTGTCCGTCGGACCCCGGCACTGTTGGAATGCCAACGCGCGCGACAGCCTGTTTTGCAGCGATCTTGTCGCCCATGAGCCGGATGTGGTCGGGATGGGGACCAATAAACGTCAGGCCATGCTCGGCCACGATTTCGGCAAAACGTGCGTTTTCGGAAAGAAACCCGTAACCGGGATGGATCGCCTCCGCGCCGGTGATTTCGCAGGCGGCAATGATCTGCGGAATATTGAGATAGCTCTGTGCGGCGGGAGGGGGGCCGATGCAGACGCTTTCGTCGGCGAGCCGCACATGCATGGCGTCCGCGTCCGCCGTCGAATGCACGGCCACCGTCGCGATGCCCATTTCCTTGCAGGCGCGGTTTATCCGGAGCGCGATTTCGCCGCGGTTTGCGATAAGAATTTTTTCGAACATGTCGCCAGTCACAAGATTCGCTGCGGGCCGTTCAACCTCATCCGGAGGAAAGCACCATAAGCGTCTGTCCGAATTCGACAGGCTGCGCATCGCTGACACAAATTTCTTTCACGGTTCCAGCCTGCGGTGCCACGATCGGGTTCATCGTTTTCATCGCCTCGACGATCAGGAGCGTGTCGCCCGCACGAACGGAATCGCCAATCTTGACAAAGGAGGGCTTGCCGGGCTCGGGCGCGATATACACTGTGCCGACCAGCGGCGAGAGAACTGCGCCATCGGTGTCAGGTTTGCGGACGGGCTGTTCTGCAGGCCCGTCGGGAACGCCGACCCGCTCCGACATCACCGGGACCGGAGTCGAGGGGGGCAGAGCTTCGGTGTGGCTTGCACGGCTCACCCGGATTCGCCTGCCGCCCTGTTCGATTTCGATCTCGCCAAGTCCGGTTTCTTCCAGGAGCTCCGCAAGCTCCCGGATTGCGGGCGCATCTACCTGAAGCTGAATTTTTTCTTTCGCATTGCCCGCGAAACGGGCGCCGAGCTGCTTGACGTCTTTCATGTTCATGCCGCTTGGGCCTTCAGCAATTGCGATAACGCGTCGAGCGCCAGGAGGTAGCCCGTCCCGCCAAAGCCGCAAATCACGCCGTTTGCGGCCTCGCTGACGTAGGAATGCCGGCGAAAATGCTCGCGCGCGTAGGGATTGGAGAGATGAACTTCCACCAGCGGTTTTCCGAGTGCGCGGCAGGCATCGAGCAGCGCAATCGAGGTGTGACTGTAGGCGCCGGCATTGAGAACGACGCCGAGCGCCTCGACACGGGCTTCCTGAAGCCAGTCGACGAGTTCGCCCTCCCGATTGCTCTGCCTGAAAACCACCGGCCAGCCAAGGGATTGCGCCCGGCCTTTCACCGCATTTTCGATATCGGCCAGCGTCAGCGTTCCGTAGATTTCCGGTTCGCGGCTGCCAAGAAGATTGAGATTGGGGCCGTTGAGAACATATATCGGCAGCGTCTCCTCGCGGCGGCGAGACTGGGCCATTGAAACTCCGGTCGGTCGCGATTCAATGGCTTTATACTGGGCCGCCCCGGCGACGGAAACCTTCAAGGCGGATGGGAATGGTCCTGACCCTCAGAATCAACGGCGAACCGCACCAACTGGAAGGCCCCTTGAATCTGGACCAGCTCCTCATCCGGCTTGGTCTGGATCCCTTCAAGATCGCAGTGGAACGGAATGCCGAGATCGTGCCGCGTTCGATTTACGGAACGGTTGCGCTGGACGAAGGCGACCAGCTCGAGATCGTCCATTTCATCGGCGGCGGCAACGCGCCGGTTGCCAGCCTGCCTGCCGACAAGCCGTTCGTCATTGCCGGCAAGACCTATTCGTCGCGCCTCATCGTCGGCACGGGAAAGTACAAGACCTATGCGGAGAACGCCGCGGCCGTGGAAGCGGCGGGAGCCGAGATCGTAACGGTGGCGCTCAGGCGCGTGAATCTGAGCGATCCCGGCGCACCGCGCCTGGTCGATTTTATCGATCCGCGCAGGATCACCTATCTGCCCAACACCGCCGGATGTTTCACCGGCGAAGAGGCCGTCCGCACCCTCAGGCTCGCCCGCGAGGCCGGCGGCTGGACGCTCGTCAAGCTGGAAGTGCTGGGCGACCGCAAGACACTCTATCCCGACATGATCGAAACCCTGCACGCCACCGATTTGCTTGTGCGCGAAGGCTTTCAGGTAATGGTCTATTGCAGCGACGATCCGCTCATGGCGAAGCGCCTCGAGAATGCGGGTGCGGCCGCCATAATGCCGCTGGCGGCGCCGATCGGCTCGGGTCTCGGCGTGCAGAATGCCGTCAATATCCGCATCATCGTCGAAGAAGCCGGAGTTCCTGTCATCGTCGACGCGGGCGTTGGCACGGCATCGGATGCGGCTGTGGCGATGGAGCTAGGCTGCGATGCCGTATTGATGAACACGGCCATCGCCGAAGCCAGGCATCCGGTGCTGATGGCGCACGCCATGCGGCATGCCGTGGAGGCGGGGCGACTTGCCTATCTTGCCGGACGAATGCCGAAAAAGCGCTATGCGGATCCATCCAGTCCCCTGGCAGGTCTGATATGACCTCTAACATTACAGTTGCGTTTTTAATTTGAGCTTTGTTCGCCTGATGTGTGCAAACGTGGCGGTGTTCGGGTGATTTATTTCTATCATGACATCGATCGGCCGCTTTATTTGCTGATGGTGTACCAGAAGGGCCGCCAGGACGACTTGGACGCGGACGACAAGAAAGCGGTGCGAGAGCTGGCCTCTGTGATCAAAGGCAAGCGGCGCAAGGCGTGAAAGGGAGTGTTGCGATGAGTAAGTTTGGCAAGGAATTGATCGAGAGCATGAAGCAGGCCGCCCAGCATGCCCAGGGCGCCAAGGTCCGTAGTATGCGATTGACGAGGATCGAACTGCCCGATGTCAAGGCGATCCGCGAGAAGCTGCACATGTCGCAACAAGAATTCGCGGTGTCGTATCGGATACCGCTCGCGACCGTGAAGAATTGGGAGCAGGGCAGGCGTGCCCCCGACGCGCCGGCCGCGGCTTACCTTCTGGCCATTCTTCGTCGGCCGAAGGAAATTATGGAAGCCGTCGCAGGCTAGCTAGGCTTTCGCCATCTGCGCAAAATCGTCGTCCGTCATTGCGCCTTCGCGGATCTTGCCGTTCACAATAAATGCGGGTGTGCCGTCGATGCCCGCTGCCTGCGCCAGCGTATGTGCAGCGGCAAGAGCGAGGTCGACACCGGGCGCCGCCATGTCGGCTTTCAGCTTTGCCACATCGAGGCCCGTCTTTTGAGCGATGGAAAAGACCGTGTTCTGATCGACCAGGCCCTCCTGGCCCATCAGTGCAAAGTGGAACGCGACATATTTGCCGGGCTGCTGCCGCGCCGCCATCGCGGCGCGCGCCGCAACGGTTGATTGCGGCCCCTTGATGGGAAATTCGATGAAGGCGAATCGCGCGTTCCTGTGCGTTTCATAGAATTTCTTCATGGCGGGCATCGAGGCGCGGCAATAGGGACAGTTGTAGTCGTAGAACTCCACGATCGTGGTTTTCGCGTTCGCGGGACCGGTTATGAACGCGACGCGCGGGTCGAAGAATGCCTTCAGGCCCAGCTTGTTGACCGCCGCCTGGCGCGCATTGTCCTGCTGTGCGTCCTGCTGCGCCTGTAGTTTGTTTGTCATTTCGACAATGACGTCGGGATGAGCGAGCAGATAGGCGTGCATCGCATTTCCGTCGGCTGCGAACGGAGCCATCCCGAGGGCGGCCGCACCGAACGTAACGATCAGCGCGACGGCCGCGCCGGCACAGCCGCCAAGCGCTGCGATTTTCCATGACTCCTTCATGCGATCTCCGGGTTAATGTTGTTTCCTGGCCTCGGGACCGGCAACCGCCATGATATCGCTCGCGCGCTGCCAGTCCGTCGATCCCTGAGGAAGATCTTCTTGCGCGAGCGTCGCAAAACGTGCCGCCGATGCCATTGCGCCTGCATGGTAGTAACGCTCGGCCGTTGAAAGATTGGCCATCGGCTCATTGCCGAGTTCGCTATAGGCCTGAGCCGTTTCGAACCACGCGAAACTGTTGTCGGTCTCCTGCCGCAGCGCAATCTTGAGATTGTCGAGCGCGGGCTTGGCAAGCGCCGTCTTTTCCGTGGCCAGCTGCGCCGCGGCCAGGCTCACGCGCAGCAGCGCCGCGTCGGGCAGGATGTCCACCGATTTCTGATAGGCGGGTACGCCGTTTTCCGGACGGCTCATATCGACGTAGATCTGCCCGAGCAACTCCCAGAAATACGGGTTCTTCGGTTCCAGCTTGATCAGGGTGTTGCACTCGGCGAGCGCCTTCTGCAGATCCGGCTGTCGAAAATAGGCCACCGCGCGCGCGTAATGGGCCTCTTCGCTGTTGTCGGACTCGGGATAGTGCATCAGCACCATATCGACCGGATCGAGAAATCCGTCGAGCTTGGCCTGTACCATGCGGAACGCATGCACGGCTTCGGGACTGTCCTTGATGTCTTTATATGGCGACGCATCCACCAGGCGCTGGAGCAGATCGATGCGTTCGCGCGATGCCGGGTGGTTCATCACCATGGGATCAATCTTGTAGGCCGACCTCGCTTCCTCATCCGCCAGACGTTCGAACACGTCCAGCATGCCCTGTCCTGACTGGTGGGTTTCGCGGAGGAACTTTTGTCCCATCTGGTCTGCCGTCGCTTCCTGGACGCGGCTGAACTGCATGAATTGTGCCTGCGCCGTCGTCATTCCGAGACCCATGAGCGCCATGCCGGCTTCGCCGCTGGCGCCGGCGATCATGGCGGCGACGCCCGCCGCCACGCCAACCAGCATGGGAATCATCGCTTTGGAAATCGCACTCGTGTCGCGGATCAGATGGCCGCCGGCGATATGGCCGGTCTCGTGCGCCAGCACGCCAATCACCTCGTTCGGCGTGCGGAGCTGCTGAAGCAATCCGGTATTGACGAAAATATTCTGGCCTTCCGCGACGAACGCATTGATGGAAGGATCCTGGACGATGTACATTTTGACAGCCGCCGGATCCAGTCCCGCCGCAACGAGAATGGGATCTTCATAGGATTTGAGCAGCCGCTCGGTCTCCGTATCGCGCACAAGCTCCAACTCCTGGGCCGCGACGGACTGCATCGCTATGCCCAGAATGCAAGCCGTCGAAACCAGCAGCCTGAGCGCATATCCCAGGTGCCGATGCGGTGGATTTCTCATCGAAAGCTTGCAAAACGCCAAGGCTTCAATTCTCCTGAACTTCCGTGTCAGCGCGCTGCGAGGACGGTAGGTTTGGGCGTTCCTGCCGTCAAATCAATGGCCCGCAATACTCCCGGGGCATAGGGTGACTTGATGAACAGTTCACGTTGCGCGGCTGCCGCGGCTTTGCTTTTTCTGCTGGCGGGATGCTCCATCTTCGGTGGTTCCAGCAATCCTCTGCCCCCCGCGGGCCTCATTGTCGGCGACGAGCCCGAAGCCGTTCGCGCCGGTGCTGCCATTTTGGCACATGGCGGCAATGCCGTCGACGCGGCAACGGCCACCTATTTTGCACTTTCGGTGACGTACCCCGTCGCCGCCGGGCTGGGCGGCGGCGGCTTGTGCATCGTTCACGACCCCGCCCATTCCCGGACGGAAGCGTTCGATTTCCTTGCGCGCGAGCCGAATCGCGGCGGAGCCTATGCGGTGCCGGGGAATGTGAGCGGATTTTCTTTGCTCCAGTCGATATATGGCCGGCTGCCGTGGCAGAGAGTCATATCGCCGGCCGAAAGTGCGGCGGACGCCGGCTTTCCGATCACACAAGCGCTGGTCGCGCGACTTGCAAGCAGCCAGAATGTTGTTCGGCTCGATGCCGGGCTCTCGGCCGAGTTCCTGGACGAGTCGGGGAAGGTCAAGTCTGCCGGCACGATTGTTACAGCACCGGCGCTTGCGCAAACGCTTGCCACGATTCGCCGCCTGGGCCCTCTGGCTTTCTACCGCGGCGATATAGCGTCCCAATTGGTTGCGTATTCGGGCAGCGAGGGCGGAGGGATCGCTGCCGACGATCTTGCCGCTTACGCGACGCGTCGCGCCACGCCCGATACAATCCGCATCGGGAACCAAACCGTCTTTCTTCCGCCGTCAGCAACAGGGGCCGGCAAGTTTGCCGCCGCGCTTCTTTCCCGTGTCGTGGATAACGCGGGACAACCCGTCCACACCGACAATCTGGCGGCGTCTGTTGCAGCCGCTACCAAGGCAACAATGGACTCTTTCGGGCTGGCAACTCTGCCGGAGGACCTCGGTGCGACGGGCTTTGCGGCCGAGGATTCCAACGGGCTGGCAGTGGCGTGCGCCGTCACAATGAACGGCCCGTTCGGCTCGGCGCATACAGCCCAGGGAACCGGAATAACGCTCGCGACAGCTCCGAACGCGGCGCAAACGGGACTGGCCCCAGCTTTTCTCACGCCCGTGATTGCCATGGATTCCGGTGGCGGCACCGTTCTGGCCGGTGCGGGCGCAGGCGGGCCGAACGGGACGGCCGCGATAGCGCTGGCGCTGCTCAAGCTCGCCGCCGGCCAGGACATCATCAAGCCGGGCGTACTACGTTCGACCGGCATCGCTCCCTATGACACGGTGAATGTTATCGGGTGCCAGAGCGGCATCTGCGCGGCACTTCCGGACCCCGGAGCCCACGGGCTGGCCGCAGCGGGCGGCCAATAAGCCGTTTACCGACCGCGAAAAGGCCTCTGCCACCATCCCTTTCGCGCGGGCTCGGAAGGCTCGCCTGGTTTTTGAGGTTCGGAAGGCAGGACAGCGACTGCCGGCGCTTCGCTCTCCCGCGTCATCGTTGCGGCCTCGTTCAACGTTTCTGTCGTCGGCTCCCGTGCCGGAGGGCGCTCCGTCAAACCGGCGCGGTGATGGTCTTCCGGCGCAAGCGACCACACAGGTTCTGAAGGCGCGTTGGGGATTATGCCCGACACCGAAAGATGCGGCGAATGCGAAACTGCATCCCGCTCCCGTTCCTCGGTGGCAGCAACATCCGGCCTGAATTTCTCTGCTCCCGCATGCTCCTCCGATTCCGCGGACGGAAGCGAGCCGTTTTCCCGCGCTCCGCGCCTGCCCCGGCGGCGTCTGCGGCGCTTCCGGGGTGCGGCAGCCTCGCCACCTGCCTGGATTTCGCTCGCGGTTGCAGATTCAGCCGACGGGGTTGTGCCAATTCCCGGAACGTTTTGTTCCTGCGGTTTCCGCTCATGGGCAGAAGCTGCTTCTGCGACCGACTGGGGAGATGTGGAACTCTCCATGGCAGGTGTCCGCTCCCGGTCGCGCCCACGCCGGCGCCGCCTGCGGCGTTTGCTTCCATTCTGGGAACCGGACGCAGCTTGCGGCTCGGATGCCGGCGCGGATTCTTCGGAAATCGCCTCCGCGGCCTCATCGGCCTCCTCCGGGGCCCGTGCATGAACCGGCCCGGAAATTTCCGCTGCGGCGGGTTTCCGGCGATCTTCCAACGGGCGAGAACCAATGCGATCGATTTCGAACGTTCCCGCCATTATCGCGTCATTGGGCTCGAACTGTATGGTCATGCCGTATTCGTTCTCGACATGTGCAATCTCCCGCCGCTTCTGATTGAGGGCGTAGATTGCAACCTGGGTCGGCGTGCGCACTTTAAGCGTCGCGGCCCGCTGTCGTTGAGCCTCCTCTTCGAGGCCGCGCAACAGCCGCAGGGCCGTGGATTCGACCGAGCGCACGATGCCCTGGCCGCCGCAATGCGGGCAGGCAACCGTCGACCCCGCAACAACTCCCGCGCGCAGGCGCTGCCGCGACATTTCGAGCAGTCCGAACTGGCTGATCTTTCCGATCTGGACGCGGGCGCGGTCGCTCTTCACGCAGTCGCGCAACCGCTTTTCGACGTTCCGGTCGTTGCGCGTATCTTCCATGTCGATGAAATCGATGACGATCAGGCCCGCGAGGTCGCGCAGGCGGAGTTGCCGCGCGATCTCTTCAGCGGCTTCGAGATTGGTTTTGTATGCCGTGTCCTCGATGGAATGCTCGCGGGTTGCCTTGCCCGAATTCACGTCGATGGAGACGAGCGCCTCGGTTTGATTGATGACGATGTATCCGCCCGACTTCAGCGTGACGGTCGGCATGAACATGGCGTCGAGCTGCGCTTCGATCTGGTAGCGCTGGAAGAGGGGGATCGATTCCCGGAACTGTTTCACGTTCTTGGCATGACTGGGCATCAGCATGCGCATGAATTCTTTCGCGTTGCGGTACCCTTCTTCGCCTTCGACGAGAATTTCGGAAACATCCTTGTTATACAAATCGCGTATCGCGCGTTTGATCAGGTCTCCCTCTTCATAGACGCAGGCCGGCGCGTTCGATTTGAGCGTCAGTTCGCGGATCGTGTCCCACATGCGCAGGAGATATTCATAATCCCGCTTGATCTCCGCCTTCGTCCTGTTTTCTCCCGCCGTTCGGATGATCAGCCCCATCCCTTCGGGGAGTTCGAGCGACTGCGCGGCGGATTTCAGGCGGTTTCTGTCTGCGGCGCTGGTAATCTTGCGGGAAATGCCGCCGCCCCGGGGCGTATTGGGCATGAGAACGCAATAGCGTCCGGCGAGCGAAAGATAGGTCGTCAGCGCCGCACCCTTGTTGCCGCGCTCCTCTTTGACCACCTGCACGAGCAGGACCTGCCGCCGCTTTATGACTTCCTGAATCTTGTAGTGGCGCTTGCGCGTCCAGCGCTGCTGGGGCCGGGCGCCCCGCTGTTTCATCTGTCTGTCGGATTCGGTTTCGCCCGTGTGGGATTCCGGAGCGCCTTCATCCTCCATTGTCGAGAAAGCGTCCGCATGGTTCGGCGCAATCGATTCCTCGTCGGACGAATACGATTCGTGCTCCAGATCCTGACCGGGCTCGGAGCCCCCGATATCGCCGGCTGCCGCGACGGTCTCCTCCTGGAACGCATCCAGCGGCGCCTCGCTCTCGTCGGATTCCAGGGATAAGGCCGCCGCCTCCGCCGCCGACTCCTGGGCCGGCGCGCTCGTGATTTCCACCGACTCGACATCTTCATCCGCGCGTCTTCGCGCCTCGGCTTCCTGCTCGGCGAGCAGCGCGATGCGGTCGGCAATTGGTATCTGATAATAATCGGGATGAATTTCCGCAAACGCCAGGAAGCCCTGCCGGTTGCCGCCGTATTCCACGAATGCAGCCTGCAACGAAGGTTCGACGCGGGTTACCTTGGCGAGATAGATGTTTCCTTTCAGCGGACGCTTGGCAGCCGATTCGAAATCAAATTCTTCGACCTTCTGACCGTCCAGAACGACGACCCGGGTCTCCTCTCGGTGGCTGGCATCTATGATCATTCTCTTGGTCATTCGAATCTCCGGGCGACGCTGCCACGTGCGAACTCGGTCGCGGCACATTCGACTGGCCGGAACAAATCAGATGGGTCGCAGGTCGCGTTGTTGGATATGAACCTGCAACAATCGCTCCCCGCGACGGTCGCGCGGGAAATCTTGATCGGGGCAGGGCTGTGCAAATCATCGCAATTCACATAACGGTCGCAAAGCGCCGGGGCCTTCGGGCTGACCGATTGCCGCTTGTTCCTGGCCGCCCGGTTTCGGGACCAGCATAGATGCCGGTTCTCGACTCGGTCCGGGAGGCGGACACCAAATCCGTGCAGCGGTTCAGGCCGGTCTCCTTTTTATGTGCCAAGCCACGCCACGGCAAGCGGTTAATCTTTGATTCACGCGAGGCTGAAAAACTGCTAACGCAATGTAAACCGATTCCGTCGGGAAGGGCTGGGTCTGGCCTTGTGAAACGGATATTTCTCACAGGCGTGACAGCGTTGCTGCTGGTGGTCGGCGGTGCCGCGGCGCACGCCCAAAATTCCCGGTCTCTGGCGTCTGCCCCCGATGCATTGTCGGGAACGCTTGCCCGCTCCGGAAGCGCGGGACAGGGAGCGGAGCCTGTCATTATCGATGCGCGAATCGGCGAACATCCCGACCGGACACGCTTCGTGGTGGAGACATCGGATCCGGTCAAGACCCGCGTGTTCACGCTCGCAAATCCCGATCGGGTTGTCATTGACATACCCGAGGCGCTTTGGCGGGTCAGGGCTGCAGCCCGACCAAGCGGCAGGGGCGCAATCGAGGACTACCGCTTCGGCCTGTTTCGCCCTGGCGATTCGCGGTTTGTCATTGATCTCCGCAAGCCGGTTTCCGTGAATCAGCCGCTGATCCTGCCGCCACAGGACGGTCATGGTTATCGCGTCGTCATCGATATGCTGCCGAGTTCGCAGGACGTGTTTGAACGAACCTCCGGCTGGCCGCCCGATTTGCGTTCAAATGATTGGTCCGCCGCTCTCGGTCTTTCTGCCGCAAAATCATTTCAAGCAGGCCAGGGCGGGCGCGCTGCCGCGGCGCGAAATGAAAGGCGCGTAATCGTCGTCGATCCCGGGCATGGCGGCATCGATTCCGGAACCCGTGGTTTCGATGGAGCGATGGAAAAAGATCTTGTGCTGGATGAAGCGCTTCGTCTGAGCAGGGTGCTTGAGCAACGCGGATATGTTGTGCATCTCACCCGGAGCAGCGACGTGTACATACCCCTGCGCGAGCGGGTCGACGCGGCGCGCGCCTATCAGGCCGACCTGTTCATCTCGCTGCATGCCGACTCCAATCCCGATCCCAGGGTGTCCGGTGCCTCGGTATACACGCTCTCCGAAGCATCATCGGATGCAGAAGCGGCGGCATTGGCGCGGAAGGAAAACCAATCGGATGTCATCGCCGGCGTCGATCTGGGCGGCGAAAGCAGCCCCGTGGCATCGATCCTGATTGGACTTGCCCAGCGCGACACAATCAATCGTTCGGTGCGCTTCGCCGATACGCTTGTGTCCCGACTGGCGGAAACCACGGACATTTTGCCGCGCGGCCCCCATCGCTCCGCCGGTTTTGTCGTGCTGAAAGCACCCGATGTTCCCGCGGTGCTGATAGAACTCGGATACCTTTCGAACCCGGGAGATTGCGCACGCATGGCGAACGACGCCTGGCGCGACAGGGTGGCGTCTGCCATCGCCGATGCCGTGGATCGGCAGTTCCGCGCCACCGCCAGCCGGAAATTGTCCGTCCAGGCGGCGAAGTAGATCCGCGTCTTGCCAGCGCCACAATTTGGCGCCATCAAGGGCCGGGAAGAAGGACAGAATGTTACGCCGGATATTCCTTTTTATCGGCCTCACAACGGCCGGGCTTCTGATCGCAGCCATAGCGGTATTTGCATTTTATATTTATTCCGTCACCCGCGATCTGCCCAGCGTTGAGGCGCTCCAGCACTACGAACCGCCGGTAACCACCCGCGTATACGCCGGAAACGGCACGCTTCTTGGCGAATACGCGCGGCAGCGCCGGATTTTCGTGCCGATCGATTTCGTGCCCAAACTTGTGATCGACGCCTTTACCTCGGCGGAAGACAAGAATTTTTTCAGCCATCCCGGCATCGACCCGAGCGGAATAATGCGGGCGGCGATCAAGGATGTGTTCAACGTGCTGCAGCACAAGCGCCTGGAAGGCGCCTCGACCATCACACAGCAGGTGGCGAAGAATTTTCTTCTGAACGGCGAAGTGAAATTCTCGCGCAAGATCAGAGAAGCGGTGCTGGCCGTCCGCATCGATTCAACATACTCGAAAAAGAAGATTCTGGAGCTTTATCTGAACGAGATTTTCCTCGGCGAGAATTCGTATGGCGTAGCGGCGGCCGCGCTCAATTACTTCGGCAAATCGCTCGACCAGCTGGACATCGCCGAGGCGGCTTTTCTGGCGGCGCTTCCCAAGGCGCCCAGCAACTACGATCCCCGCTACAACAAATCCGCGGCCGTCGAGCGCCGGAATTGGGTCATCGGCCAGATGGCCCAGAACGGTTACATCACGGCGGAGCAGGCGAGGGCAGCCATCGCCGAGCCGCTGGTGACGCAGATGCGCCCTCTGGGCATCCAGACCGAAGACGCCGAATATTTCGTCGAGGAAGTCCGCCGGCTTCTCTACGAGAAATACGGTGCGCGCGGGCTTTACGACAGCGGGCTTCAGGTCCGTTCGACGCTGGACGCACGCCTGCAGAACTTTGCGGTCAATGCGCTTCGTGCAGGACTTGTGAGATATGACCGGCGCCACGGCTGGCGCGGTACGAAACATCACATTTCGATTGCGGGCGACTGGGCGACAGAACTGAAAACGCTCGGAAACGATTCCGGAATCGAGACATGGCGAAGAGCAGTCGTGCTTGGCTTCGAATCGGACGATGCCGTCGAGATCGGCTTCGATGACGGAACGCGGGCGCGAATGCCGTTCGATGAAATGACATGGGCGCGACGCGAATTGCATGACGCGCTGGTCGGGGCGGAACCGACAAGACCTCAGCAGGTCGTGAAGACCGGTGATGTCATTTACGTAGAACCCGTGGGACATGGCGAATACGGGCTGCGGCAGGTTCCCGAGATCAATGGCGCCATCGTGGCGATGGATCCTCATACCGGCCGCGTGCTCGCCCTTTCGGGAGGCTTCAGCTACGCGTCGAGCCAGTTTGACCGGGCGATGCAGGCGCAGCGCCAACCCGGCTCCGCCTTCAAGCCTTTCGTTTATGCCGCAGCACTCGATAACGGGTTCACGCCGGTCAGCAAGATCGAGGACGCGCCGGTCTCGTTTCCGCAAGGGCCCGGCCTTCCCATGTGGACGCCCAAGAATTTTGGAAACAAATTTCTTGGCCTCCAGACGCTTCGGCGCGGCATCGAACTATCCCGCAATCTCATGACCATCCGCCTCGCCTATGATGTGGGAATGAAAAAGATCGTGCCCTATGCGGTGCGTTTCGGCGTCTATGACAGCCTGACGCCGTGGCTGTCCAACGCAATTGGCGCGGCCGACACGACACTGATGCGTATGACGACGGGCTATGCCGAATTCGACAATGGCGGAAAGAAGATTACGCCGACGCTGATCGACCGCATACAGGATCGCAATGGTCACGATATCTACCGGCACGATGCGCGCAATTGCGAGGGATGCAACGGTCCGTGGCACG
>DATJUM010000232.1:0-11859 GCA_035502355.1 Rhizomicrobium sp. | reverse complement strand
GCGCTTGTCTTCGCGGATGATATTGTCGGCTTCGCGGAGAATGAGCCCAAGCAGCCGAACGGCGCCTTCGCGGGTGTGAAAACGGAACGTCACCGTCGCGAACGACGTTTCGAGCGACGGATCGACCACGAGGTATTTCTTGAAGTACTTCTCCAGATCTTCCACATCCGGCGCCGGCTTCAACGGCCTGCGCAGAAGCACCTTCAGATAATCGACATTCCGACTGACGAAATCGTCTCGCGGCCGCCACCGGTCGTACACGGGATCCCAGGCATCGGGGAAGAATTCCGGCAGGATGTGATCCTTGCGCACGAGCCTCTCGGCGAGACGGTTCGAGGTCAGCAGCGACGTATATTCATCGAACGTCTCATCATCACCCGCTCCCCCCAGCGCGCCGCCGACATGCAAATGCTTGGCTATTCCGCCAATGCCGGAAAGTCCGCCCGCCATGCTGTCACCAAAGGGCTGATCCGAATTGTCTGCCGGACCAACTATCGCTGTCGCGGTGTAAGACGGTTTCGCCAGCAGCGTGTAGGCGATAACGGCCGATAGCCCGACCACAATCAGGAAGACAAGCAGAAGAAAATAGGCGCAAAAATCGGACCATAACTGGGCAACACTGAACATCCGGCTCATCGAAGAGGTCGATGGTGCGTCGTCGAGAATATCCGGCATGCGTCTTGGCTCCGAAGGGCGCGTGCCCCGCCCCATCAGTTCTCGTGCGACAACACTGCGACCGAGGCGGCCGAGATAGCAAAGTCCGAAAGTACCTTGGCCACCGTCACCGTGAGCGCGCCCAGATCGAGAGGCTTCAGGTCGCGCGGCACCACGATCATGGTTCCCGGTGCGACACCGACGGGTGAAAAGTTCAGGATGTCATCGGAGACGCTTCTGGCCGTGCCGTCGGGATAAACGACGAAAACATGGTCATCGTCGGCGTATCGGCTGTAGCCGCCCGACATCGCAATGTAATCGGTGACGTTCAGCTTCGGCGTGTAGCGGTAATTCCCCGGACTGAGGACCTCGCCCGTCACCATCACTTCGCTCGGACGCCGTGGAATGAACAATCTGTCCCCGGGCTGCAGTTCGATGTCGGCCTGCGGATTTGCCGCCAATACGGTAGGATCTGCGATGATCGAAATGCGGCCGTCGGCCGGCTTCGTCCGCAGCTGGGTGATGACATCCTCGACAAATCCCGCCGCTTCCGGAGAAAGCCCCAGCGCCTGGCCGCTTGCGGAACTCAGAGCACTGCCACCCTGCGCCACCGATGCCATCAATTGCTCCTGGAGATCGTCGGCCTCGTGCCCATAGGCTGTCTGCTGGAGGCGCGCCACCGAAGGCCGCTGGAACACCGCGCCCTGCGGGTAGGCCAATTTTGTCAGGCCACCGCACCGGGCAAGCAGCGTCGACAGCTTCTCGCCCTTGAGGATGTGATAGGTACCGGGAAACATCACTTCGCCGTCGACCATCACGTCGCCTTGCTCCTGATCGCTCGGAACGTGCGGAATTTGCACGACGTCCAGACGCTGCAGCGAGATGCTGGCCAGCTTTTCGGGGCTGAGCGAGTAGAGCTTCCGGGTGGCGATCGAATGGCCGGCCGTATTGTCGATCGCCACGGAAGTGATTTCGACCGCGTTCAGATCGGCGTCGGGTGCCAGACCGTTGGCGGCATCCACGATTTCACCAAGCGTCGCGCCCGGTGCCGCCAGATAGACGCCGGGTGCCCGCACATCGCCTTCCAGTGTCACGGTGTAATCGCTGACCACCATGCCAAGCGTGGCCGCTTCATCGGCCGAAAGCCCCTCGACGCTTGCCAACCCGCCGACAGCGGATGATCCGAAAGCAGAAATTCCTGCTCCTGCCTGGGCGGCACCGGTACCAGTCATGGCGCCCACTCCATTACCGGTCGCAGACATGCTTCCCGGAGCACCACCGGCCTGCATCGCTGCCAGACTGGTCGCGTTCGGCCCGTTGGCATTCGAACCGAGAGCGTTCAGCCCATTTGCATTCAGCCCGTTCGGCAAGGCTTGAAGACTGCCATTTGCATCGAGCGGTTTCTGAAACGACTGCGCGGCGCCAAGCAGTCCCGACGCCGGCGTCTGGCCGAGAGCTGCCGTAGCAAGGAGCTCTTCAAGGTTTGATCGCGGCTCGGAACCCATGGCCAGGCTGGTGCTGCCCTGGGGCGTGATCGGACACCGGGGAATCTTCAAAGCCATGGCAGAGTCTGCACGTTCGGGCTGGGGCAGATCGCGGAGCGCGTCTTCTGCCTGCTGACAGAATTGCTGCGCCATGGGACCACCGGGAATACCCACGCCTTCCGCGTTCTGTGGCACCGAACTGATCGCCACAAGCTGGCGCATCGCGTTCAGGGTGAGGATATGCACGACATCGTCCGTTTGCAGATCCGTATTGTACGTTCCGGCGAGAAGCTGCGTGACGGAGAAGGGAATTATCTTGCGCTGCAATGTGGTTTTGTCGAACCTGATGATAAAGCCGAATGGCGTGTAGGTCAGCGGGAGGAAGGCTTCCGACGACGGCAGAAGATCGTGCAGCGTTCTGACTTTGTTGAGGGCATACTGCCCCGGCAAGCGAACATTTCCCTCGAGCGTGATATCCCCGACCGTGTAATCCACCGCCTTGCTGACGACCAGAATGTCGCCATCGCGCAGCGCAACGTTCTCCTGGCCGCTGGCATCGACATATTCGAGCTTGCCATCCGCCCGCGTGCGATAAATCGTGAGCCGGTAAGCGCCCCGGATCGCATAGCCATTGGCGATATCGATCAGCCAGTGCGCCGTTGCAGAGCCCGTGCCCGGCTCGAGTTCATAGATTCCCGGCCGCCGTACCTCGCCCGACACTGCAACTGTCACACCGATCGGCGGAACGACGATGCGGTCGCCCTGCCTCAACGTCGTATCTGGCGTTCTGCCCTCGGGCGAAAGAAATTTGTAAAGGTCGAAATGAAGCGCGTGGCCGTCGCGGACGACGGTAACGTCGCGCAGCGACCCCGACTTGTTGACTCCGCCTGCCAGCTCGATTGCGTCAAGGACGGTGGACAGGCCGCTCAGCGCGTAGACGCCGGGACTGAAGACTTCGCCGGCGACATTGACCGATATCTGCCGGACCTGACCGATCGTGATGTAGTCCTGTGTCTGGATATAGCCCACATGGATGGCATCATCGAGATCCTTCCGGAAATCACCGAAGCGACGGCCGGATGCCGAAATCGGACGCAGACGCGGCAGCGTTACGTTTCCGTCGCGGTCAACGAAAATATTGTAGGTAGCATTTTCCTGGCCGCGCAACGTGACGACGACTTCATCACCCTGACCGAGAATGTATTGATCCTGGACGGCGCCGATCTGAAGCGCGGAAATCGACCCGCCATTTCCCAATACGTCATAGCCAAACTGGGTGAGAAGCGCCTCCGCGCGCTGGCTATAAAGCTCTTCCAGATGCGAGCGCTGCAATTGGTGGCGCGCACCCGGTTGTGCCGGCGTAACAACAACCGAAGGCTGCGGACCAGCTATCGTGCCCGGAACTGTGGTGGGTGACTGGCTCTGGCCTAGCCCCTGAAGAAACTGCCCGATACCGCTTCCCGGCCCGAGCGAAGAGGGAAGGGACGATGGCGACCCGCCCTGACCGATGGCGCTGTTGAGCATTTGCTGACAGGAAGTGGGATCAGAGGTTGTGGCACAAATTCCAGCCGCGCTGTCGCTCTGAGCGTTCGCGACTTGAAGTGGAACGGCAGAGAAAAGGCAGCATGCGAGGGCCGCCGCGAAAATCGCTCTCGCAATCGATCCAGCCATTACCCGTTCCTTCGCATATTGCCGTGGCGGAGCGTGATCGACGGCATCGCACGCAAGCCTCATGTCCGCCTCATCCATGGTGCGCGAGAATCAGTGGGCGCTTGCCATAGTACACGGCGGTCTACCGGTATCGGCAGCCCCAATCGGCGAACACGCGCGGAATTGCTAACAATTTTTGCCTTCGCGGATCCCGGACGTGGAAATTCGGAAAAATATTTGTGAGTGTTGCACCTCTCCAATTGTCTTGGGGTCGCAAAATCTCACCATGTGTCCGGCGACGGAACGATTCGCCCACGTACGCTGGGCTGCGAAACGATTGGGTGCGTGGTGGCAGACCGTGGCCGGGAAACGACTGGCGGGGATTCTGCCGGTACGGCGGGCATGGGACAATGTTGTGCCGCGAACCGGCATCGCGGCCTGATTGTTCGCTGCGCCGTGCTGTCTTGTGTTGCCGTTTCGGCGTTGGGAGTGCCGGGTGCCGGCGCACAGTCGGACCAGTCGGTCCCCACTCTCAATCTTTACGGTTCGCCGGGGCTTCTGGACATGCCGGATGCGCGCATGTCGCCCGATGGAAGTTTCAACCTCTGGGCCGCAGGCACCGGCTTCACGCAACGCTACGGTTTCAGCTTCCAGGTGCTGCCGTGGCTCGAAGGTGCGTTTCGCGATATCGGCACGAAGAATCTGTATGATGCGGAGAACGTCTTCGAAGGCGGCACCTATTACGATCGCAGCTTCGGCCTGCGCATCCGCCTGCAGGACGAAACCGGTGGTTGGCCGGCCATCACTGTCGGCGCCAATGACCTGATCGGCACGGGGCTCGAAGGCGCCGAATACCTGGTCGCCACGAAACATTTGTGGAATATCGATGCCACACTTGGAATGGGCTGGGGCCGGCTTGCCGGAACGGCCATGTTCGAGAACCCGCTGGCGCTCGTTTTCTCCAGTTTCGCATCACGAGCTGCGCCGACGGGACTCGTTTCGAGCTCCGGCCTGCCCGATCTGAGCCAGTTGTTTCATGGACCGAGCGCATCGCTGTTCGGCGGAATGGCCTGGCAGACGCCGATACAAGGGCTGACGCTGCTCGGCGAATATAGTTCCGACACCTATCGCATCGAATCCGAGCAGCACGTGTTCAGGCCGGCCACGCAGGTGAATGTCGGCGTGTCTTATCAGGTGACGCCTGCAATCCAGGCGGGCGCGGCCTTCATGTACGGCCGCACGCCGATGCTGCGCCTCGCCGCGACCCTCGACCCGGCACACGAGCCCTATGACCGCCGCATGGGCACCAACCCTTTGCCCGCCACAATGCGTTCCGAGGACGAAATCGAGCGCATCGCGCGCGAAAATCTCCAGGCGAGCGAGCCCGAAGTCGAGAAATACGTGGCGCATGGGGACACGCTGATCGCCAATATCCGGAGCGTACCGGCCGATTGCGCACACTACGCGCAGCTGATCGACGCCGCGCACGACAATGGCTTTCTCGAAGTCGTGGTAACGGACCTGAATGATCCGAAGATTCCGGCGCGGCATTGTGCGACGGCGGATGCCGCACGCTTCGCGCAGCAGCAGATTGCGACACTCACCTCCTGGTCCTACCCGCGCGCCGACACGGCCGTGACGGAAAAATCCCGCGATGCGGCCGTCAGGCTCGCGGCCGCGCAGTCGCTCCGGATCGAAGCGATCGCCATCCATGACACGCAGGTGGATGTGGCATTCAGCAATTTCCACTACCGCACCGAGGAGGAAGCCTATGGCCGGCTCGTCCGCGTGCTCATGGCGACGATGCCCGATGATATCGAGACCTTCCGTATAATCAGCCTTGTAGATGGAATTCCCACACGCGAGCTTGTCCTGCCGCGTTCCTCTCTCGAACGCACGATTGCGGCAAATGGCGGCGGTACGGAGATTCTCGCCGATAGCCGCACCGAACAGACCGACCTTGTGCCGACGCGGATTTCGCCGCCGCTCGTGCATTATCCAAACTACGACTGGTCGATCCGGCCGGTCTACAACCAGTCGCTTTTCGATCCGAACGAGCCTTATCTTTATCAGCTGCTTGCGGGCTTCGACGGCGGCGTGAATGTTACACCGCAGTTTCGCATCGAGGGCGAAGCCCAGGTCAATATTGTCAGCAACTTCAACCAGCTCCTGCCGTCGAACAGCCAGCTGCCGCATGTGCGCAGCGACCAGGACCTCTATTACGAATATGGCAAGAATGGCATTGCAGAGCTCCAGGCCTCCTACGCGACGACCGTGGCACCGGGCGTCTATGCGCTGGCGCGCGGCGGCATACTGGAAAGCATGTTTGACGGTATCGGCGGCGAGGTGCTGTGGCGTCCGGACGGCGAACGCTGGGCGCTTGGTGGAACGCTGTACGAAGCCTGGCAGCGCGGCTTCGACCGGCTCTTCGACCTCTTGCCCTATCATGTGCTGACGGGACATGTAAGCGTTTACTACCAGTCGCCCTGGTACGGTCTCGACTTCGAACTCGACGCCGGACGCTATCTGGCCGGCGATTCCGGCGCGACCTTCACCATCATGCGGCGCTTCGAGACCGGCGTTGAGATCGGCGCTTTCGCGACGCTCACCAATGTGCCGTTCTCGCAGTTCGGCGAAGGCGCCTTCGACAAGGGCTTCATCATCCGCATCCCGATGGACTTTATGGTCCCGCTCGACAGCCAGTCCGAACTCGACACGGAACTGCGGCCGGTGACACGCGATGGCGGCCAGATGCTGGAGCCGGAAATGGTCCTGTATGACGAACTCCGCCGCACCGACTACGGCGAATTCGTCGAAAACGCGGATGCGCTCGTACATCCGTAAGAACGCGCCGGAAAAGCAACGCTGGCATCTAATCCGTGCTTGTGGCTGCTGCGCCCTGACCTCGTCCAGGAATGGCAAATCTTGTCTCCGTCCTTTCTCGTGGGCACGGCGCCTTGTTCCCAAGAAAGCGGCTTGCCGCATCCGAAAATGGATTTGCCGCGGTTGTCCGCGCGATCCCGTCCGAAAAACAGGCGGGACGGCGGCGCAGGATTACAGTCTGTGGTATTCGGGTGCCGAAGCCTTGCAGATCGCATATGCGTCCGAATCAATCCGAGCAGGCTGTCGCGCTATTCGCCAAAGCCGTCCAGCATCACAGCGCCGGCCGGTTGACCGACGCACTGGCCTCGTATGAGGCAGCAATCCGCCTCGATCCGAAACTGGCAGCGGCGCATGGTAACCGCGGCGTGGTGCTAAAATCCTTCGGCCGACCCGAAGAGGCGCTGGCGAGCTTCGGCCGCGCGCTCAAGCTTCAGCCCGGCGACGCCAACACCTGGTACAACCAGGGCACGACGCTCGCCCTGCTGAATCGTCTGGATGATGCGGTGCGCAGCTACGATCGGGCCATCCGGCTCAAGCCCGACCATGCCGAGGCATACGCCAACCGGGGCAATGTGCTGACGGCGCTTGGGCGTCCGGCGGACGCCGTCCACAGCTACGACAAGGCCGTCGCTTTGAAGCCGGACTTCGCATTGGCCTGGCACAACAGAGGCACGGCGCTCGAACAGCTCGATCGTATCGCGGAGGCGCTGGCGAGCTTCGACCGCGCCATTGCGTTGCAGCCTGATTTTGCCGACGCCCATCTTCATCGTGGCAACGCGCAGCAGAAGCTTGACCGGTTCGACGAGGCCATTCGGAGTTATGAGCGCGCCATCGCGCTCAGGCCGGATTTCGCCGAGGCCTATAACAACAAAGGCGCAGCACTCAGGATTCTCGGGCGGCTGGAGGATTCTCTTCGGGACAGCGACAGGGCCATCGCACTGCGCCCGGATTTTGCCGATGCCCGCAACAACCGGGGGCTTGTCCTGCATGAGCTTGAACGACGGGAGGCCGCGCTCGAAAGCCTTGCGCGTGCGATTGAACTCAGCCCCGATTTCGCGGGCGCGCACTGGAACAAGTCCATCTGCCTGCTCAGCCTGGGCCGGATGGAAGAAGGCTGGCGCGAATATGAGTGGCGGAAGCGGAAACCCGATCCGAAGGGATCGCTGACATTTCCGCAGCCGGCCTGGTCCGGCCGGGAGGACATCGTGGGCAAGACGCTATTCGTACATGCAGAACAGGGGCTCGGCGACACGATACAATTCTCGCGATATGTACCGCTCGCGCAGGCAAAAGGCGCGGAAGTGATTTTCGCAGTCCAGGACAGCCTGATGCGGCTGTTGAAAACCTTAAGTCCGTCGGTCCGGATCCTCGGTGGGACAGGCGCCATCCCGGAATTTGATTATCACATCACGCTTCTCAGCATGCCTTTGGCGTTCGGGACAAAACGCGACACCTGTCCGGCTGAGATTCCTTACCTGCACGCCGAACCCGACAGGGTGGAAATGTGGCGCTCGCGACTTGGGCGCGAGGGTTTCAGAATCGGAATCTGCTGGCAGGGAAATCCAAAAAGCGTTGTCGAGAGGGGGCGGTCGTTTCCTCTTCATTGTTTCGCGGACATTGCCGCGATCCCTGGCGTGCGCTTGATCAGCCTCCAGAAATACGACGGGTGCGAACAGCTCGCCGAGTTGCCCGCCGGCATGAAAGTCGAAACGCTCGGCGAGGAATTCGATTGCGCACCCCACGCTTTTGTCGACAGCGCCGCAGTGATGGAATGCCTCGACCTTGTAATCACATCGGATACCGCGATAGCACATCTGGCCGGTGCGCTCGGCAGGCCGGCCTGGGTGGGGCTGAAACGCGTGCCGGACTGGCGCTGGCTGCTCGACCGCTCCGACACGCCCTGGTATCCGACGCTGACGCTGTTCCGGCAAATGCGGCGCTGCCACTGGGCAGACGTGTTCGCCGCGATGCGCGCACGGCTGCTCGAACAAATGACTCCCGCTTCGACGCTTCGACCATGACCGCGCCGACGATCAGCGATCTGCGGGCCGAGACCCCAACGCATTGAGCAACATCCGAATGGGATCATGTAGGATGCAGCCGGATGGATGATTCCTGGAGCCTGCCGAGGATGGGGGACAAAACGCCCGGCACAGACTTGCCGAATCATGCGCTGACAGTTAGCCGCCGGATCGTTCTCGCGAGCGCGCTCGCGCCGCTGCTCGCCTGCTGCAGCTCCGATTCCAATTCCGATACGGCAGGCCTTACCCGTCTCCTCGGCCAGTCGCTCGGCATTTTTTCTGGCGCAAGTTCGGTCACGCTCAAGGACGTGCAGGACACGCCCTTCGCCTCGCTCGGCCTTCGCGTCGGCTCCCATGCCCAGACCATGCTGGTGCTTGCCACGCAAAGCGGCCGATCCACGGTATGGACCTCGTCGCAGCACATCGCGCTGGAGATACAATCGGGCCGCATCCTGCGCACTGCGGGGCTGGTGCAGAACCTCTCGGGTACGACATTCTCCGGCGCCGATCCGCTTGATGCGGGTCTGCAGAACCTGCACGCGCCCGCGCCCGCAAAACGGTCGGTCGATTTCTCTGACCGCAACGCCTACGGTATCGTTGTCGATTCGACTGTCGAATCGGCCGGACCTGCGGATGTGGACATATTGGGCACACGCATCGCCTGCGTTCATGCGATTGAGCGTTGCACCTGTCCCGCTCTCGGCTGGAATTTCACCAACGAGTATTGGGCGAGCGCACATAATGGAATTGTGTGGCGCTCGGTGCAGTCCATTCATCCGGATTTCGATCCGCTCGAAATCGAACTCTTCCGTCCGCCGAAAGCCTGAGATGCGCTGCGCCATGTTGCGCTTGGCGCATTGCGGTTCGTGATCGAGCTTCGCGATCTCTCGAAACAGTATGGCGCGCGCGCGCCGGCCGTGGATAGCATGAATCTCCGGATCGAAGGAGGAGAATTCCTTGTGCTTGCCGGGCCGTCCGGCTGCGGCAAGACGACGACGCTTTCCATGATCAACCGTCTCATCGAGCCTTCACGCGGAAATGTCTTTATTGACGGCGTCGATACGCACCAAACGGATCCCGTCGCGCTCAGGCGGCGGATCGGATTCGTCTTTCAGGACGTGGGGCTTTTTCCGCATATGAGCGTCGCCGAGAATGCCGGCATCGCATTGAAGCTTGCCGGAAAACGGCCACAGGAAATCGGCGCGCGCGTCGATGAACTGCTCGCGCTGGTGCGCCTGCCGGCGGAACATTTCCGCAATGTATTGCCCGGCGCGCTTTCTGGCGGACAGCGGCAGCGCGTCGGTGTAGCTCGCGCGCTGGCTGCCAGCCCGCGCCTCATGCTCATGGACGAGCCGTTCGGCGCGCTTGATCCGCTCACGCGTGACGAGCTTGCCTTCGATTATCGCCGCATTCACGAACGCCTGCGGCTGACGACCATCCTGGTGACGCACGACATGACCGAAGCGATGCTGCTCGGCGATCGCATTGCAATGATGCGAGAGGGACGGCTTGTGCAGGTCGGCACGCCGCATGAACTCTGTTCCGCGCCGGCGAATGATTTTGTGCGCGCGATGATGGAGAGCCCGCGCCGGCGTGCCCGAGCGCTTGCCGAAGTCCAGGCGGACGAGAAATGAACGTCGATGCGGACGCGGTTTCCGCTGCGCTGTCCCATCTCGCCGATTATCTCGGCTGGCACGTTCTGCTCAGCCTTTCGGCCATTCTGATCGGCGTGGCAGTCAGCCTGCCGCTCGCCGTTTTTTGCACCCGATCGCACGTAATGCGTGGCGCGGCGCTCGGCTTTGCCGGTGTTGTCCAGACCATACCGAGCCTTGCGCTGCTCGCGCTTTTCTATCCCTTGCTGCTTGGACTTTCCGCGTTTACGCGCGCGACGTTCGGCATCGGCTTCCCGGCCCTCGGCTTCCTGCCCGCACTTTCAGCACTCGCGCTCTATTCCATGCTGCCGGTGCTGCGCAACACGATCGCCGGGCTGGAAGGCGTGGATCCGGCGGTGAAGAAGGCGGCCGAGGGCGTTGGCATGACGCGCAAGCAGATGCTGTTCCTTGTCGAACTGCCGCTTGCCGCGCCCGTGATACTTGCTGGCATCCGCACCGCCGCGGTGTGGGTAATCGGCACGGCCACGCTGTCCACGCCGGTTGGACAGACGAGCCTTGGAAATTACATCTTCGCGGGATTGCAAACCGAAAACTGGGTGTTCGTGCTGTTCGGCTGCGTGGCGGCAGCGAGCCTCGCACTCGTCGTCGATCGGCTTCTCGCGCTCGCCGAAGCGGGCGTCGTCGGGCGATCTAAGCCGCGGATGGCCGCCGCTGCGCTCGGCCTTGCGATCATATTCGGCGCCGGGCTTCTTCCACTTGCCGTCAGCGCCAAAAACCGGCCGGCCGTGGTCGGCACCAAGAATTTCGAGGAGCAATATATTCTCGGTGCGCTGATCGAGGACCGGCTGCGCGATGCAGGATTCTCCACGGTGCGCCGCGACGGCCTCGGCTCCACAGTCATCTTCGATGCGCTCGCCGCAAGCGAGATCGACGCCTATGTCGACTATTCCGGCACCATCTGGGCCGATGACATGAAGCGACGAGACCGGCCTGGCCGAGGGGCCGTGCTGGCGCAGATGACGGACTGGCTCTGGCATGCGCATGGCATTCGCTGCCTTGGCACATTGGGATTCGAGAACGCCTATGCCTTCGCCATGCGCCGAGACCGTGCGGCGGCACTCGGTATCCGTTCTCTCGGCGATCTTGCCGATCGCGCGCCTGGCCTTCGTATCGGCGGTGATTATGAGATTTTCAGCAGGCCCGAATGGCGCGCGGTCGAGCGGATCTATGGACTGCAATTCGGAACGGAACGGCAATACCAGTCGAACTTTCTTTATCGCGCGGTGGCTTCGGGCGATGTCGATGTGATCTCGGCCTTCTCAAGCGACGGCCGCATCATCCAATACGGCCTTAAAGTGCTCTCCGATCCGAAAGGCGCACTACCACCCTATGATGCCGTCCTTCTCGTTTCGCCCGCACGCGCCAACGACGCACGTTTCATAGCGGCGCTGAGACCATTGCTCGGCGCAATCGATCTTGCACGAATGCAGCGCGCCAATCTGACCGCAGATCGCGAGGCCGGCAAACGCTCACCGGAAGATATCGCGGCCGGGC
>DATJUM010000231.1:0-13861 GCA_035502355.1 Rhizomicrobium sp. | reverse complement strand
TCCCCCGCTCGCGGGGGAGGAAAATGAAACCAATGATGTCTCCCGCCATCATTCTCTCCCGTCCCCAGCTCGGCGAGAATATCGGCGCGGCGGCGCGGGCGATGGCGAATTTCGGGCTCTCCGATCTGCGCCTCGCCGCTCCCCGCTGTGCCTGGCCCAACCAGAAAGCCGTTGCGATGGCGGCAGGCGCTTCCGAACTCGTCGACGCCGTACGGGTCTTTCCGGAGGTGAGAGACGCAATCGGCGACCTCAACTTCATCCTTGCGACAACCGCCCGCGACCGCGGTATCGCCCGCGACGTGCTCACGCCGGAGAAGGCAGCGAAAACGCTTCGCGCCGCGGCCGCGCGCGGGGAAAAAACCGGCATCCTGTTCGGCAATGAGCGGGCGGGCCTCGACAATGAAGAAATTTCTTTCTGCGACGCGGTGATCACTATTCCCACAGCCGAATTCGCCTCGATCAATCTCGCGCAAGCCGTCCTGATCGCCAGCTATGAATGGTTCCGCTCGGGCGACGCGACGCCGCCGGCCCGGCTCGATCGTACCTCACTTCGGCGCAAGCCCACGCGCGCCGAGCTGCTCGCCACGTTCGAGCATCTCGAAGGCGAGCTCCTCGCCAGCGGCTTTCTCTATCCGCCCGACAAGGTCGAAGGGATGTGCCGCGCCATCCGCGCCACGCTCCACCGCGCGCGCCTGACCTATCAGGAAACCCAGACGCTGCGCGGCATGATCGTCGCGCTCACCAAAGGCAAACACCGGGTGCGGAAAACGCCGTAGCTCAATCGGGGAATTCGGGCACGGCGGGCCAAGCCGCAAGCACCGGGCCAAGCGCGGATTTGAGCGGCCCGAGCCATGGTTCGTATGCGCGCCAGCGTTCGACGCCTTCCTTGAAAATCGGCCGGCGCACCTGTTCGTTGCTGAAAGAATTGAAGGCGCGGTCGCTGTTATAATATTCGAGACAGCGCGGCTCGAACGGAAGCTCCAGGAAATCCAGCATGCGGCGCACCTCGCCTTCCAGATCTGCGACGAGATGTTCGTAGATGACGCGATGGATCTTTCCCGGCATGACGCGATCGTAATGCGCCATCAGCCGTACATAATCATGATAGAACCGGCCGATGTCGGAGAGCTTGTAGGAGAGCGGCGGAGCGTGTGAGAAGCTGACGGTGAAATTCGCCCAGCAGCAGCCGATGGGATGCCGCCGTACGTCAATGACCTTGGCGTTGGGCAGCATGAGCCGGATAAGACCGACCTGCCAGATATTGTAGCAGTTCTTGTCGACAAAGAACGGCGCGCCCTCGGGCCGGTGGGTGCGGGTAAGCTCCAGATATTTCTCGCCGAGCGACCGCAGATCTTCGGGCGTGAGCTTGTCCATGCCGCAGGGATAATCCGGCCCTGTTTTGGGCATGACATCGGCTCCGACAATCCGGATCATGGTCTGCAATTCGCCCGCGACTTCGATCTGCGAGTGAGCACCCAGAATCTGCTCGGTAAGCGTCGAACCCGACCGCTGCAGGCCGACGACAAATATCGGTTCGGCGGATGGGCAGCCGGCGCCCTCGCACGCGCCGAAGAGCTCGGGCGTGAAGACCGCCCGGGCGCGATCCACCATCGAGCTCGTCGAATCCGGATTGTAGTCGAGACCGACGCGGCGGATGGCATTGCCCTTGGAATAGTTCTGGAATGATTTTTCGTATTGCTTCACGTCATCGCAAGCCTTGCCGAGCGCGTAACAGAGATCGACGCGATCGGCGGCGCCCACAGCCGGATTGGCAAGCTGCGCCTCCATGATGCGAACGTCCTCCTCGGTGAAGCGCGACGTTTTCAGGCTCGCAAGCGCCCACCACGCCGAACCTGCCGCAGGATCGAGGACCGTGACCCTGCGGAAGCAGGAAATGACTTCATCGGTGTGTCCGCCGAGAGACCGGAGCGCAGAGGCAAGACCCATCCAGACCTGGCCGGATTCCGGAACATCCTTTGCCAGTTCCCGGAACAGGCCGGCCGCTTCGGCGTATTTCCTGGTCCTGTTCAGCAAATGCCCTTTCAGCGCCCGGAACAGGCGGCTTTCCTCGTTCTTCGCGAGCAGGGCTTCGATTTCGTCGAGTGCCTCCTTGAGCTTTTCCAGTTCCATCAGCGCGAGCGCATGATTGTACCGGTAGGCGATGTGGTCCGGCGCGGATTCCACGCATTTCGCCAGAAGTTCCTCCGCCAGCCTGGGGTTGCGCCCGCGGCCGGCAAGTTCCGCCATGAGGTTCAGCGCGTCGGCATTTCGCGGCTGTTTGGTCAGGAACTTCGAAACGATCCGCTTTGCCTCTGCTTCCCGGCCGTACTCCAACGCACGGGCCGCCTCCAGCAGCTTCGGATCGCGGATCGGCTGCAGATCGTACAATTCGCCGCGCTCCCGCGCGATCGGGTCCGATTCCGCACTCGCCCCCCGAAGCGCAATATCGGGGACGAGCAGCGTCGGAGGTGGCGCGAGAGTCAGCGATTGCACGTGTCGAGTTTCAGAACCAAACGCTCCGGGATCATACCCCGTCCTTGTCAAGGCGGACCACGATTCGTTGCGGCAGGAGAGGAAAATTGTACCGGGTCTTCAGACTCGATGCCGGAGGGATGACCGGCTCCATCATCCCGCAAAGTGCGATCGATCCGCGCTGCGTTTTCGTCCCGCTTTCGCGCGCCGGTTATCAATTCGACGTAGGGAGTTCCTCCGATTATGGGCCTCCATACACCGCTGCCCTGGTGCTGACAGTGATGACCCGAAATGCCACTGCAATAGGAGAACCCGGGTTGCCACAACGCCTTGCGTTTCTTCGATGTGCCATAAAACCACTCTACGGTTACCCGTTGAGGGAGGCACGAGCCCAATCCACTACACCCTATACCTCCTGGTTTCTCCACGATCCAATATTTCTTTCTTTTTTGTAGCTGGGTCGGTTCGATGCGCAGTGTTGTTCCGCATTCCGATGTGGGAGCCGTCGCTCCGACAAGCTTCTGGTAGGGTCGATTCTTGCGGGATGAATATATCGCGACCGACATTCCCTGGAAATAGGAGGCGTTGCCAGACGTTAGCTCGTTCGCAACCTCAATCCCGGTAACCGTCTCGCCTTGTCCTATGACGGGGACTGCCGCACGTGTCCAGTCACGGATAAGACTGGAGCTGCCGCCCTTTTCGTCCAATTGGATGTCAAAGCCGCCATAATCGCACAGGAATGTTTGATTGGCATCAAACATGTAATGACTTGATTCGATTTCGCGCGCGGGCAATGGGCCGGCAAAGGCAAGTGTGGCAACGCTGACAAGAGCGGTGGTCGCCACCAGCAGCATTTTCATCGGACTTGCTCCCCCTTTTTGTAATATACGCTACTCCCGGCAGAGGTTCCCAGCAATCCTTTGCGGTGCATCAGGGTGGACTTTGCGCCCGTTCACCGTGAGTTTCGGGATCCGATCTGGTGCCGATGGCCGTGCAATTTTCCGGCGCATGGCTCTCGATGTATGCCCGCGTCAAAGCTTTTGTAATCGGCGGCCGGATCGCTATATTCCCGGCGGGGGACGGTGGCGGACGTGGCGCTCGCCAACCCGGTCAGGTCCGGAAGGAAGCAGCCGTAACGAATCCGCCGCGGGTCGCCGCCGTCCTTCTATTTCCGCAAACGAGGCACATCGGAAGCGTTCGCGCGTACGCGCGGGCTTGCTATAACCACCGACGATGAATGACGAACCCTCCTTCGGCTTTGCGCCGGCGCCCGCAAAGGCGGACGCCTATCGCGTGCTGGCGCGCAAATACCGGCCGCAGGATTTCACCGGGTTGATCGGCCAGGAAGCTTTGGTGCGCACGCTGACCAACGCCTTCGCCACCGGCCGTATCGCCCATGCCTTTATGCTCACCGGTGTCCGTGGCGTGGGCAAGACGACGACCGCGCGCATCATCGCCCGCGCGCTCAACTGCGTGGGCCCGGACGGCAGCCGCAAATCGCCGACCATCCACCCCTGCGGCGTCTGCGAGCCCTGCGTGGCCATCGCCGAGTCGCGCCATCTCGATGTGCAGGAGATGGACGGCGCCTCTAACAATGGCGTGGAGGAAGTGCGGCAGATCATCGACAGCGTGCGCTATGCGCCGGCGAGCGCGCGCTACAAGGTCTACATCATCGACGAAGTGCACATGCTGTCGAAGGCGGCGTTCAACGCGCTGCTGAAGACGCTCGAAGAGCCGCCCGCTCATGTCGAATTCATCTTCGCCACGACGGAAATCCGCAAAGTCCCGGTCACCATCCTCTCGCGCTGCCAGCGTTTCGATCTGCGGCGCATCGAGACCGATGAGCTTGTCCGGCATCTCGCCCATATCGCGGCGCAGGAGAAGGTGGAGATCGAGCCCCAGGCGCTGGCGCTGATCGCGCGCGCGGCGGAAGGCTCGGTGCGGGACTCGCTGTCGCTGCTCGACCAGGCGATCGCGCATGAGGAAGGCCATGCCATCAATGCGGAAAGCGTGCGCGGCATGCTGGGTCTCGCCGATCGGGGCCGCATTCTCGACCTGTTCGAAAAAACGATGCGGGGCGAGATCGCCGCGGCACTGTCCGATCTCGGCGAAATCTATGATGGCGGCGCCGATCCGCTGGTGATCATACAGGACCTGCTTGAAATCACCCATTTTCTCACCCGGCTGAAAGTGGCGCCGGCCGCGCAGGGCTTTTTCGACGGCGGCTCGGGCGAGGCGAAGCGCGCCGCCACGATGGCGGCGGAACTTCCCGTCTCGGCGCTCACCCGCGCCTGGCAAATGCTGCTCAAGGGATTGTTTGAAGTGCGCGACGCGGCGCGACCGATCGCGGCGGCGGAAATGGCACTCATCCGCCTTGCCTACGCCGCCGATCTTCCGCCTACGGACAAATTGGTGCGCGACGTGCTGGAGCAGGCCGGCTTACCGGCCGCGGCACCGGCCAGATCTGCGCCGCGGACTCCCGGTTCGCCGACCTCCGCGATATCGGCCAGCGCGAATGCGCAAGCGCTGCCGCGCGCCGAAACCGCCGCCTCGCCGGCCGAGACCATGGCAATTTCATCCCTCGCCGATCTCGCGAGCCTCGCAGGCGCGAAGGGCGCGGCCGTGCTCAAGGTGCAGATCGAGAACAATATCCATCTCGTGCGGCTCGAGCCGGGCCAAATCGAATTCCGCCCCGCAGCCGGCGCGCCGCGCACGCTTGCCGGTGATCTTGCGCAGAAGCTCAAGGAATGGACGGGCACGCGCTGGGTGGTGACGCTCGCGCGCGAAGGCGGCGCGCCGTCGCTGGCCGAGCAGCGCAAGGCCGCGCAGGCGCAGAAGATCGAACAGGTGGCCCAGTCGCCGATGGTGCGCGCCGTGCTCGACCGTTTCCCCGGTGCCGAAATCGTCGGCGTTCACGACCGCCCCGACCCCGAACTCCCTCCGTCAACAGACGAAGCGTGATCATGCAAAGTATTGCACGCGGAGGCGCGGAGGCGCAGAGGAGATTCAACACGAAGTACACAAACAGCGCGAAGGGAAAATGGCGCGCGAAGCGCGCAACAATTCTTTGTGCTCTTTGTGCTCTTTATGGTTCGAATCTCCTCCGCGCCTCCGCGCCTCCGCGTGCAAATAACTTTGCGTGCCGCGCATGCGGCGGGTGGGTGTAACGCATGCCGTCGCTGCCTGCGGGACCGGAGATCGAGAAGCTGGTGCAGCTGCTGGCGAAGCTGCCAGGGCTCGGGCCGCGTTCGGCACGCCGCGCGGCGCTTCTCATGCTCAAGAAACGCGAGACTTTGCTCGAACCGCTCGGCCAGGCGATGCGCGAAGCGTCAGCGGCGATCCGCAGCTGCGGGCAATGCGGCAATCTCGATACCACAAGCCCGTGCGCGATATGCCGCGATCCGCGGCGCGATGCGCATCTGCTCTGCGTGGTGGAAGACGTGGCCGACCTCTGGGCACTCGAACGCGCGGGTGTTTTCCGCGGCCGCTATCACGTGCTGGGCGGCGCGCTCTCGGCGCTCGACGGCATGACGCCGGAAAAGCTGAACTTGTCGCCGCTCGCCGCGCGCGTGGCGGACCGTGTGGAGGAAGTGATTCTCGCAATGAACGCGACGGTCGAAGGCCAGACGACGGCGCATTACCTCATGGATATTCTTGCGGCGTCGAACGTGAAGGTCACGCGGCTTGCCCATGGCGTGCCGGTCGGCGGCGAGCTCGACTATCTCGATGAAGGTACGCTGTCTGCTGCTTTCCGTGCCCGGCGGGAAATGTAGTTCACGCCGCGACGATTGGTTCTTCCAGGCCGCGGAAGAAGGGCAGCGAGCGCCAGCGCGGGGCACTGTCGGGATCGGCGCGCCGCAGGTTCGGGAAGCGCGCGAAGAATGCCGGCAGCGCCACCTGGGCTTCGAGACCCGCGAGCGGCGCGCCGATGCAGACATGCGCGCCACGAGGATGGTTCGCGCGGGAATTTCGGCGTGTGTTCCATCTGGCGCGAAGGCCCTGTCCCGCCTTGTCGTGGGTCGCCGAGACCCGTCCGCCGAGCCTTGGTGAGGGCCGAAAGCAGCGGAGGGGGTCAATGGTGCGGCTCGTGCTCGGCAAGCGGCGCGGGGCCGTATTTCCGTTCGTATTGCACGGCGCTGATGGCGAGGTCGCGGTTGCTCGGCACCGGCTCCGCGGGGTGGGTTCGCGCCATGTAGCGGACATAGGTGCGATAGCTGTCCCCGCACGCGGCGGCCACGGCGCGGGCGATAGGCGCGTAGTCCGGCCGGCCATCATCCAGCCGCACGGCGGCGCGTGCCGTGCAGGCAGAATAGTCGAGCAGCGGCGCCATCGCCTGCAACGCGGCTGCAGCTGCCGGGAGCGCCAAAGCCGCAGCCACGACGGCAACTACGCATCTCATTTTTGTTCGGCCGGCTTGACGCTGCGCGACGTGCCCGGACAGGCGGACTCCGCGCGTTCAATCCTGCGCAAGACGGTCAGGGGTTCTTAAGCGCAAATATGGTGCCGTAATCGCCGTAGACGCCGCCGCCCTGCGTCGTGCCATACAGCGCCCCGCCAACTTCGATCAGATCCGCTTCGGGATAGCCGCCGTCCGTACATTGCTGCTGGGTGCAAAACAAACCCAGCACTTGTTCGGCGCCGGTGCCCGGGTCGAGCGAAAACACCACGCCGCCATTATAGGTTCCGCCGTAACCTGTTGTTCCGTAGAGCGTGCCGTTCACGTCCAGCAGGCCGGCATAGGGATACTCGCCGTCCTTGCAATTGGTTTTGCCGCAAAAGGAATAAACCACCGCTTCTGTGCCGGTGCCCGGATCGAGCGAAAACACCGTACCGTAGGACCGATTGGCGCCGCCTGCGAATGTTGTGCCGTACAGCGTGCCGTTCACGTCGAGCAGATCGGCTTCGGGGTACTGGCCGTCCGCGCATTTCGGCTGGCTGCAAAAAGAGTAAAGCACCGTCTCTGCGCCGCTGCTGGCGTCGATCGCAAATACCGTGCCGCCGCCATGGGCGCCCCCTTTTTGCGTTGTGCCGTAGAGCGTGCCGCTCTCGTCAATCAGACTGGCCAGCGGCGTCGAGCCGTCCGGACAGCCCTGCTGACTGCAAAAGGAGTACAACATGGTCTCCGCGCCGCTGCTGGCGTCGATCGCAAACACCGTGCCGTTGCCGGAGGCGCCGCCGGATTTCGTAGTGCCGTATAGCGTACCGCTCACGTCGATCAGACCTGCATCGGGGTAGGCGCCGTCCGTGCTGTTGCCGAAAGAGTAGAGCACCTGCTCGGTCTCGTTGCCCGGATCGAGCGCGAATACGGTGCCCTTGCCGTAGGTGCCACCCTTTGACGTCGTGCCGTAAAGCGTCCCATTCACGTCGATCGGGGTTCCGACGGGGTTCGCGCCGTCCGCGCAGTTCTGCTGGCTGCAAAAGGAATAAACCACTGCGTCTTCCGTTCCGGCGTCTGGGCCGAGCGCGAACAGTGTGCCATCTTCATAAGTGCCTCCCTTTACGGTCGTGCCGTAAAGCGTACCGTTTACTTCGACGAGACCCGCATCGACCACGATGCCGTCGTTCGCTCTGCCGAACGAATGGAGGCTCTTCAAAGTGCTCTTGGCGGCTTCCGCGCTCGGGAGCGGTACCGCCAGTACACAGCAAACCGCGCTGGCAAACAGACCGATATATGCGTTTTTCATCTTTGATCCCCTGAGAGAATCCGCCAAGCGAACTGCTCTTGATTTGCATTCGCAATGCGCGATCTTTACCAGAAAGACAAGGCGCTGTCGCCAATTTTGATCGCGGTAAAGCATCGCTTGACCCTGTGGCGGGCGTAAGTATATTGCGCGGCTTCGCGCCGGACGGCCGGTCGGGCAGTCCAGTGGGTGCGCGCGGAATTTAGGGAATCTGGCAATGTTTGCGGTCATCCGCTGCGGCGGAAAGCAGTATCGGGTGGCGGTGGACGATGTGCTGACCGTCGAAAAGCTCGAGGGTGAGGCCGGGGCCACGTTGCGGCTTGAGGAAGTGCTGCTTCTGGGCGGCGATCGGCCCAGATCGGGGGCGCCTTTGATTTCGGGAGCGGTGGTTCATGCCGAGATCGTGGAGCACGGACGGGGCGAGAAGGTTGTGGCCTTCAAGAAGAAACGCCGCAAGAACACCCACAGAAAGCGCGGCCATCGCCAGCACTTTACGAAGCTGAAGATCACCGGCATCGAAGCGGGCGCGTAAGGAGAGACGGACATGGCTCACAAAAAGGCAGGCGGCTCCTCACGCAACGGGCGCGATTCGGCGGGACAGCGTTTGGGGGTCAAGCTGTTCGGCGGCCAGGCGATCGGGGCAGGCAACATCATCGTGCGCCAGCGCGGCACCCAATTCCACGCCGGCGAAAACGTCGGCATGGGGAAGGATCACACCCTGTTTGCGCTGGTCGACGGCCGGGTGGAGTTCCGCAAGGGTTTCAAGCGCCGCACCTATGTCTCGGTCCACACCGGCACATCGCAAGATTCGGCGTAGCCCCTCGCCCAGGTTCGTGCGGCGGAAGCAGTGTGCCGGTCCTCTCTCCCACAAGGGGAGAGGGCGCGCTGTGCGCCGGAACAAGATTTGCCGATGCCATGCACCTTATCGCTCTCTCCCCTTGTGGAGAGGGCTGCCGGTGTACTCACTCGTCGTCTGAAAGGTGTGGGTGAGGGATCGCGCGGACTTGGACGATGAAATTTCTTGATACCGCGAAGGTCTATATCGCGAGCGGCGCCGGCGGCAATGGCTGCGTTTCGTTCCGGCGCGAGAAGTTCATCGAGTTCGGCGGTCCGAATGGGGGCGATGGTGGACGCGGCGGCGATGTGTGGGCCGAAGCGGTGGATAATCTGAACACGCTGATCGATTACCGCTTTCAGCAGCATGTGAAGGCGAAAAACGGCCAACACGGCATGGGGCGCGAAATGACGGGCGCGAACGGCGCCGACGCGGTCCTGCGCGTCCCGGCAGGAACGGCGATTTACGAAGAGGACGGCGAAACGCTGATCGTCGATCTTACCCATGCCGGCCAGCGCGCGATGCTGCTCGAAGGCGGTCGCGGCGGCTTCGGCAACGCCCATTTCAAGAGTTCGACCAACCGCGCACCGCGCAGAGCCAATCCCGGCCAGCCGGCGCAGGAAAAAACCATCATTCTGCAGCTGAAGCTGATCGCGGATGCGGGGCTGATCGGATTGCCGAATGCCGGTAAATCCACATTTCTCGCGCGGGTCTCGCAGGCGCGGCCGAAAATTGCCGATTATCCTTTTACCACGCTTGCGCCCCAGCTCGGCGTGGTGCGCGCAGACGGAACGGATTTCGTTCTGGCCGATCTGCCTGGGCTCATCGAAGGCGCGCATGAAGGTGCTGGTCTGGGCGATCGTTTTCTCGGTCATGCCGAGCGCTGCGGCGCGATCCTGCATCTCGTGGACGGAACGCAGCGGGAAATTGCGCGCGCCTACAAGACGATTCGCGGCGAGCTGTTTGCCTATGGTCATGGGCTGGCCGAAAAGCCGGAGATTGTTGCGCTCAACAAGATCGACGCGATTCCCAGAGCACAGCTTGGCCGCAAGAAAGCGTCGCTGGAAAAGGCCAGTGGCCGCCCGGTGTTTCTTCTGTCCGGCGTGAGCGGCGAAGGGGTGAGCGAGATATTGCGTGCCGTGGCCCGCGAAGTGGAAAAAACAAGAGCGCACCGCAGCGATGCCGAAGCTGCGCCGGCATGGTCGCCGTGAGTGATGCGCGCGCAAACTGGATCAGACCGCCTGGCCCTGTCGCGGCCGGGTTGCGCATCGGCCTTCTGGGCGGATCCTTCAATCCCGCCCATGAAGGACATCTCTATGTCAGCGACATCGCGCTGAAACGGCTCGGTCTCGATTATGTCTGGTGGCTGGTGTCGCCACAGAATCCATTGAAGTCTTTGCGCGGGATGGCTTCGCTGGAAGAGCGGCTTGCGCGCGCACGTTGTCTGACATCGCATTTGCCCCATATCCGGGTGACAAACATCGAAGGGCAGCTTGGCACACGCTATACGGTCGACACGGTGGCGAGATTGAGTCAGCGTTTTCCTGCGTTGCGCTTCGTATGGCTGATGGGAAGTGACAATCTCATGACGTTTCATCGCTGGCGCAACTGGCAGGAGCTCGCGCACCGCATTCCCATTGCCGTGGCGATACGGCCTGGGACCACGCTTGCGCCGCTCGCATCGAAAGCCGCGCAATATCTCGCGGCGTTCAGGGTGTTGGACGAGCGTGGCCTTGTCGGCGCCGTGCCGCCAGCCTATGTCATTCTCGATGCGCGGCGAAGTCCGGCCAGTGCGACGGCCATCCGTGCTCGCCTGTTGGCTGACCCGACTGCCGTATGTTAAAGTGAATCCGCAATTTGCGAGGCGCGCGGGATTCGTTTGCTGCTCACGGGAAAAAGATCGGTGGTCCGTGCGTTCATCGTGCAAACCAAAAACGGAGGATCGCATTCCCACGCGTAAGACCGGCGCCTCCCAGGCGCCGACGAAAGTCGCGGCCCATCGCGCAACTGGGCTGGAGGAGCAAACGCTCCTCTCCCGCATTCTGAATTCTCTCGACGATGACAAGGCGGAAGATATCGTGGCGATCGACCTCGAAGGCCGCTCATCGCTCACGGATTCGATCGTCATTGCCAATGGACGTTCCCAAAGACATGTAAGCGCGATCGCGGAGCACCTTGCCCGACGCCTGAAGGAGGCGGGGTATGGCACGCGGCCGGTGGACGGTCTGGAATCGGGGGACTGGGTGCTGGTCGACGCGGGCGATGTGATCGTACATATCTTCCGTCCCGAGGTCCGCGCCTATTATGACCTGGAAGGCATGTGGTCGGTGAAAGAACCGGCCCGCGCCGCCGCCCACTGACGTTTGCACCCGGCGTCATACGCGCATGCGCATAGGCATTCTGGCCGCCGGCGTTGCTCGCGGCACGCCGCAAAACACTCTGGTCGAGGACTATCTCGCGCGCACCCGCGCCGTCGGGCGCCAGCAGGGAATCACCTCCGTTCTGGTCGATGAAATTGGCTTGTCGAAGCTGCGCGAGGCCCGCGCCCGCATGGCTGAGGAAGGTCAGAAACTCGCCGGGCGCATTCCGTCCGGAGCGCATGTCATTGCGCTCGATTCGCACGGAAAGGGAATGACGAGCGAGGCCTTCGCAGAGATGCTGGCAGCCATGCGGGACGCAGGCGCGCGCGATCTCGTCTTCCTGATTGGCGGTCCTGATGGGCTCGATATCGGACCGAACGTGAAGCCCGGCCGCAGCCTCGCTTTCGGCCCGCAGACCTGGCCTCATCTGCTTGTGCGGGTGATGTTGGCGGAACAAATCTATCGTGCATTGACCATTCTTGGAAATCACCCCTATCACCGCGGTTAAGCCCGCTGCGGAAAGAAATTCATTTGCTGGGGCTTGGGGCCGTCTGTATAACCCCGGCCGCTCGTCGAGGGGTTCACTCACGTCAGGGGAGTATTTATGGGTATTGAGCTTCCGCCCGGCTATCGGCCGTCGGACAGTGAGCCCTTCATGAATGACCGGCAGCGCGAATATTTCCGGCGCAAATTGCTGCGCTGGAAGGACGATATTCTCCGCGAGAGTCGCGAAACCATCCAGAACCTTCAGGCGGAAACCGTACCCAATGCCGATCTGGCGGATCGCGCAGCGACGGAAGCCGAGCGTCAGCTCGAGCTGCGCACGCGCGACCGGCAGCGCAAGCTGATCGCGAAGATCGACGCGGCTCTCCGTCGCCTGGAAGACGGCTCTTATGGATTCTGCGAGGAAACCGGCGAACCGATTTCGCTAAAGCGTCTGGACGCGCGCCCGATCGCCACGCTCTCGATTGAGGCGCAAGAGCGCCACGAGCGCCGCGAGCGCGTCTACCGCGACGATTGAGGGTGGCTTGGCACGCTCAAGGTAAGGGCAGGATACAAGCCTTAACCCTAAGCTTGTCCCCCGGTTGAACCGGGGGATGCGTCACGCTTCGCCGAGATAGGCCGTTTCGCCGTGTAGCGCGAGATCAAGGCCACTTGTTTCCGCGGCCTGATTCACCTTCACCGGCGTGAATCTGTCGATCAGCCAGAGCATGGCATAGGTAAAGCAGAACGCCCAGGCAGACGAGATCGCGATTGCAACGAGCTGCTTGCCGAAGAATGTGGGGTTACCCGAGAGCAAGCCGTTGGCGCCATTCGGATTGAAAGCTGTTGTTGCGAACACGCCAAGGAGTAGAATGCCGAGCGCGCCGCCCACGCCGTGCACGCCCCATACGTCGAGCGCGTCGTCCCATTGCAGTCGATTCTTCAGGGCGACGGCATAATAGCAGACGACGCCCGAAACGAGACCGATGACGACTGCGGCGAATGGCGACACATAGCCCGCCGCCGGCGTAATGGTGGCAAGGCCCGCGACTGCGCCGGTCAGCAATCCCACGAAAGTTGGCCGCTTCTCCTGCCACCAGCCGACGACCATCCACGCGATGGCCGCGAAAGACGCTGCCAGATCTGTGTTCAGGAAGGCGACCGTGGTGACGGAATCGACCTGAAATTCGCTTCCTGCGTTGAAACCATACCAGCCGAACCAGAGCAGCCCGGTACCGAGCGCGACCAGCGGTACGCTATGCGCGCCCGTGTCGATCACATGCCGCCGCCCGACATAGAGAACCGATGCCAGCGCCGCGAGCCCTGCGGTGTTGTGCACGACGATGCCGCCGGCGAAATCGAGCACGCCCCAGCGCTGCAGGAATCCACCGCCCCACAGCATATGTACGAAGGGGAAATAGACAAACAGAAGCCACAGCGTAAGAAATGCCATATAGGCCTTGAACGAAACGCGATTGGCGAAGGCGCCGGTAATGAGTGCAGGTGTAATGATCGCAAACATCATCTGATAGGCGATGTGAACGAACAGCGGAATACCTGGCGTCGGCGAGGGCGTCGCGAGCGTCACGCCGCGCAGGAACGCCATATCGAGATTGCCGATGATGCCGCCCCGGCCGCCGGAGAAACACAGCGAATAGCCTACGACGTACCAGATGACGGTCGTCCATCCCATTGAAACGAAGGACTGCATCATGATGGCAAGCACGTTGCGCCGGCTGACGAGCCCCCCATAAAAAAATGCGAGTCCCGGCGTCATCAGCATCACGAGGCTGCTGCACAGCAGCATGAAGCCGGTATTCCCGGTATCGATATGCGGCATGTTCTCTCCCCTGCGGACGGCGGCGATTCCGCCTGTCATTTGTTCATAATGTACAACAGTTCTGGCGGCCGTGCCACCGGGCCGCCAAGGCCGCCCGGACCGGAGCGCGCGCGATTGTTTTCGCGCGCCGGATTGCTAGTCTGGAGCGGCTCCGCGCAAGGACGTGTCCCATGAAGGTCTTGATCAGCAG
>DATJUM010000230.1:0-7444 GCA_035502355.1 Rhizomicrobium sp. | reverse complement strand
CCGGTGGTCAGCGCCTTCCAGATCGTCTCGGGCAAATGCGGAAAGACTTCCTCGACGACGATCTCCTGTTTCGTCTCACTCATGGATCGATCTCCTTCAGTAGTTCGCGCAAATCCGCGAAACGGTCGCGCCAGAAGGCGCCGTAATGGCTCATCCAGTCGGCGAGCGGGGCAAGGCCCTGCGCATTTGCGCGGTAGAAAACGTTGCGGCCCTGGGCGCGTTCAGCCACCAGACCGGCCAGTTTCAGGGATTTGAGGTGCTGGGAAATGGCGCCCTGGCTGACGCCGCTGCCGCGCGTCAGCTCGGACACGGTGATCTCGCCGGAACGGACAATGCGCTCGAACACCCCGCGCCGCGTCGGATCGGCCAGCGCGCGCATCACGGTATCGATATGGGCAACTTCGGACATGGATAATACATTAGTGTACTCTAATGTATAAGTCAAGGCTAATTTATGGGGTCGGTACGAACGAGCCCAAGCGAGGTGGCCTGTCGCGCGCTGCGCAGAGCAAGGTGACGTTCGCCGCTGGCTGCAACTTGAATCGGATTTCTACCCGGATATATTACTGGAAACGTCGGAGACATCCTTGGATCAGGCTCAGAAGCGCGCCATCCGGAATTACCGCAACCGGCTCAGCGAGCGCGGCCTCGCCCGCTTCGAAGTGCTCGGCCGCGAGGCGGACCGCGACCTCATCCGTTCCCTCGCACGCCGTCTTGCGGAGGATGGGCCTGAGGCAGCGCGCCTGCGCGCGGCCGTGTCCCGGAGCGTCACCGGCGAGCCACCGCGCCAGGGTGGCATTCTGGCTGCGCTGCGGCGCTCGCCCCTGGTTGGCGCCGATCTCGACCTCAGCCGTCCTCGCGAGGAAGGACGCAAGGCCGATATCTGATGCACTACTTGCTCGACACCAACATCATCAGCAACGTCGTCAAGCCCGCGCCCTCCGAGCCGCTGCTGACATGGATGGCGCAGCAGAATGACGAAGACCTTTACATCGCTTCGCTGACGGTTGGCGAGATCCGTCGAGGCATACTGGAGAAGCCTCGCGGGAAAGGGCGAGACCGTCTCGAAGCATGGTTCGCTGGTCCCGAAGGCCCCCCAGCTCTCTTCGCCGGCCGCGTGCTGCCGTTCGATGCGGCCGCCGCTCTGATATGGGCCCGCCTGATGGCCGACGGCAGGGCGAAGGGGCGTCCGCGAAGTGGCTTGGACACGATCATCGCAGCCATTGCCGAAGCAAACGCCTGCATCGTTGTCACAGACAACCAGAGAGACTTCGAAGGCATCGAAGCGATCAATCCGCTCCGGCGCCATCGATGACAAGAATTGCTGGCGAGTATTTGTACCGGGGACCGGGAATGGCGGCTTGAGGGTCCCGAAATAATTCTCGATCAATCGTGCTCACGAAAGGAGCTTGATCAGCTTGCGCCGGCGCGCGAAGCGCGTTTTGAGGTCTGCCACATAGGCGGCATGCCGGTCCTTGCTCTCGATCGCCGCCATGCGTCTTACGAGCGCCGCGGCTTCGGCATAGGGCCTGTCGCCGCCGGCATTGGCCAGAAACTCCACGCGCTTCCGGTAGAATTCCAGCGCATTGGACGGATGCGTCTTTTCGGTCGCCCGGGCAAGTTGTTCCTTCAATCCGTCGGATGCGCCATGCGCGTGCATGGTTTGCCACGCTTCATCGTACATCTTTTCGTGAAGAAATATTTGGGCCAGGAGCCCTGCCGAACCGTCGCCTCGCGCGCGCCTCGGTCCGGCCAAGCTGTCTTCCAGGAAGGCAATGGCGCGATCGCGCGCCTTTGCACCGGAAATTTTTCGCAGGCGTGCATAAAATTCCATCCCGGGCGATTTTTCAAATGCCCGCCACAGATGCGCTTCGGCATCGTCCTTGCGGTCGCGTTTCAGGAGAAGATCGGCCGCGAAGAAGACGAGCCGCTTGTCGGGCGGATCGTCTTCGAACATCCATAGTCCTTCTTCGGCGTGGCGCAGCGCATCGTCCCCGCGCCCCAGTGCGAGGCAGAATTCCGCAAGCTGCAGGACGCGCCACGGCGATGAAAGATCGCCCGCGCGAAGAGATATCTGGGCTTCGACATCGCCCGCGCGCTCGGCAAAAAAATCGAGAATCTCCTGCAGCCGATGCCGGTCATGATCATCTGCGTATTCGGATCGCCCGCGCCGGCTGACCGGCGGCAGCTTCTCCCAGGCATCCTTTGCAAGCCGGTGATATTCCTCGAGACCTGCATCGCCCAGCGCGTCGGCATAGAGCGCCGCAGAGCCGGCAAACATGCCGAACGAATCGCCTGTTTCCCGCGCGAAGAGATCGCGGGCAAGGCGCAAGGGATCCGGTCGCGCGGCAATCGCGGCCGCGAGATGAATGTCGCGCGCGCGCTCCACAAGGGCGCCGCAATGGCCGTCGGAATCGTCGATGCTTTCCATCGCGCGGCCGATCCGCGCGATTGCGCGGTCTGCGAGTTCGAGAACAAGTTCCGCGCGCGGGCCCGAAGCCAGATCGGCGAGCCCGTCGAATACGGAATGGATATTGGCGGCCCAGTTCCGCGCTTCCCGATATTCGACAAAGCCGCGTATGCGCGTCGCGGCATCGATCGCGCCGCGCAGCCGCGTTTCAAGTGTCTTCCCGTCGCCATTGGCGGCGGCTGCGGCCAGATCGAGCCTGCGGAGCAGCTGGGTATCCCGTTCGGCCAGATCGATGATCATTTCAACCAGCGCATCGATGCGCTGGCCCTTCAGGTGACGCCGGATGCGGTCAAGCACGCCGGCGCCCGCCGCCGCTCCGTCTTCGTCGGTCGCGTTCGCCGTGAGCGCCGCGGCCACAAGGTGCTTGCAAAAACCCCGATCCTCGAAGGCGGGACAGGAGCATTCGCCGTCGATGCGCTTGCCGCGCCCGCGAAGCTCCGCGCGATAATCTTCGCTGCCCGCCACCTGCGCCAGCACGCGCTTCGGCTCAAGGCTGATGATGGTGACCTGACCCTCGCGGAAATACGCCTCGCCGCGCGCGAAGACCTTGTCGCCCGCGAGTTCGCGCAGCTCGCCGACGTCGAAGCGGGCGCCGGCGCTCACAGCGGCCACAGCAATCCGTTCGTTGCGATCTCGTTCAGCGCCTGATCGAGCGAGAAGCGATGTCGCAGACGGAACCATTGTCCCGTATGCCGATGCCACATGACGTCGAACAGCGTCTCCGACAGAACTTCTTCCAGATGATCGATGCGGGCGTGTGCCGAATCGAATTCCTCGCCGGCATTATCGGCAAAGCCGGACCGGTAGCGCGTGATGAAACTGTATTTGTTGCCGCGCCATCGTCCGCAGATATCCACCGGATAATTGAATTCCGTCGGTCTGATTTCAGGAAGAAAGCGCGGCTTCAGAACGTCGGTGATAAGGCGCTCGCACGTTGCGGCGACGGCCGCTTTCTCCGCCGACGAAAGCACCTTCACCCGCACCCACCGATATTCCCGCCTGGGCGGCATGGGACACGATCTCTCTGATTCTGACGGAGAAGCATAATCCACCGAACCCTGCCGGGCCAATTTATCACCGCCGACATTGCGGTGCGGTTGATGCACGGCAGTCTGCACATGCGCTGCGCGCAGACCCACAAAAAATTTGAACCGACGAATCAATGCACTACCTTTGGTGGGAGCGATAAGGCGGCAACGACATGCATCACTCGCGCATCAATGGCGTGTTGATTGACTGCAGGACCGACAATATCGACGAAGCCGCCCGATTCTGGGCCGAAGCGCTTGGCCGGCCACTTGATCCGAAACATCCCGGCAGCCGCGGCAATTACCGCATGCTGGAGACACCGCCGGACGAGATCAGTGTTCAGATCCAGCGCGTGGACCACGACAGCCGCGTGCACATCGATATCGAAACCGACGACATTCCGGCGGAAGTGGCACGGCTCGAGAAACTGGGCGCCAAAGTGGATCAGCGCAAGGAACGCTGGGTGGTCATGCGCGCGCCCTCGGGCCAGCGTTTCTGCGTGGTGCGCGTGCAGCGTGCCGGCTTCGAAAAGAATGCCAATCGTTGGGAGTAACAAACCAAAGGCAAGGAACCCGGATCATGACCACCCTTTCTGGAAAGACGGCTCTCGTCACCGGCGCTTCGCGCGGCATTGGCCGGGCCGGCGCTCTCGCGCTGGCGCGTGCCGGCGCGCAGGTGCTCGTCCATTACGCAAGCGGCGCGAAAGAGGCGGAAGCCGTCATTGCCGAGATTCGCAAGAGCGGCGGCCGCGCCGATGCCGTCGCGGCGGATCTTTCGGCTGCCGACGGGCCACACAAGCTCGCACGGCAGGCGCGGGCCATGGCCGGCGATCGCCTCGACATCCTCGTCGCCAATGCCGGCACGTCCAAAGCCGTCGCGCTCGAGGAGTATACGGTTGAAGATTTCGATCGTCTCTTCGCCGTCAATGTGCGGGCGCCCTTCTTCCTCGTGCAGCAGCTTCTGCCCATTCTGCACGAAGGCAGCAGCATCATCATGCTGTCCTCGCTCGCGGCACGTGCCGTGGTCGGCACGACGTCGGCCTACGCGGCGACGAAAGGCGCCGTCGACACGCTTGTGAAGCATTTCGCATCTGCGCTGGGGTCGCGCGGCATCCGCGTGAACGCCGTGGCGCCAGGCGTCGTCGAAACCGACATGTCGAACTTCACGAAGACGGAATCCGGCAGGAACTACACGCTTGGCATGCAGGCCCTGAAGCGCCTCGCCGAACCCGCCGATATCGGCGGTGTGATCGCCTTCCTCGCCTCGGACGACGCGCGCTGGATCAGCGGGGACATCATCCACGTCGATGGCGGCTCAAAACTGTGAGCCTCACGAAGCAATCATCAGCGACGCCGCGCCGCGCGGTGCCGGGCACCAATTGCAGGAGGTGAAGCATGTCGGAACAGACAAGTCCGAAGACAATCAGGGTCCCGGGACCCGATCATCCCATCAGGGTCGAGCGCAATCCCAAACGGGTCGTGGTCTCGGCGGGCGGCGCGATTCTGGCCGACAGCCGCAACGCGCTGATCCTCCGCGAAGCGGGGTACCCGGCGGTGCAGTACATTCCGCGCAAGGATGTCGACATGACGCGGCTCGAGCGAAGCGCTCATACGACTTACTGCCCCTACAAGGGCGACTGCGCATATTTCAGCATTCCCTCGGGCGGAGAGCGTGCCGTCAACGCTGTGTGGACCTACGAGGCTCCTTACGACGCGGTGGCCGCCATCAAGAACCATCTGGCCTTCTACCCGAACCGGGTCGACGCCATCGAAGAGTATCCCGAAAGCCAGGCGTGAGTGCCTGTCTCCAGAGGCACACCGCAACCGGTTCGCGGCATTTTCGAGGTTCCATGACTTGCCGCGCTGCGCCGAGTCGAAGAGCGGGCTGCCGATGTTCGGCGAGAACTTCCCCGGCTGATCGCAGTCATTCCGGCGCGAAATTCAAGTGACGCGATTCCAGTTCAGGGGCCGGCAATGACGAACGCGATTACCGGCGTCCATTTCCGTTTGCGGCGGGCGATGCGCGCAGGCACATCCTCGCCTTCGTAGTCGACCGGAACAACGGGAAAATCGTCCGGGGGCGGCGGGCGGATTGCGTTCGCGTTGACGGTGAACCAGCTCTTGCCGTCGTCTTCCAGCAACGCGCCGATATAGACGCCGCAGCGCCCGCAAATGAGAAAATCGGCCGTCCGCAGGCCGAAACGGTAGCGGATGAGCGCATCCGCGTCATGCGCCGAAATGGAGACCGTGCCGTACGGATCGCTCGTGTTGCGGGCGCCATGCGCACGGCAGAAGCTGCACTGATCGGCACGCAGCCCCAGCACCTCCAGCGGTGCCGATGTTTGGAAGGTGAAGCTGAGACTGCCGCAATGGCATCCGCCTTCGTAGCGGTGCGTCTCATTCATTCTCTTGCACTGTCAAACATGCTAAAACGAATTTGTCATTCCCGGGCGGGGCTCGTTCCTGTCGGTTCGACGGACGCATGCGCCTTCAGCGCCGCTTCGAGAGCACGCCCCACATCGCGCTCGTTGAACGGTTTGGAAAGCACCGGAATGCCGCGGAATCGGTCCGGCACGCCGGGTGCGCCATAGCCGGTTACGAACATGAACGGAATCTGCCTTCGGACCAACAGTTCGGCGACGGGACAGGCTTGAGCGCCGTTCAGGTTCATATCCAGAATGGCGACATCAAAATCCATCGATGCCGCTTTGTCGAGTGCCTCGCCAAGGGAAGAGGCCGTGGCAACCACAGTACAATTCAGATCGGATAGCGCGTCCTCCATCAGCATCGCTATGAGCGACTCGTCCTCGACGATGAGGACGCGCAAATCACCGGGATCGTTTTGTCTTATGTCCACGATCTACTCCACGAAATACATGTCCGAACTGGCCGGCACGGGCGTATGGATCGTGCACACGACTCCCGACGCGGCAAAAGAGAGTTTCACGTCGCCGTTCAGGTCCTGGCGCAAACCGCGTTCGATAAGCCGCGACCCGAAGCCGCGGCGCGACGGCTGCGCAACGGGCGGTCCGCCGATTTCCGTCCACTGCATGTGCAGGCTTCGGGAATCATCGCGACATTCGATCTTCCACTCGATCCGCACCCAACCGCTGTCGTTCGACAAAGCTCCGTACTTCGCCGCATTGGTACAGAGTTCGTGCAACGCCAGGCCGAGTGTCAGTGTATATTTCGGCGGCAGCCAGACCTTCGCACCTTCGATTTCAAACCGGCCGCCGCTCGCATCCAGATGCGGTTTGATCGCCTCGCGCACAACATTGTCGAGAAACGCGCCTTCCCAGTGTTCCCGCGTGAGGATGTCATGAGCCTTCGACAGCGCGACAAGGCGATTGCCGATCATCTCTCGCGCGCCGGCAATATCGTCGCTGTTGCGAAGCGTCTGCACGGCGATCGAATGCACGGTTGCCAGCGTGTTCTTCACCCGATGGTTGAGTTCGTTGAGCAGCAGGCGCTGCCGTTCGTCATAGCGCCGGCGCGCGGTGACATCGGCGGCGGTTCCGAGCCATTCAAGCACCTCGCCGTTCTCGTCGAGCAGAGGAACCGCGCGCGACAACATCCAGCCGAGCGTCCCGTCGACCCGCAAGACCCGATGCTCCAGTTCGAACACGGATTTTGTCTGCACCGCATACCGGACGGCCTCCAGGACGCGCGCCTGGTCTTTCGGGTGGATATATTTGTCGAGCCATGTACCGCTCGGCTCTTTGGTGTCGGAAATGAACTCCTTCCCTTCGAGATGGCGCATCACGCTCCAATCGGCGTTCATCCGGTAGACGACATCGAAGGTCGAGGCGAGATAGGCGCGCAGCTGTGCTTCGCTCTGGCGGAGCGCGTCGTTTGCTTCGCGGCGCACCTGGGCCAGCTTCAGATTGGCGGACACGCGGGCAATGAACTCGCGCGCCGAGAACGGCTTCACCAGATATTCGTCTGC
>DATJUM010000229.1:0-3809 GCA_035502355.1 Rhizomicrobium sp. | reverse complement strand
ATCGAAAGCCTGCGCGCGCAAGGTTTGTCCATCGCGGACCTCTCGAACGAGCTTGCCGACACGGCGGAACCCGCGACGTGGGCGGCCATGCAAGCCGGAGTTCAAGTCATCGTGCAAGCGGCGCTTTCCGGCGGGCCGTGGCGGGGCCGCGCCGATGTGCTGCTGCGCGTCGATCATCCCGAGCGAATGAGCCGCTGCGGCGCGTGGTCCTATGAAGCCGTGGATTGCAAGCTAGCCAGCGAGACGAAAGCGGAGAGCGCACTGCAACTCTGCCTCTATTCGCAGTTGCTCGCCGACTTGCAGGGGATCGAGCCAGAATACTTTCACGTCGTCCGGCCCGGCGTCGGCTTCGCCCCGGAAACCTATCGGCTCGCGTCGTTCGCCGCTTACAGCCGCGCCGTTCAACGCTCCCTGCGTGAAACCGTGGCAGCGAATGCGCGTGACACCTACCCGGAACCCGTCGATCATTGCGACATCTGCCGCTGGTGGCAGGAATGCAACAGGCAGAGACGGGACGATGACCATCTGTCCTTTGTCGCGGGCGCATCGAAGCTGCAACGCAAGGAACTGGCGCTCCGGGATGTTCCGACACTCGAAGCGCTGGCGCGGCTTCCGCTGCCGATCCCTTTCAATCCAATACGCGGCGCGCGGGAAGGATACGAGCGCATCCGCGAGCAGGCTCGCATCCAGTTGGAGGCGCGCGTGGAGCACACGCCGAAATTCGAGCGGCTTGCGTTCGAGACAGGCGAAGGATTTTCGCGGTTGCCCGAACCTTCAGCCGGGGACATTTTTCTCGATCTTGAGGGCGATCCTTTTGTCCCGGACGGCGGGCTGGAGTATCTCTTCGGAGTCGCCACCTTCGATGATGGCGGCAATCTCGGCTACGAATGTCGCTGGGCGACCGACCGCGCGCAGGAGCGCGCCGCCTTCGAATGGCTCATCGATTTCACCTTCGCGTGGATGCAGCGGTTTCCCGAGTTACACATCTATCATTTCGGGGCCTACGAGCCGGGCGCGATCAAGCGCCTAATGCTCCGTTATGCAACCCGCGAGGAAGAAGTGGATCGGCTCCTCCGTGGCAGAATATTCGTCGATCTGCACGGCGTCGTCCGTCAGGGCCTTCGGGCCAGCGTCGAGCAGTATTCCCTGAAGGAAATGGAGATATTCTCCGGCTACGCGCGCCGCGTTCCGCTCCCGGAGGCGAACCAGGCGCGGCATTTTATCGAGCACCAGCTTGAACTGAGCCCGGCTCCGGTTCTCACGGAAGAGGCTTGCCGCACCGTCGAAAGCTACAACACCGACGATTGTCTTGCGACGGAGCGGCTACGGCGCTGGCTCGAAGAGCAGCGCGCGGCCCTGATTGCGGAAGGAACTCATGTTCCGCGCCCGGCGGCCCAAGCGATGGAGGCAAGCGAGGACGTAACGGCGCACCAGCAGCGCATTACCGCGCTTTTCGAGGCGCTGACTCGCGATCTTCCTGCCGAGCCTGAGGATCGCACACCCGCGCAGGCGGCCCGCTGGCTTCTCGCCCATGCGCTCGACTGGCATCGGCGCGAGGAGAAGGTGAAATGGTGGGAATTTTTCCGCATGAAGGAGTTTACGGAAGAAGAGCTTCTGGACGAGAAGAACGCGCTTGCGGGTCTGACGCACCGTGAACGGCTGCCCAAGAGCAGTCCCCGCGAGCGCGCTCCCACCGACCGCTATCATTACCCGCCGCAGGAATGTTCTATGCGCGCGGGCGACAAGCTCTTCACTCCCGACGAAAACAGGTTCGGCGAAGTCATGGCCGTCGATGCGACGGCGCGCACCATCGACGTAAAGAAGCTGATGAAGTTGGACGGCCTGCATCCGACGGCGGTATTCGCGCATTCGCATTTCGGAACGGAGGAGCAGGCGAATTCAATCCTGCGGCTCGCGGACTGGATCGTTGTGAACGGCATCGATGCGGCAGGAGATTACCGTGCCGCCCGCGACCTGCTCTTGCGGCATCCGCCCCGTCTTTCGGCAGGACACACGCTCGCGACGCGCGAGAATGAAACCGCCGTCGATGTGGCGCGGCGGGCGGGCCTCGCGCTCGATCAATCGCTGCTTCCCATTCAGGGGCCACCCGGCGCGGGCAAGACCTTTACGGGCGCGTGCATGATTTGCGATCTCGTGAACGCCGGAAAGAAGGTCGGCATCACGGCGGTCGGGCACAAGGTTATCCGTAAGCTGCTCGATGACGTTGTCAACGTCGCTCGGGAACTGAATATCCCGGACGTCACTTGCGCCCACCGGATCGAGGGCGACGGCGAGGCCGAAGGGCCTGTGCAAGAAATCAGCTCAAATGGCGAAGCGCTTGCCGCGCTGCAAAGCGGCGCGGTGAAGGTGCTTGGCGCGACCGCTTGGCTTTGGTCCCGCGCTGACCTCATGCAATCCGTAGATGTGCTCTTTGTCGATGAGGCAGGCCAGATGTCGCTTGCGAATGTGCTGGCCTGCGCCCCCGCTGGAAAGAGTCTCGTATTGCTGGGTGACCCGCAGCAACTCGAACAGCCGCAGAAGGGCAGCCATCCCGAAGGCTCGGATATCTCGGCGCTTGCACACCTGCTGGACGGCAGGAAGACCATCGAGAGCACGCAAGGCATTTTCCTCCCGGAAACATGGCGGCTGCATCCGGCGATCTGCGCCTTCACGTCGGAACTGTTCTACGAAGGCCGTCTCGTCTCCTTGCCCGCGCTCGAACGGCAGTCCATCGAGACGGAACAGCCTTTCGCAGGGTCAGGTCTGTGGTTCGTGCCCGTCGAGCATGAAGGGAACCAGCGTTACTCCCTTGAAGAAATCGATGTGGTCGCAGGCCTTGTCGCGACATTGACGCGCGACGGAAACCGGTGGACCGACCGCCAAGAGAATGACCGGCCCCTCACACTCAATGACGTGCTGATCGTCGCACCGTACAACGACCAGGTCAATCGCATCGGGGACCGATTGGCCGGCGCGCGTGTGGGCACGGTCGATAAATTTCAGGGACAGGAGGCGGCGGTCGTCATCTACTCGATGACGACCTCGACGCCTGCCGACGCGCCGCACGGCATGGAATTTCTCTATAATTTAAACCGCTTCAACGTCGCGACCTCCCGCGCCCGCTGCGCGACAATCGTCGTCGGCAGCCCGATGCTGTTCTCCGCGGAGTGCCGTACGCCGCGCCAGATGGAACTGGTGAACGCGCTCTGCCGCTACTCCGAGATGAGTCGATGGGAACAACGGATCGCTCGCGTGGTTTAACCGGGTTTGAAGGTGTACTAGACATATTCTAAATCGGTTTCGCACGCAAATCTCTCTAGCTGCTGATGCCGACTTCCATTCCAACGGTGCGTACAGGTTGCGGTGCTTGCGCGACATCTTGTTCGACGGTAGAAACCGCCTTCTCCGCTTTGTGTGCGCTCTCGTGGGAGACATCGCGGCTCAATGCCTCGGCGAGCCGGCCGCGATCATTCGTAAAGATCTGCGCATCGTGCACTCCACGCGAGACGGCAACATAGGCCATTCGGTTGTTGATCAGGTTTTTCGCGGGAAAATCTGTATCGATGTGGATCAATACGCGTTCAGCAGTCTGCCCTTGACCGGAATAGCTGGTGACGGCATAGCCGTGGTCTAGATGTGGGTGGCGCTGCGGATCGATCCTCAAATCTCGCCCGCTGTCAAGCCGTATCGCCATTCTCCCGTTCGCATCAACGTCCGTGATTGTTCCAATCTCCCGGTTTGCGATCTTCAGGTCCTGATTCGGAGCCGTGAACTGAATTCTGTCGCCGACCGAGAAGGCGCGCTGCTCA
>DATJUM010000228.1:0-5979 GCA_035502355.1 Rhizomicrobium sp. | reverse complement strand
CAAACACATGGCCAACAATCTGATCCGAAGGGCGCCCGGCAAAGACTCTCAACGCCTCAGGCGCATGACCGCAAGCTGGGACGATGACTTCCTCGCAAGCCTCGTCGCCGCCTGAAATCCTTCACCCGATTCCCCTGCCCGGCCTTTCTTGAGCACCTGTCATCCGTCGACCTTCTGGTAACGGGCATGCCCCACGAGCCCATGTTCGAAAACATCACGCGCAAAGATGCGAAACTCGTCATCCCGAAATTCCTGTTTCGCGCCTTGCACCCCGATGCCTTCTATCCCAGCCGGAAGAATGTACCGTTGCGCTCGGTATTTCGCGGCATGGGGCTTCACTCCCGCCTGGTCGTCACAGGTCACATGCTTGGAATGTCGGCACAGGAGATTGCCTGTGCATTTCACCGGCGCACCTATGAACAAGCGGGCTATTTTTCCGTTTTCGAATCCGAGCGTGACGCTCTTCTCGCAAACTTTGCGGAGGCCGGCATCGATATTTCCGCCGATTTCGATGGCTGGATGGCGCGGGGGGATTTTCTCTACTCGTCCAACCATCCCAAGGCATTCGTGTTTGCCGATATTCTGCTGCGGGCACTGTCGGGACGATTTCTTCCCGCTGCGGAACATGCACATGCGCGCGAAATTCTGGCGCAGGTTCCGGACTATCTGGAAGATTCGATCCGATGGCCGGTCTATCCCGAGATTGCCGCCCATCACGGATTCGAGGGTTCGCTTTCGTGGCGCCTGACAGAAGCTGCAGGTGGCGCATCGCTGGCGCTTGGCCAATTCGTCCTGCAATCTTTTGAGATATTGGACGGTGAAGCACCCCTTCCCCGCCATGTTGTACCCGGCTTCGAGATGTGCGCGGACGCGCTTCGATCCCGATTGTGAGCCGGAACGTTGCATGAGCCCGTCTGGACAGGCTTTCGCGCCGGGCGCTACAAGCACGTCATGAACAGCCTGACCGAAATCCGCGCCAAGTTCCTCGAATTCTTCCGCGCGCACGGCCATGAAGTGGTGTCGTCTTCGCCGCTTGTGCCGCGCAACGATCCCACTTTGCTCTTCACCAATGCCGGCATGGTGCAGTTCAAGAACGTCTTCACCGGCCAGGAGAAGCGCGGCTACAGCCGCGCCACCACGGCGCAGAAATGCGTGCGCGCCGGGGGCAAGCACAATGATCTCGAAAATGTCGGCTATACCGCCCGGCATCTCACCTTCTTCGAGATGCTCGGCAATTTCTCCTTTGGCGATTATTTCAAGGAAGATGCGATCAAATACGCCTGGGAGCTCGTCCACAAGGATTTCGGCCTGCCGAAGGAGCGCCTGCTCGTCACGGTTTTCGCCGAGGATGACGACGCATTCCTGTTGTGGAAGAAGATCGCGGACCTCCCCGAATCGAAGGTCATCCGCATCCCGACCGCCGACAATTTCTGGTCGATGGGCGATACCGGCCCCTGCGGCCCCTGTTCGGAGATCTTTTTCGATCACGGGCCGAACATCATGGGCGGACCGCCGGGCTCCGCCGATCAGGATGGCGATCGTTATGTCGAGATCTGGAATCTCGTCTTCATGCAGTACGAGCAGTTCGCGGGCGGCGCGCGAACGCCGCTGCCGCGCCCCTCGATCGATACCGGCATGGGGCTCGAGCGATTTGCGACCGTCATGCAGGGGGTGCAGGACGTCTTCGATGTCGATCTGTTCCGGCATATCATCGCAGCCTCGGTCGAACTGACCGCGCAAGCCGCGACCGGCGGCCATGCCGCGAGCCATCGCGTCATCGCCGATCATCTCCGCTCATCCGCCTTTCTCATCGCCGATGGCGTGCTGCCTTCGAACGAGGGGCGCGGCTACGTCCTCCGCCGCATCATGCGCCGCGCCATGCGCCACGCGCATCTGTTAGGTGCGCGCGACCCGTTGTTATACCGGCTGCTGCCGGTGCTGGTCGCCGAAATGGGCCAGGCCTATCCCGAATTGAAGCGCGCCGAGGCGCTGACCTCGGAGACTCTGCGCATCGAGGAACTGCGCTTCCGCGATACGCTGGCGCGCGGGCTCAAGCTGCTTGATGAAGCCACAACGGGAATGTCGCGCGGCGACCGGCTTGCCGGCGAAACCGCATTCCGACTCTATGATACTTACGGTTTTCCGCTCGATCTCACCGAGGATGCGCTGCGTGCGCGTGGCATCGGCGTCGATACCGACGGCTTCAACGCCGCGATGGCACGCCAGCGCGAGGAGGCGCGCAGAGCCTGGGCAGGCTCGGGCGAAACCGGCCCCGACACGCTGTGGTTCGCACTACGCGACGAGATCGGGCCGACGGAATTTCTCGGCTACGAAACCGAGCAGGCCGAAGGCACCATCGTTGCGATGCTGAAGGACGGCGACCGCGTCGAAGGCGCGGTGGCCGGCGAAACAGTCCGTATACTGACAAATCAGACGCCGTTCTACGCCGAATCGGGCGGCCAGGTCGGCGATGCCGGTGCGATGTTTTCCGCCAAAGGGGGCGAAGGCCGCGTCACCGACACGGAGAAGAAACTGGGCGCGCTGCATGTGCATGTGGTGGAGATCGTGCATGGCGCGTTGCGCGTCGGCGATGCCGTGGAGCTGCGCGTCGACAGCGAGCGCCGCCGCGCCACGCGTGCCAATCATTCCGCCACGCATCTGCTGCATGCGGCGCTGAAACATGTGCTGGGTCCGCATGTGTCGCAGAAAGGCTCGCTCGTCGCACCCGACCGGCTGCGCTTCGATTTCAGCCATCCCAAAGCCGTGACGCCCGAAGAGCTGCTGCGCATCGAAACGCAGGTGAATGCCGTCATCCGTCAGAACTCCGATACATCGACACGGCTGATGCCGACCGTGGATGCGATTGCGGCGGGCGCCGAAGCTTTGTTCGGCGAGAAATATGGCGACGAGGTGCGTGTCCTCACCATGGGCGAGGGCGACGGCAAAGCCTATTCCGTCGAACTTTGCGGCGGCACGCATGTGAGAAGACTCGGCGATATCGGTCTGTTCACGATTCTTTCGGAAAGTGCAGTGGCCGCCGGCGTGCGCCGCATCGAGGCGCTGACCAGCGAAGGCGCGCGCAAATATCTCACGCGGCAGGCGGAGATCGCGCGCGAAGCCGCCTCTGTGCTGAAAACAAATCCGTCCGAATTGCCTCTGCGCGTTTCCCAACTTGCGGAAGAACGCAAGCGCATCGAGCGCGAACTCGCCGATGCGCGCCGCGCGCTCGCACTCGCCGGTCCTTCGCGGGCCGACGCCGCGGAAGAATCGCGCGACATTGCCGGCGTGAAAACCATGCTGCGCGTGGTCGATGGTGTGAGCGCGAAAGATCTGAAAAGCCTCGCCGATGAGGCGAAGGCCAAGCTTGGCTCCGGCGTCGTAGCGCTTGTCGCGATCGCCGAGGGACGCGCATCGCTCGTCGTCGGCGTAACCGACGACCTCAAATCCCGCATCGATGCGGTCGATCTCGTCAAACGTGGTGCGGAAGCTTTGGGCGGCAAAGGTGGCGGCGGCCGCGCCGATCTCGCCCAGGCCGGCGGCCCTGACGGCACCAAAGCCCAGGATGCGCTCACCGCAATCGAACGCCACCTCGCGGAACTCACACCGGCCTGAGCTTGCCCCCTCCACCGCCTTCCCCGCTTGCGCGGGGATCGGTCCCCTCCCGCGCTTTGCGGGGAGGAACCAGCAGCGCAAGTAATTATCGGGCAAATTGATCCTCCTCCACGCGCAGCGTGGGGGAGGGGGACCGCGGAGCGGTGGAGGGGGCGGCCGCAAGCGCGATATCCGAGAGTGCGCTCTGCATCTTCTCGTCATTCAGAATGTCTGTTGCCACAATCCGAACAATGCGGATGTTATGTCTTGCCAGCCAAAGGTCGCGTTGCCGTCATGATTGCACTGACGTTCCCGCGAATGCACAGCACCGTCCACTTCGACAGCGAGACGCGCCGACGGGCAATAAAAATCGAGAATATACGGACCGACCGGATGCTGGCGCCGGAAACGCAAGTTCTGCAGCTGTCCGCCGCGAAGCGCATTCCACAGCAGCACTTCCGGCAGCGTCATTCTTCCGACGCAGGGCGCGTGCGCGCTTGAACGTCAGCACCGGTGCCCGCACTGGCCCCCTCCACCGCCTTCCCCGCTTGCGCGGGGACCGGTCCGCCTCCCCCGCTTTGCGGGGGAGGAGCCGAACATCAGAACGGGCCCTTGGCGTAGATGCAGATTTTGTTGCCGGTGGGGTCGCGGAGGTAGCAGCCGTAGAAGGTTGTCGAATCGGCCGGGCGCGGACCAGGGGCGCCTTCGTCGGTGCCGCCGCTCGACAAACCCGCATCATAGGCATGGCGTACGGCGTCCTTCGACGGCGCGACAAACGCGATCATCGTGCCATTCCCCGCGGTTGCGGGCTTGCCGTCGTGTGGCGGACAGATATAGACGCCGTGACTGTCCTCTCCCTTCGGCCCATAGCCGATCCAGCCGCCTTCGTTGAACTTCCGCTCATTGCCGATGGCGCCCATCACCGCGTCGTAGAACCTGCCGGACTTTTCCGCATCCAGCATGCCAATGGTCACATAGCCGATCATCAATTCCCTCCTCCGTTTAGCGGTGTCACCAGCCTAGCGTCAGATTCGAACAAATCAAGAACGAATACGCTTGAGGTGCCCCGCGCCAGGTGCATGACGCTCAGCCCATCGCCAGGCGAAGATTTTCATCCACCTTGTCGAGGAAGCCTTCGGTGGTCAGCCAGGCCTGGTCGGGGCCGACGAGGACCGCGAGGTCCTTGGTCATGAAACCCGCTTCGACAGTTTCCACGCAGACCCGCTCCAGCGTGTGCGCGAAGCGGTCGAGCGCGGCATTGCCGTCAAGCTTGGCGCGATGGGCAAGGCCGCGCGTCCAGGCGAAGATCGAGGCGATGGAATTGGTCGAGGTCGGACGGCCTTTCTGATGTTCGCGGTAGTGGCGCGTCACCGTGCCATGCGCCGCTTCCGCTTCTACGGTTTTGCCATCGGGCGTCATCAGCACGCTCGTCATCAGGCCGAGCGAGCCGAAACCCTGCGCCACCGTGTCGGACTGCACGTCGCCGTCGTAGTTCTTGCACGCCCAGACATAGCCGCCATCCCATTTGAGCGCGGAAGCGACCATGTCGTCGATCAGGCGATGCTCGTAGGTCAGACCGGCGGCCTTGAACCTGTCGGCGAATTCGGCGTCGAAAATCTCCTGGAAGATGTCCTTGAAGCGTCCATCATAGATCTTGAGGATCGTGTTCTTGGTCGAGAGGTAGAGCGGATAATTGCGCCCCAGCGCATAGTTCATCGAGGCGTGCGCGAAATCGCGGATCGACTGGTCGAGATTGTACATGGCCATCGCCACGCCGGAGCCCGGCGCCCTGAACACGTCCTTCTCGATCACCGTGCCGTCTTCGCCCACGAATTTGATGGTGAGGTTGCCCTTGCCGGGAAAGCGGAAATCGGTGGCGCGGTACTGGTCGCCATAGGCGTGGCGGCCGATGATGATCGGCTTGGTCCAGCCCGGCACGAGACGGGGCACATTCTTGCAGATGATGGGTTCGCGGAAAATCACCCCGCCCAGAATGTTGCGGATCGTGCCGTTGGGCGATTTCCACATCTCCTTGAGATGGAATTCCTTCACCCGGGCTTCGTCCGGCGTGATGGTGGCGCATTTCACGCCCACGCCCACCCGCTTGATCGCCTCCGCGGCGTCGATGGTCACCTGGTCGTTGGTCGCATCGCGATGCTCGATGCCGAGATCGAAATACTCAAGTTTGATGTCGAGGTAAGGCAGGATAAGTTTTTTCTTGATGAGCCCCCAGATGATTCGCGTCATCTCGTCCCCGTCGAGTTCGACGACGGGACCGGCAACCTTGATCTTGTCCATTAACAGCCTCGGCAATAGCGCAAGCGGCGGACGCTATAGCGGGGTGCAAGGGATGGCGTCAAAGCTGATCCTCCCCCGCAAAGCGGGGGA
>DATJUM010000227.1:0-12667 GCA_035502355.1 Rhizomicrobium sp. | reverse complement strand
CATCGGCGCGCGGCGACGTGAACGCGGTACGGCTCACCACGCTGGACGCTGGCACGTCGGAACTCTGGCATGCCGTCAACGCCAACGCCACCCGCATCGACGACCACGAACACCGTATCTCCGAACTCGAAGGCGCCCGCCACCATTAGCCAACGCGCTTTGCCCACAAGCAGATTCGCCGCCCGGGAGACCGGGCGGCTTTTTGCGTTTCGGGCAGATACGGCTGGAAGCTCAGACGACCTTGCGCGTACGGTCGAGCGAGAGCCAGCGGACGCGGTGGATATTGACGGGATTGTCGACCCAGCCATTCACGGCGGGAGCCACGAGGGTGCGGGTGACACCGAAGAACACGGGCGCGACTGCCATATCGTCCAGCATGATCTGTTCGGCTTCAGCCAGCACTGCGCCGCGCGCGCGCGCATCGGCCGTCCGGTCGGCGCGCGCGAGCAGCGCGTCGAAAGCGGGATTCGAATAGCCGCTGTCGTTGAGCGGATAGGCGTTGGTCTGGCCCAGCATCAGGAAATCCCTGGCGTCGGCATAGTCCGCGACATAGGCCGACCAGGCAACAGAATATTCCTGCTTGATCAGCAGGTTGTAATGGTCCTTTTCGTCGCGTGGGACGAGGCGGACATTGGCGCCGATATCCTTCCACATGGATTGCAGCGCGACCGAAACCGTACGTGTGCTCGTGCCGTTGCTGATGTTGAAATCGAGAGTGAGCGGATTCGAAAGGCCGTATCCCGCGTCGGCAAGCAGGGCGATGGCACGGGCGCGGCGCTCCGGCATGGACAGGCTGCGGAAGCGCAATTGCGCAGTGTACGGATAATCCGGCATGTGCGGCGGCACGAAGGACCAGGCCGGCGCCTCGCCCGCGCCCATGATGCGGCTGGCGATCATTTCGCGGTCGATGGCAAGCGAAAGCGCCGTGCGCACGCGGATGTCATCGACAGGCTTCGCGTGCACATTGAAGACCAGATAATCGACCAGCATGTAGGGTGCCACGCGCATCGTGCCGGGAAGGTATTTCCGCACCCAGGCAATATCCTGCGACGGCACGTCGACATTGATGTCGAGCTCGCCGGCACGGAAGCGTGTCAGTGCCGCCGCATAGTCCGGTGTGGCGTAGACGATTACGCGCTCGATCTTCACGTTGCGAGCGTCGTAGAAATGCGGATTCTTCTCCAGCACCACATGATCGTTGGGGATCCATTCTTTCAGCACATAAGGACCGTTGCCGACAGCGATTCCGGGCCGCGTCCACGTCTCGCCATATTTGGCGATCACATGACGCGGCACGGGATAGGTGCAGGTCTGGGCGAGAAGCTGGGGGGCGTAAGGCACCTCCACGCCGAAACGGATTTCGAGCGTGCGGGAATCGAGCGCGCGCACGCCCAGCGCCTCTACGGGCATATGGCGTGCAGTCACCGCTTCGGCATTTTTTATCGGGTAGAGCACCGAGGCGTATTGCGACGCGGTGTCGGGATCGAGCACGCGGCGAAAGGAATAGACGAAATCTTCTGCCGTTACCGGCGTGCCATCGGACCAGCGATGCTCGCGTATGTGGAACGTCCAGGTGAGGCCGTCATCGCTGACGCGCCAGTTCTCCGCTGCACCGGGAATCTGTTCGGCGGCGGCATTTTCCGTCATCAATCCCAGAAACATCTCGCCGACGATGCAAAATTCGTAGGTGGTAGAGCCCAAATGCGGATCGAGCGTGTCGGGCTCGGCGTTATTGCTACGGCGCAGCGTGAAATTGTCCACGTCCGGGCGCGGCCCGAAGCCCGAGCCCCGCAGTGCCAGCGCGGTGCCGGCGATCACGACGGCTCCGCCCGCGCCGACCAAAGCGCGACGTGTGAGCCGGGGCCGATATGCGCCTTTCATCCCTTTGACACCCTCGTCAGGTCGCGGCGCTTCTCTTATTATCCGGCACCGTCGATAAGACATTGAGCCACAAAGGGGCTGAAGATTTGATGAAACCGCGCCTCGCTGCGTTTACCCTTGCTGCCGTTGCCGGGGCCTGCCCGGCCTTCGCCGCGCCCGCCCCGCAGGACCTGCTCGAAGCTGTGGGTCATTGTGCCGGCATCGCCGACGACCATGCGCGGCTTGCCTGCTATGATTCGCTCGCACCACGGGTGAAGGACGCGCTTGCGGTGCCGCCGGCAGCGCTGCCCGGCAATAGACCGCCCAACGTGGACGAGCAGCGTTCCTGGTTCGGCTTCGATCTCGGAGACCTGTTCAACGCGGCGCCTGCGCAGCAAACCACGCCGGCGCAATTCGGCAGCGACAAGCTGCCGGAAACGCACGCGAAGGAAGAGACGGCTGCGGTGAGCGTGGACAGCATTACGGCCGGCGTGTCCGATGTGGCCTATACGCCGTTCGGCAAGTTCATCGTGTTCCTCGATAACGGCCAGGTTTGGCGACAGGTCGAGGGCGATGCGGATCACGCAATCTTTCGAAAGCCCGCAAAGGACAACAAGGTCACGATCAAACGGGGTTTCATCGGCAGCTACAATCTCACGCTCAACGACAGCGACAAGATGTACAAGGTCACGCGCGTGAAGTGAATCTTATCGCGAAGAGCATAAAGAACACGAAGGAAACTGCGTGCTTCGCCCGCTATTCTTTCATGGTGTACTTTGTGTCTTCGTGGCTAAATGGCGATCGCGCCCTTCGTATCCCAGGCGTCTGCAGAAGTGTCGGACATATCGTCGAATTCGGCGACGAAATGCCCGGGCGCGACTTCCATCAGACGCGGACGGTATTGCTTCGCGTCCGGATCATCGATCATTTTCGACCGGAGAAAGGCGAGTGGCGCCCGCGTGTCCAGCGGCGACGGCAATTCTCCCGTGAGGAGGGCGCGCGGCCGCGCGCGTTCAGTCCCGGGATCCGGAACGGGCACGGCTGCAAGAAGCGCACGCGTATAAGGGTGTCGCGGGTCGCGGTAGATCGCCTCTCTCTCTCCGATCTCCACCACGCGGCCGAGATAGAGCACCATCACCCGATCGGCGACACGCCGCACCACCGACAAATCGTGGCTGATGAAGATCATCGCCATGCGCAGCTCGGATTGCAGCGACAGAATGAGATCGATGATCTGCGCCTGGATGGAGACATCGAGCGCGCTCACGGGCTCATCGCAAATCAGGAGCCGCGGCCTTATGATGATTGCGCGCGCGATGCCGACGCGCTGGTTCTGGCCGCCCGAGAGTTCGTGCGGATAACGGTTGATCCAGGCTGGATCGAGTCCGACACGTTCCATCGTTTCGCGGACGCGGCTTTCAATAAGCGAACGCGGCGTTTCGGAGAGAAGCGAATAGAGCGGCTCCGCAATGGATTGCCCGACTGTCCGGCGCGGATCGAGACTTGCCAGCGGATCCTGGAACACGATTTGCAGCTCTTTCCGGAGCTCCCGGAGGCCCTTGCTGCCGACTCTGGAAAGATCGCGTCCGCACCAGACAACGCTGCCGGCGCGGGCAGGAAGAAGCTGCAGCACCGCGCGGGCAAGCGTTGATTTTCCGCAACCCGATTCGCCGACGAGTCCTAATGTCTCGCCTTCGGCCACGGCAAAGCTTACGCCGTCCACGGCGCGCAGAGGCTTGCGACGCGGAAATGGGAATACGCCAAGGGAAACGGGAAATGCGACCTCGAGGTGTCTGACCACGAGAACGGATCGGGCAGGCGCCGGCATCGCTTTGCGCTCGTCCGGCACCCTGTCGATCCGCGGCACCGCCTGAAGCAATGATTTCGTATAGGGATGCTGCGGACGATAATAGATTCCGTCGGTGGCGCCGGTTTCCACAACGGCTCCGTCGCGCATGATTGCCACCCGATCGGCAATGCCGGCAATCACGCTCATATCGTGCGATATGAGAACGATGGATGTTTTCAGCTCGCGCTTGAGATCGCGCATGATCTCAAAGATTTGCGCCTGAACGGTCACGTCGAGCGCAGTGGTGGGCTCGTCGGCGATGAGCAGATCGGGCGCGCACAGCATTGCCATCGCGATCATCGCGCGCTGACGCATGCCGCCGGAGAGTTCGTGCGGATATTGCCGCATGCGGCGCCGCGCTTCGGGGATGCGCACGAGTTGGAGCAACTCGGTGCCGCGACGGAGGGCTTCCGCATCGGACACGTGCTGATGAATCCGCAGCGTTTCCGCGAGTTGCGCACCGATGGTCATGTGTGGCGTGAGCGAGGTCAGGGGGTCCTGGAAAACCATGCTGATCCTGGAGCCGCGCAGTCTATTGACCACGCGTTCCGGCGCACCGAGGACCTCCTCGCCGCGAAAGCGCACCGACCCCGAGGCGCGGCCATTCGCGGCCAGCAGGCCGATGCTCGCCAGAAACAGCTGGCTCTTCCCGGAACCCGACTCGCCCACCACACCCAGGCACTCGCTGGAATTCACATCGAGTGAAACGCTGCGGACCGCGTGCACGTCTCCGTCGGGCGTCGTAAAGCGGACATCAAGATCGCGTATTTGAAACAGCGGCGCGGAGTCATTGCTTTCCTCTCCCGCGCGCGCGGGGGGAGAAGTACCATGCCGCGATTCGCGCCCCATCACCGGTCTTTCGGGTCCAGAGCATCGCGCAATCCGTCGCCGATGAAATTGAATGAAAACAACGTGGCCGCCATGAACAGCGACGGAAACAGCAGCAGCCAGGGCGCCGAGCCCATCTGATCGGCGCCTTGCGAGATCAGCACGCCCCACGAAGTCAGCGGCTCCTGAATACCGAGCCCGAGAAATGACAGAAAACTCTCCGCGAGTATCACATTCGGCACGGTGAGGGTGACGTAGACCACGACAGGGCTCACCACATTGGGAATGACGTGGCGGCCGATTGTGGCAAAGCGTCCGACACCCGCGGCACGCGCGGCTTCGATAAATTCCTTGTGACGGATCGAAAGCGTTTCGCCGCGAACGATCCGCGCCATGGTGAGCCATTCCACCGCACCGATGGCAACAAACATCAGATAGAAATTGCGGTTGAAAATCACCATCAACACGATGACGAGAAAAATGTAAGGCAGCGAATACAACACATCGACGAAGCGCATCATCAGTTCGTCGCAGCGGCGGCCGACAAATCCTGCCAGCGCACCGTAACCGACGCCGAGAACCAGGCTCACCAGGGTGGCGATAAGCCCTACCGCGAGCGAAACGCGCGCGCCATAAAGTACGCGCACAAACAGATCGCGACCGACGGCGTCGGTGCCAAACCAGTGCTGACCGCCAGCGCGACATGCGATGATGCTGCCCGGCCACCAGTCGGGTGCACAGGAGATCACACCATAATCCGTGGCATCGTATGAATAGGGCGAAAGCAGCGGGGCAAATATTGCCGCAAGCGTCACGATCGCGAGAATTGCCATTCCGCTCACCGCCGCCTTGTTGGCCGTGAGGCGGCGGCGTGCATCGATCCAGAGGCTGCGGCCCGGAACATCGAATGCCCGATCGATCGCAGTCGTGTCCGACGCCGCGCCCATCACTGATATCTCACGCGCGGGTCGAGCACGGCATAGAGAATATCCGCAGCCAGATTCAGAAGAAGGATGAACGCGGCGTAGAAAATGACAACGCCGAGCACCAACGTGTAATCGCGATTGATCGCACCCTCGACGAAGTAGCGGCCGATGCCCGGTATTGCGAATATCCGTTCCACGACCAGCGAGCCGGTGAGAATGGTTGCAAAGGCCGGACCGAGATAGCTGACCAGCGGCAGAAGCGCCGGCGGCAGGGCGTGCCGCAGCACTATCAGATGTTCGGGCAACCCTTTCGCGCGCGCCGTGCGGATGTAATTCGACCGCAACACTTCCACCACACTGCCGCGCACGAGCCGCGCAACGATGGCGATCTCCGGCAGCGCAAGGACGGTGACCGGCAGAACGAGATTGGCGAAGGCTCCGTTGTTCCAGCCTCCCACCGGCAGCGAGATGTCGTATCCCAGAAATCTCACGCCCCAAACGCCGAACATCAGCATCAGAACGGGCGCCGTGACGAAACTCGGGATCGTGATGCCGCACATGGCGAGCGACATCAGGCTGTAATCCGTGGCACTGTTCTGGCGGAGCGCGGCGAGCGTGCCCAGCGAGATTCCGAATAGCAGCGCGATGGCCATTGCGCTCAGGCCGAGCCTTGCGCTGACAGGCAATCCGTCGGCGATCAGTTCGCTGACGGTGAAATCCTTGGTCCGGTAGGATGGTCCCAGATCGAAATGAACCAGCCGGTCAAGATAGATGAAATATTGCTGGTAGAGGGGCTTGTCGAGATCATAGGCGGCGGCGATGTTGCGTTGGATTTCCGGCGGCAGGCGTCGCTGCGTGTCGAACGGTCCGCCGGGCGCCAGCCGCATCAGAAAGAACGACAGCGTCACAATGACGAGCAAGGTAGGAACTACGCCAAAAAGGCGTCGACAGACGAACGACACCATGTCCGCCTACCCTCTTCCCGCCCGACCGGGGGGTGCAGCAATGCCGATAATGGTTGCCAATGTATTGACGCGAAACGCTTGCGTGGCCGGACGTGAGCTTAACGGACAAAGATTTCGAAACGATTGAGCGACGGATCAGTACATCCGCACTGCGTAGATCGGCGGCAGGCGCGTGGATTCGAACTGCCACTCGTCGCCGCCGTTTCGGGAAAACCACAATCCGCCGGTCGTGGAACCCATCACCAGGCATTCGCCGTCTTCGTCGACGTCGAGCCCATGGCGATAGACGAGATCATAGGCCGGCGCGGGCAGGCCGGCACGCAGGGTCTCGAATGTACGGCCCCCATCGCGGGTCCGGTTCACGACCATAGCCGCGTCTACCGGCTCGCGCCGCTGGTCGGAATGTGCGGGCACGAACCACGCTGTCAAATGATCTTTCGGATGTGCAGCCACGGCGAAACCGAAATTGGATACAGGCGGATGCAGTTCGTTCCACTGCTTTGCATCGTCGGTGCTGCGGAAGACCCCGTTGTGGTGCTGTATCCAGAGAGAATCCGGATGCGCGCCGCAGCGTGCCACGCGATGCGGGTCCTGGACCGCGGTATCGTATTTCTTTTCCGGCGGAACATAGGCAGCGTACATCCCCTCCGTGCGCGCGCTCCAGCTATCTCCGTGATCGATTGTCTGCCATACGCCGCCGCAGGAGATGCCGACAATTACATACCCCGAATTGCGCGGGTCGACGAGAATGGAATGAATCCCCGCATCGTCATATCCGCCGCCGAACCAGAGTGCCCGATCCGGCACCGTCCAGAGAGAATCCACGAGCCGCCAATTCGCGCCGCGGTCCTCCGAAAAAAACAATCCCGCGGGGATTCCTCCGGCCCACAACGTGCCTGCTTCGTCTGCCCCGCCCGCCTCCAGTGACCAGATTTGTTTGAGGGCCGGATTGCCGTCGCCTGTTGGAAAGGCCGGCACCGCAATTTCCTCCCAGCTCGCACCCCCATCTTCCGAACGATGCAGCTTGGGCCCGAAATGCCCGAGATTAAGCGCGGCATAAAGCGTGCCGTCGCGCCTGTCTGCCAGCGCCAGCGTCACCGGGGATCCGCCAAAATGCGATTGCGCGAGGTGCCAGCCGCCGTCGTCGCGCGCATAGATGAAAAGCCCTTTCCGCGTTGAAACGAGCGCGCGACGTTCCATTTCAGCCTCCCGATAGCGCCTGCATGACATAGATTTCCGATTGCGGGCCGACACATGTCGCAAGTGCCGCGTCGTGCGCAAGCCGCTCGCCATCGAGAAAAACGCAGACATGCTTGCGCAGCCGGCCCTGCTCATCAAGCACGTATCCTTTGAGCTGCGCGTTCTGCGCGAAGATGTGTTTGAGCACGTCCCTTACCGTCGCGCCGTCTACCCTGGCCTGCTTCGCTGGTACGAGAGCCCCGAGCCGCGCCGTGAAATGCACCGTAGCCATGACCATGAGGCTACGTCGCGAAAACCCATAATGTCGAATCGCGGCGCTGGCGGATTTCCGCCGGAAGCCGGCCGTCGGTTTTCGGACTGTCTCATTCTCGAGTCGCCCGCAGCCATGGGCACCTTCCGCTCGGGACCTTCGACCGCGATCTGGGCAAGCTCGACGGCGTGGATCCCCTTCAGTCCGGATAGGATCAGCCCGCCGGCTGCTCCGCAATTGCCGGTACAATGCTCGGCATGCGGCGCGCAAATTCGCGGCGGATCAGCAACAGGCTGACCATCGCCTGAAGCGCGACGCTCGTGACCGAAACGTACCAAAGCGTTTCGATTCGAAATCCCGGCTGCAGAGAGAACCAGAACGCCGGCAGGGCAAATGTCAGCAATCGTGTTCCTGAACTGGCAAGCGACGGCCAGGTGTTTCCAAGCGCCTGGAACAGACCCGAGCAACTGAAAATGATCCCGGTGGCGATGAAATTCCAAGAGATGATCCGCAGGAATTCGCCGCCCTCTGCGATCACGAGCGCATCATGGGTGAAAAAGCGAATGAGCAGGTCTGCGCGCCACTGGCAGAACACCATCAGGGCGGTCATGATCGCGACGCTCGCGATAACGGATACGCGCAGTGTTTCCCGCACGCGGTCCCAATGTCTCGCGCCGAAATTCTGACCGGCGACCGGCGCGGCCGCGAAGGCAATTGCCATGCCCGGCAGAAAAATGGCCTGCATGATTCGCGTGCCCGTTCCAAAGCCGGCCTGAGCCGCCGTGCCGAATTGGCGCGTCAGCCAATAGATCAGGCCCGAATAGACGACCATCAGCGCAAATTCGCCGCCGGCAGGAATGCCGATCAGAAGCAGTCGCTTCCAGATGTCCCATACCGGTCGCCATTGTCCGAAATCGACGGCTACATAGGACTCGTAGCGGACAAAATAGAAAATCAGCAGCAGGACCGCCGCCGCGACCGCGATCGTGCTGGCTAGCCCGGCGCCTGCCACGCCGAGCGGATAGCCCGTGCCCCAGCCCGCGATCAGAACCGGCGCGAGAATAATGTTGAGCGCGAGACTCGCCACCTGAACCAGCATGGTCGGATGGACGATCCCGGTCGCGCGCAATGCCGCTGCCAGGGCCGTTGTAATGAACTGCAGCGCCAGTCCGGGAATGTAGCAATAAAGATAGATGCGGCCCGCTGCAGCCGTCGCCGCGCTGGCGCCGAGCGCGGCAGTGTAAGGACCGGCGAGAGGATAGAAAACGATGATCGTCGCCACAGAGAGGATCGCCCCCAGCGCACTCGCCTGATTGAAGATGCGGTTTGCCTCCGCCTGGTCCTTTCGTCCCGCGGCGTGGGAGAGGAGCGCGAGCGTGCCGGCCGCCAACATTTGCGTCAGCGCAAGAATCAGGAAGACGATATTTCCCGCAGCTCCGACGCCTGCGATTGCCGCCGGTCCGACATGCGCAACAAAATAGAGATCAACAAGAAAATAGGCGGCCGAAAACACCATGCCCGCCGCAATGGGCCCGGCCATCCTTACCAGATGGCCGCCAATCGAACCCGTCGTCAAATCGCGCAAACCAGATCACTCCCAGGAATGACTTTCATCGCCGTCGAAGCGAGTGGTACTTTCATCCGAGCCCGCAAAGCGCGTTCATTTTTCGCAAGAATTTCGCTCTCAGGTCGAAGTTGTCAGGGCGCTTCAACGCATCAAGATACCGCCTGAATTCAGCCTTGAGTTCTTCGTGCCAGATGGTACGATTAATCCGAATCGAATTGTGCTTTCCAAATTCAATCATCCGTTCTGTGCTGACCCCAACACGAAAATCGCCCTCTGTTGCGCCAGAATGATGCAATGCACAGCGATACCCATGGTAAATTATCTCTGCCATCGCGCTGGCATCACTGTCTGGCGGCACACAGCTCCTGAAAGCTGGCCAGCTGCATAAAAATTGCGCGAACAGCCTTCGGCTTTCACGATCATGACTAACCAGACCATCCCGAAAACCCTGTATCGTCTCAATGACAAGGAAATCGATGGCGAGGATCGCGAAGCCGAATGTCTTTCTGCCCAGGTCGCGCTGAAACTCTATCAATGCGTCGCACGGTTCAAGAAATCGCTTGCTGATGCGCCACTCAAAGATTTCTATAGCTTTCAGCCAATCTTCCGTGTCCGGGATTTCACTTTCGAGGCTTAGGCTCTTCCACTTCGCAACGGTGCGGTCCGGAGCCAATTCCATGTCATCGGGAAACGAGGCCATTTGTCAGGCCCCAATGTGAAATTCTGCCAAGAGGCGCAACGCCTCATTTCTTGCTGGCCGATCCAGCCACGGGTCCGGCAACGCCTTGATAAGACAGAGTTCCATAATATAACTAGCAGGCAAATTATGTTCAGAAGCTCCAGCCAATATCAACTCCTTGTACCAGTTGTACGGACACAGCTTATTATCGATAGCATAGGGTAGTGCAATGTATGTAATCGCACGACTGAATCGGAGCTCCGGATGCGTTAGTACCATAAAATCTTCGAGACGCTCATAATCGGTACCTTCAGCGATATCGAGATGCACTATATCACCTTCATCTACCTCAAATAATACGCCGTAGGAGTCGTGAGCGGGTGCGTGAACCAGCGTTGCCTTGCCCGATGAGTCCCGGCTTCGCTTCCAACAGCAAAGCCTGTGATCACGCGCAACCGCAACACCGATTGCACGGGCACTGGGGCAACGCGCGTTCAAGCGCGCCGACAACATGTTCGAACCGTAAGCAAAGTAGAATAACACGCTCAAATCACCGCCCATGCAATAACGGGTGTCAGCGCCGTCAATAGCACGGTTAAGATGTTGGGTCCATTGCGCACCGCTCCGATGGGCGATCAATCGCGCAATCAGTTTCCACAAGCGCCTTGCTCCCGATTAGAGAGCGCTCCGAACGTCTGTGCGCGCAAAATCATCCCCGACGCAAAGCAGTGGACAGGAATGCTCCCTTGCCAGCACATAGGCAAAACAGTCGCCGAAATTGAGGCCTACCGGGTGCAGGCCCTTGCCCCATCTCCGGTATGCGTCCCCGACGGCGAATGCAGTCGATCTGTTCACATTCACGATCTCGAATCCGAGGCTGTCGATCAGTGTTGTAACCTGGTGGATCAAGCCTCGACTCGCGGCCACAATCATCAACTCCGCGAGCGTGCCCGCCGACATCAGGACTTCGGACTCATTTTCCAGGACTGTGAGGCAGGCGCGTCCTGCTGATTCGCCCAAAATGATTGCCACCGGTGCCGAGGTATCAACAACAATCACTTCGGCAAGCCATACTCGTCATAGAGAAAATCCTGGCTCCTGGCGGCCGGGGGACCGGGCCGCGCCTCGCGCTTGCCCGACCCGAACAGGGACTCAAGAATTTTGCGCCGCGCCGCACGGTCGGGAACCACCTTGATTGGCACAAGCCGTCCTACGGGTTGACCATGGCGTGTGAGCACGACCTCCTCGCCGGCCTCTGAACGCCGGACCAGTTCCGTCAGCTGCCCCTTGGCATCCGTCACGGAAATCTGCATTTTGCTCCTCTATTGGACCAGCCTCAGGTCCACATTATTGGACTATGTGTTGGTCCATGTCAATCTCGCGATCTGCATGACAGGAGAGTTCACACGATACTTGGCGTGATTCTCGCCGGCGGGGCGAGCCGGCGGTTCGGCGCGGACAAGCGCGTGGCATTGCTCGGCGGATGCTCGCTGCTCGAATTGGTCGTCGGACGGGCGCATCCGCAGGTTGGGCTTTTGCTGTTAAATGCCAATGATCCGGACCTCGGCAACGAAATCGCCGAGCTTGAGCGGATTGCCGATGGCGCGCCGGGCGAAGGTCCGATTGCCGGCATTCTTGCGGGACTGGCGGAGGCCGAACGGCGCGGCTTTACGCATGTCGCAAGCTTCGCCTGCGATACCCCTTTTTTTCCACGCGATACCGTGGCGCGACTTGCGGCTGCCCTTCAGTCCTCGACAGCGGATTATGCAGTCGCGAGTTGCGGGGCGACAGCCCACCGCATTTTCGCGCTCTGGCGCGTGACCTGCCACACACAACTCGCGCGCGCCTTCGCGAACGGCACGCGCAGCATGCGCGGCATCGAGCACTGGCTTGAACCAACCTGGGCGGATTTTCCGAAAGACGGCGGTCCCGACGGCGATCCGTTCTTTAACATCAATACGCCCGCAGATCTGGAAGCAGCGGAACGCTGGTTGACGGAGCAATAGATAGTTGATCACATGAAAAAAAGACCCGAACGACCGAATCGCGCTGAGGCCATTTATGGTGACGCATGATAGAGTTTGAAAGGACAATCAATCAGTCTGAACACGAATTCAGGTACCTGAATCTGACTGATGACTTTCGTAAGACCCACGGACGTAGATTCAACCTGAATCATGGCACCAAGATCGCAATTGTTGGCAATTCTGGACAAGTAACATTCGCGCATAAACACAATAGCAATCAGATTTGGGGTGGGCTCAAGGCTTGGTACGAACTGGAAAATGTGGCCCCTCGCTCCCAAATCCGAGTACGCTTCGATCCCGCCGAGCGCAGCGGGGGATTGCCAGTAATTCACCTCGAAACGAAAGCCGTCGGCGCGATTGCTTCTCCCGTGCCCCTTAGAGTCTGTCCGGAAAGATTATGCGGGATTGCATAGTTTTCGCAGCATGAGGCGGATTGATGCGAGGTGCAAGAAAGCGAGCGCCTTGCGATTGTAATTCTCCCAGTCCCTGGCGAGCCTTCGACATCGGTTGAGCCAT
>DATJUM010000226.1:0-19184 GCA_035502355.1 Rhizomicrobium sp. | reverse complement strand
CGCTTGATGCGTCCAGGAGCCCCGGAACCGATTTCGCACCCTCCTGAAGGGTCGCAAGCCGTGCGGCAAGCGCCGGGCGCTGGGCCTCCAGTGCCCGATAGGCGGCGAGCTGCGCCAGGGCCTCCTTGCGATCTTCCGCTTGGGACCGGAACAACGCGATAACGGGGAGCGCCACGAGAAGCACAAACAGGCAGGCAAGAACGCCCAGCACCAGCAGGGCACCTTTCCGGCCGCGAAGAAATTCTGGCGCGTTCATCAGCGATGCGACGCCTTGACGTCGAAGGAAAGGTCGAAACGCTCGTTTCCGTTCTGTGCGCTTTGGAGTGGCGCCATAAACTGCGCATTCGCAAACATCGCAGAATGGTCGATTTCGCCAACCACATCGGAGGCCGATTTGGCAAAACCCTGAATATGAACTTTTCCTCCATCGAGCTCGAATTCGGTGAGCCATGTCCCATCGGGAAGGACGCGGGTTACTTCCCGGAGCATGGCAAGCAGGAAGGGCGCGCGCTTCTGTTCCAATGGAAACTCGATTTGCGCCTGTACGTCCGAGATCTCATGGGCGAGCCGGTGCACCACGGCTGCTCGCGCGGCGGCGGCATCCACCTCCGCGGAGAGTTGATCGGCCGCGGCAGCGCCACGCCAATAGGCGGCAAATATGACGGCCACTGCCAGCAGCAGCGCGACTGCGCCTAGTGCCAGCACGTTCCACTGCCTCCATTTGAGCCTCAGCAGGGCTCCGCGATCGAGCGGGAACGAGCGCCAATCGGCCTCACGCGAATCGCCCGCGAAACCGATCGCACCTACTCGCAGGCCCGCCGCACGCGCCAAGGCAATTGCGGAATCCACGGTGCTGCGTTTGACGATGCGCAGTTCCAACTGCGCCTGCTTCTTCGCCTTGACCGTTTCGAGAACGCTGAAATCATAATAGAGCCGATCCGGCTCAATCGGACTAAGGCGCTCCAGCTCGAAGGGGACCGCGCGGGCCAGCGTCCGCCGGCTGGCGGCCGGCATCTCGAAGCGCCGCCGCAGGACTTCGCTCTCCGGTATCTGCACCGCCACATCTGTCGTTCCGCGTGGAACGAGCTCCGATGTGGCCAGCAGCGAAGAAATCTCCCGCGCGCGAATCTCGCCGTCGCCAACTGCCTGCCCAAGCTGCCGCGTGTGCCCTCCTGACGCCAGGAGGACACGAACCGCCTCGGGCGCAACATCGAGGACGACGAAATCGCTGCCCCGCGCCAGCGGACTTGCCAGCATTTGGCGGACCATGGCGGCCAGTTCGCGTCCCCACTCTGCAAAAAGTTCGGACGCAAGACCCCGGAACGTTCCGAAAGACTCAGTAAGTGTTGGTGTTGCCATCAGCGCCCCTGACAATACTTCGTCAGTTGATCCAATACACACGATTCGTCGACGTCGATCCGCGGAGATACGACGAGATCGGGCCAGTCGGACTTGTCCACCATCGCGGCACGAATGCGAACAAGCAGCGGCAATTTCTTTTGACCTTTCCAGACCGACGTCCATTGGGCAGGCCCAGAAGCCGATTCTGCCGCATTCGCGCCCACCATCCTCTTGGCTGCCGATGCCTGGGTTGACGAAGCCGTAGCAGGCGACGGCGGACCATAATAGGAAATCTGGAACCATTTAAGACCGCGGATGAGGGTGTAGTTTGTGACGACTCCCCGCGCGCCTTCGAGTTCGGGTTTGCTCGCAACGACAAGCGAAACGCCGCCCTGCTCCGGAACGGCCTGTATGGTGATCAGATCCAGGCCGCCAAGAAGCGTTTTCGATGGCGCGAAGAAGGTCATGCGCTGGGTCTCGCCTGCGAAATCGACGCTCTTCAGCGCGGCCGCATCGCCGGCGAAGAAAGGGTAGATTTGCCGGATTTCCTCGGTAAGAACGAGTTGGGCCGCGCGGACGCGGTTGGTTGCGGTCGTCGCCGTCTCGGTCTTCTCCCAGACACGCGTTCCAAACCGCAATCCGCTGAACAGGAGGAGGGAAAGAAAAGCGAGCACAGTCGTGGCGATCAGGAGTTCAAGCAGCGTGAATCCTGATTCTGCAGCCCGAGACCTGTTGTGATGACGGAGCGCGGTCACTCGCCTGCCTTCGGCAACAGTCGCAGGGTGGACAGGCTGATGGAACGCATGCCGCCATCCCCCTGCCACGAGACCGTTGCCACGATCTGGCCCGCGCCCTCCTGCCAGGCTGCCTGGTCCGCAGCGCTCCCATAGGGCAGGACCTGAAGGCGCCACAGAAAATCGGACGTCTTTCCGACGCTTGTTCCGATGGCCGGATTGTCTGCCATCTTGGCCTGGACGAGCAGCGATTGGGCAAGAGCACGTGCGGATGCTTCGTTGCGGCTTTCCCGCGCCCGATCGAGGCCCTGCAGGAACACGGCCAGCAGCACGCCGAGTGAAATGCTGAGAATGGTAAGCGAAACAAGCACCTCGATGAGCGTGAAGCCCGCCTGCCTTTTTCTGGCCCGGGAATTGGTTACAGGCGCACGCCCTCCCCCCGCCTCCGCAGTTTGCGCGGCGGCAGTTTCGCTAAGCCAAACCGGGGCGCCCGCCGGCAGGTTGATGCTCATCCACTGACTACCAATTGGCTATCGGCGGTTTTTCGTCGGCCTTCGCTTCGTCCGGGTGAGCGCCATAGCTGTACAGGTCGAATTCGCCGCCATGCGTTCCGGGGTACCGATAATTATATGGATGGCCCCACGGATCGTTAAGTTTCGTCGTTTTCTTGATATAGGGACCATTCCAGTTCTCGACCCCCTCCGGCGCGCTGATCAGCGCCTCCAACCCCTCCTCGGTCGTCGGGTACCTGCCGACATCGTATTTGAAGAGGTCAAGGCCCGCCGAAAGATTTGATACTTCGGTCTTGGCCGTGGAAACCTTGGCACTGTCAAGATAATGCAGCACCATCGGGGTTGCGACCGCCGCGAGCAGGCCCAGGATGGCCAGCACCACGAGCAATTCCATGAGCGTGTAGCCGGCCTCGCCGGATCTGCGGCTTTGCGGTTTGCAGACACGCGAGAACCGACCACGCATTGCGGCGGAAATCGCCGGGGTCCGGGCAGCTGTCTTCCAATATTTCACGACACACCTCCTATTGCAGCGCCAGATCGTTCACGCTGATGATGGCGACCAGCATGGACACGATCAGTCCGGCGACGATCGCGCCCAGCCCGATCGTCAGAACGGGCACCAGCATCGCCAGCGCACGGTCGACTTTGTGTTTGATTCTCGATTCGTCGAGATCGGCCTGTCGCAGCAGCATCTCGTCGAGCTTCCCGGACTCTTCTCCGATCGATATCAGATCGAGCGTAACCGGTGGGAAAACCTTCGAACGCGCCAGCCGTTGCGCCAACCGTTCGCCTTCGCGCAATGACACGGCCGCATCCCTGATCGCCGCAGACAGCACCGTATTGGACAAAACATCCTTCGACAGCATCAGCGCCGTGGGTATGGGAACACCGTTCGACAGGAGCGTGCCAAAGGTCCGCATGAGACGCTCGACTTCGATCGACGAAAGGAGATTGCCGAGTATCGGCCAGCGAAGCTTGTATCCATCCCATATCAGGCGATTTGCCGGCTTTTGAAGCCACCGGCGCATGGCAATCACGCCGCCAAGGACGAGCAGAAGGAAGAGCCAGCCGTAGTCGCGCACCGCATGGCCGGCACCCATCACGATCTGGGTGGGCAGCGGAAGAGATTTGCCTGCATCGGCGAACAACGGCTCGAATTCCGGTATCACAAAGACCAGAATGACGATGATCGAGGCGCCGGCCGTCAGGAGCAGCAGGCTCGGATACACAAGAGCAGATGTGATTTGCTCCCGTATCGCCATCGTCCGCCCCAGATAATCGGTCAGGCGCTGCAGCGTTACGTCAAGCGAACCGCCATGCTCGCCAGCGCGCACCATGCTCACATAGAATTTTGGAAACACCGGATCTGCGGCAAGAGCCTCGGCAAAACCCATGCCATCGCGCACGCGGTTGCGCACGCCTTCAAACGGGGCCTTGAGCGCACCGATATCGGACAGTCCAATCAGAATGCCGAGCGCACGATCGAGCTCGAGCCCCGACTTCAGCAGCGTGGAAAGCTCCTGCGTGACCATGGCGAGTCCGCGCGCGGTGACGCGTGGGCCGAAGAGCTTGCCTTTGGGAATTAAACCGCGAAGCCCGCCGGCGCCATGTTCGGATGCGTCGAGCGGATAAAGTCCGCGCTGGCGCAATTGCCGTACGACCTGATCTTGGGTTGGCGCGTCGAGCACCCCGCGGACAACCGCGCCCGAGCCTGTCATCGCACGGTATTGGAACTGGACCATCAGACCACCGGTACGACGCGCAGCACTTCGTCGATTGTTGTCACGCCCGCAATCGCCTTCTTCAATCCGTGCGTCGCCATCGTCTGCATGCCTTCCTCGATCGCGAGTTTCTGGATCTGATTGCCGTCCGCATTTTTCAGAACCGCTTGCTGGATGGCCTCCGTAGCGGTGAGGACTTCGACGATCGAGGTACGGCCTCGATAGCCGGTATGATTGCAATGGGCGCATCCGACGGCTTTGCGCAGGACGATCGAACGGCCACCGGTCAGCCGGTCAAGCTTGAGGCGGGCAATAAGCTCGGGAATTGGCTCATAAGGTTCGCTGCATGAATCGCAGAGCTTTCGCAACAACCTCTGGCCGGCAATTCCATTGACCGTCGATGTGAGCAGGTAATCTTCCACGCCCATATCGAGCAGACGTGTAACGGCGGTACCGGCATCGTTGGTATGCAACGTCGAAAGGATCAAATGGCCGGTCAGCGCGGCCTGGACGGCGATCTGTGCCGTCTCGAGATCGCGGATTTCGCCGATCATCACGACATCGGGATCGTGCCGCAGGAATGATCTCAGCGCTCCCGCAAAGGTGAGGCCGATCTGCGGTTTCACCTGGACCTGGTTGATCCCCTGCAGGTGATATTCGACCGGATCTTCGATGGTCAAAATCTTCCTGTCGCTTGTGTTGATTTCCGCCAGCGCAGAGTAAAGCGTGGTAGTCTTACCGCTACCTGTCGGGCCGGTGACAAGTATGATACCATGCGGTTTTGTAAGGAGTGCCCGAAACGGACCGAGCACGCTGTCGTCGAAGCCCAGCGAAACCAGGTCGAGTTCGACATGGGCGCGATCGAGAATACGGAGCACGACGCTTTCGCCATGAATGGTCGGTGTCGTGGCTACGCGAAGATCAATGTCCTTGCCGCGCACCGCCATCGCGACACGGCCATCCTGGCCCAGCCGGCGTTCGGCGATATTCAGCTTGGACATGATCTTGATGCGCGAAATGATGGCCGAAGAAAGCCGGTGGGGCGGTGAGTCGACCGGCCTCAGAACGCCATCGATGCGATAACGGACCCTGAGTTCGTTTTCCATCGGCTCAATATGGATGTCGGAGGCGCCGGCCTCGACAGCCTGTGTGATTAGGAGATTAACAAGGCGAATGACGGGCGCCTCGCTCGCGATGTCCTTCAGGCGATCGACATCTTCAGCGAGGTCGCCGAGATGTTCACCAGTCTCCCCGGAAATCTGATGGATCCCGGACTTCCCATCGCCATAAAGCCGCTCATGGGCCGCTTCGAGATCCGCAGGCAAGGCAACCTGCGGCAGGATGGGCTTGCCGACAGCAAAACGGACAGCCTGCACCGCGTAGGAGTCGAGCGGGTTGGCCATCGCGATGACGACCCCCTCCGGAAGCTCCTTTAGAGGCAAGACCTTGGCCTCGCGCAAGAATTTGCGCCCCAGCTGGTCTTCCAATATCGGCTGGGGCGGATAGTCGGTCGCCACGGCGAGCGGCAAATCGAGAAACTGGGAAAGCGCTTCGGCAAGATCGCGCTCGGTGATCAGCCCGAGCCGGGTCAGGACACTTTCCACGCGCTCGTGGCTCTCCAGCGCCAGATGCTGGGCGCGCTCCATTGCCTGCGGCTGCACTTTTCCGGCCGCTACGAGATAGTCGGCGAAAGATCGCTCGGTGGGCGGCGGGCTGCCGTTCACATGCGCCAATTCCGCGGTCCGCAATGCCGCCATGACTTCAGCTCCATCCGAATGATTCCGTTCAACTTGCCCGGTGCAAGGAACAGAATACCTGCTTTGCGCTGCCAATCCGATGCCAGCGGTTCCCGGCGACCGGCCGCAACACGCGCGCAGTCAGGCCCTTCTTTTAGCACCCAATCGAGGGCACAAGGAACGCGCCCGCATTAGAGTTCCGCGCGCTGCATTCCAGCCAGCGCGGGTTCCAGTCCGTCAAGGCGAATTCCGATCGTGTACTGCTTTCCATCTGCCCCGGGGGGCAAGATCACCTGCGCCCGTGGCGCCCCGAAGAGCATGGACTCGGCTGCAGGTATCAATGCGCCCACGGCGATGCATCCGGCTTTCCCGCATCCGAACACCGGGAGCCTCAGGCTCGACTTGGGACCAAGCAAGAGCGTCAGGTATTGACCCTTGCTGATGGGAACCGTCGGATATCGGACAATCATTGTCAGCTGTTTGCCGGGGCCTGCGTAACGAAACGCTATCGCCAGCACGAGGTGGCCGTAATTGTCTTTATATAGGCGTGCCATCCGGCATCGCCCGACAGCGGCACTCGACGCGGGCGCCTTCGCCTGTGTGGTCGCGTTGCGCGCCGAACAGGCAAGCGCCCAAGAACCGATATACTTTGTTCCCGAAAAACCCGTGCCGATTTGTGCAATTTCTGCGCTCGTGGCGCCTTCAATCCCACGAGGCAGGAACTGTGGCGCCGCGAACAGCAAAGCCAAAAAAATTATCGCCAGCACAAGGCCGACGATCGTATCGCGCATGAACAGGCTCCTTTAGCGGCCGTCCCCATAGCCTGCCCACCCCCCCATTTCAATGCCGACCGGGCACAATCGGAGTTGGACAAGGCTGCCCGCCACTTGCGAAAGGCTGCGACCGGCCCCACATTGCGCGCTGCCTTAACCGTCGGTAACGAGCAGTGTCTCGCCTGCCGACCCGCAAAGCACCAGAGCGGCGCGGCGAATCGGAAATCAGGGGTCCCGACCGTTCACCATGTCAGCCCTGTCTCTGATCCTGCAAGCCGCACTGGCCTGTGTGCTTGTTCTGCTCGCACTATTGTCGCTGCAATTGCTTGGTCTGAGTCTTGTGCGGCGTTTCTGGCCCATGAGGCCGGTACGCGTCCGCGAGTTGGCTGATGAGGCACTTCCGCATGTGCTTGTGCAGCTACCCGTTTGTGACGAAGGAAACCTGGCGCTGCGCGTCGCGCAGGCAGCCGCCCAACTCGACTGGCCACGGGACCGCCTGGAAATTCAGCTTCTGGATGACGGACGGGTTGGCTCGCATGCAAGCCTTTGCAACGCAATCCGGAATATTGTGCCGCATGATGCTAATCTGGTCGTGCTCCGGCGTGGCGAACGCACCGGATTCAAGGCCGGCAACCTTGCGTTTGGGCTGAAGCATTCGGATGCGCCTTACGTCGCGATCTTCGATGCCGACTTCGTACCGCCCCGCGACTTTCTCCGCCGAACCGTCCCCGCCCTGGTCGCCGATCCAGGACTTGCCTTTGTCCAAGCGCGTTGGGGGCATGCGAACCGCACGCTCAATTGGCTGACGCGGGCGCAAGGGCTGCTTCTCGACAGCCATTTCGCGGTCGAACAGGAAGCGCGGTTTCGAGCCGGCTTGCCCATCTCGTTCAATGGCACGGCAGGCGTATGGAACCGACGCGCCATCGATCAGGGCGGGGGCTGGACAGGCGATACACTTACGGAGGATTTGGATCTGAGCGTCCGCTGCGCGCTCAAGGGCTGGCGCAGCGCCATCCTGTCCGATCTTGTCGTGCCCGGAGAATTGCCCGAAACGGCGGCGGCATGGCGAGCACAGCAGGCTCGCTGGACCAAAGGGCACGCCCAGGTCGCACGAAAACTGCTCCCTACAATTTTTGCGAGCCAGATGCCGGTCTGGAAGAAGCTCGTCCTCGCCTTTCAGATCTGCCAGTTCGGATTCTATATTTTGGCGGCGCTGAGCGCCTCGATCAGCCTGACGCTGATGTGGATGGGCGTCACCTATCTGCAGGCGGTCGCCGAACTGGGGCTTGGCGTCACCATCATTGGCATCGGAACAAGCATGGGCTATCTTTACTGTGGTCAGCTTATGCTGGGCCGCGGCAGCGAACCGCTGCTTCCACAATCCTTGCTCCTTGCTATCGTTTTTCCGAGCGGACTGATCCTTTCGAACGCGCGGGCCACCTTGGACGCTTTCCTGGGGACCGAGATGGAATTCGTCCGCACGCCCCGCGCCGGCGAATTTGTGGTGGGAGGCTGGCGAGGAAGACCTGAGATCGTAGCGGGGCTGCTACTGCCGGCTATCGCGCTCGCCGAACAGGCGTGGAGCGCACCTTTTTTTGCATTCGCCGCGGCAGGGCTGTTGTCCGTGGGCGCCATGGGCTGGAGTGGCAGCACCGGACTTCCGCGCCGGGGTGCATTGCGTGCGAACAGTCAGAATTGATTAACCAATCCCCCTTCAAATCGTGCGAACATTAAACCACTAACCGCGGCCCGCGAGCGGGAGGGCGGCAATGAAGGGGATTGCGGACCGGCTTGCCGCAAGTGCCGCGCTTGCACTCTGCCTGGCCGGCTGTGCAAGCGTAAGTGAAACGAGCTCAGCGGTGTCGGCGCTTCCCGCCCCAACGACTGATGGCACGCGGGTTGAAACGCCCGCGAGCCCGCTTGAGTGCGTACCCTATGCGCGCGCGCGATCCGGCGTTCAGCTATTTGGAAACGCCGGAACCTGGTGGACCAGGGCGGAGGGACGCTACGAAAGGGAGCGAATACCCCTGCTCGGTTCAGTCATGGTGTTGACCGGTTATGCCGGGCCGGGGCGAGGGCATCTCGGCGTGGTGACCGACCTGATCTCTGCACGGGAAATTCGCATCGATCACGCCAACTGGCTGGGGGACGGAGCGATCTACCTGGACGATCCGGTCGCGGATGTGAGCCCGGACAACCGCTGGACCGAGGTGCGCGTCTGGAACCCGCGGTCACGCACCTGGGGGACCAGAACCTATCTGGTTGAAGGGTTCATCGGGCCGTCCCGGATCTCCGGTCCGGATCGCATCGCCGCCGAGTAGTTTCAAAAATCTTGCGCGAAGACGGAAACTCCTTTCCTCACTAAGGATTTCCAGCACACTGCGCTATTCTGCCTCGCCCCTCTTTTGTCCCGGAGGAAGGATTCTTATGGTCCCCGCCTCCATGGCTGGCGGGCAACTCGGCGGGCGCCAGACAGGCCCGCAAATCGCATTCAACGCTTGGCTCCAACAGGAATGACGGCTCCGCCGGCATGAACGAACCTCAGGGCATCAACGGCACTCTTTCGAGCGCTCAAAAATCTGCCGGCTCGAACGGGCGCCCCGCGCTCGCCGACCGAAGCTGGCGCCGGACAATGATGCTCACCATTGGTGCCCTCGGGGTCGTCTTCGGGGACATCGGCACGAGCCCGCTCTATGCACTGCGCGAAACCGTTCGCGCTACCGGCGGAAATGTTCCCGATCGCCTTTCGGTGTTCGCGGCCGCATCCATGATCGTGTGGTCGCTCGTGCTCGTAGTTACGGTGAAATATGTCGTCCTCATCATGCGCGCGGACAATGACGGCGAAGGCGGCGTTTTGGCGCTCGCCGCACTCGCGCACCGTTCGCAGGCCATCGGCCGCAAATGGAAAAGCTGGATTGGCTTTGCCGCGATCCTCGGCCTGTCGCTCTTCTATGGCGATGGGATAATAACTCCAGCCATTTCCGTGCTGAGCGCCGTAGAGCTGATTGGCGCGGAAAATCAGGGGCTTGTGCCGCTGGTCGTTCCCCTCACACTCGTCGTCCTGATTGGTCTCTTTGCGTATCAGAACAGGGGCACGGCCAGGATCGGACGGCTGTTCGGGCCCATCATGGCGATCTGGTTTGCGGTTCTGGCCTGTATGGGCTTGCGCGCCATCATCCAGACGCCGGAGATCCTCTGGGCACTCAATCCCTATTACGCCGTTTCGTTTTTCATCGCCAAGCCGGCTGTCGCCTTCATCTCGCTGGGCGCGGTCGTTCTTGCCGTCACGGGCTGCGAGGCTCTTTACGCCGACATGGGTCATTTCGGACGGGAGCCCATCCGCCTGGCATGGCTGCTCATAAGTCTGCCGGCCTTGATTCTGGTTTATTTCGGACAGTCGGCTACGATCCTGCGCGATCCGCACTCCGTGGAGTATGTCTTCTTCGCCGGCGCCCCCGGCTGGGCGCACTTTCCGCTTGTGATCCTTTCTGTGATCGCAACGATCATCGCCTCACAGGCAGTAATTTCAGGCGTCTATTCGATAACGCAACAGGCCGTGCAGCTTGGTCAGTTGCCGCGAATGGAGGTGCGCCACACTTCGGCGACCGATTTCGGGCAGATCTATGTTCCGCAGATGAACACATATCTGTGTATCGGCGTGGTGCTGATCGTGCTCATCTTCCGCAGTTCGGATGCTCTGGCCGCTGCCTATGGCATCGCTGTTACCGGCGTCATGGTCATAAGCACGATGCTGGCCATCGTCGTGGCGATGCGGCGCTGGAAATGGTCGCCCCGGTTGATCATTCCGGTGTTCGGCCCCCTCGCCCTGATCGACCTATCGTTTCTTGCGTCCAACTCCCTCAAGATCCGTGAAGGCGGCTGGCTGCCGCTGTTGATTGCCGCCGGCGTATTCATCGTGATGGATACCTGGCGGACAGGCAGGCGCGTCCACCTCGACAAAGTGCGCAGCGAATCCATGCCGCTGGATCTTTTTCTGGAACGCGCGGACAGAACGCCGGTGCGGGTGGCCGGAAGCGCGGTATTTCTTAGCCCGCGTGGCGATGTCGTGCCCGGAGCCCTTCTCCACAACCTCAAACACAACCGCGTGCTGCACGAACGCGTCGTACTGGCCCATGTTGTGGTTGATAATGTTCCTGTCGTGTCGCAAAGCCGCCGGCTGGAGGTGATCAAGCTGGGCAAGGGTTTTTTCAACGTCTTCATTCACTACGGTTTTTTCGAAACGCCCGATGTTCCGCGCGATCTCGAAGCTGCGCGCGCCTACGGTCTCGTGCTCGACCCGCCGAACACCACTTTCTTCATCGGCCATGAGACGCTCGTCCCATCCAGCCCGCCGGTGCTTGGTAAATGGCGGACCTGGCTCTATATGCGCCTTGCGTCGACCGCTCTCTCACCTGCCCGTTTCTATCGGCTGCCACCCAACAGAGTGGTGGAAATGGGCACGCAGGTCACAATCTGACCAGCGGCGGGATCCATCGCGCCGGTTGGCCCTTCATCGCGGTGGCGGGAATGGTCAATGCAGGGGCCTTTGGGCTCGCCGCGTGGCTGGGCTGGTGCCTCCTGCCCGTGACGCTCTGGGTCGCCGCATTTTTCCGTGACCCGGATCGGACACCGCCTGACAGCCAGGGCCTTATCCTGTCGCCGGCGGACGGACGACTTCTGCCGATTGTCTTGGCACCCCCCCCTCCCGAACTGGGTCTCGGCCTGGAGCCACGCTTGCGGCTCAGCATCTTCATGACCATTTTTGACGTTCACGTGAATCGAATTCCGTGCGACGGTACCGTGACGGCCCTTGCCTACCGGCCCGGTAAATTCTTCAATGCGTCATTCGACAAGGCGAGCCGGCACAACGAGCGCATGTCGATCCGGATGCAAGCCAGGAGCGGGGGCGGGAGGTCCGTGGAGTTAGGCGTTGTGCAGATTGCCGGCCTCATAGCGCGCCGCATCCAATGCGGTCTGCAGGAAGGACAGAAAGTATGTCGCGGCGATCGTTTTGGCATAATCCGTTTCGGCAGCCGCCTGGACGTGTTCCTGCCGGCAGGCTCGCGCGTCGTGGCACACGCGGGACAGACCGTGCGGGCGGGCGAAACCGTGCTCGCGGAATTCCCTTCCTGATGGCGCGGGTGGGAAAACTTGGCCGAACGAATCTCGCGCGCACGGCAACGGCGCTTCGCGAGGACGAACGGGTCGGGAAGTTTCTGCCGAGCGCATTGACGCTACTCGGGCTCTGCTCGGGCGCGACCGCGATCTGGTTTGCGCTGGGCGGCGACTGGAAAGCTGCCGTAGTGGCGATCATCTGCGCGGCGATCTTCGACATGGTCGACGGAAAGCTGGCGCGGCTGTTTGGTGTCGCAGGTGCGTTCGGTGCGCAGCTCGACTCGCTCGCCGACCTGGTGAGTTTTGGAATAGCACCGGGCGTACTCGTCTATCTGTGGACGCTTTATCATGCACGCGGCGCCGGCTGGGCATTCGCGCTGATTTTCTGTGCGGCGAGCGCAATACGACTTGCGCGGTTCAATGTCGAAAGTGCCGGTCGCGATCCCTCATCCCCACCGCCTTCCCATTTTACCGGCCTGCCCACGCCGGCAGCGGCCTGCCTTATCCTTCTGCCGATGGTGCTCGCATTCCAATTCAAGGAGAGTGCATTCAGTCATCCTGGGCTCAGCGCCGCAATGATTGCACTCATGTCGTGGCTGATGGTCAGCCGGGTCCCGACTCTCTCACTCAAGCAGATCCATGTGCCCCACGCCTTCAGGAAGGCCGCGATCGGTCTGGCCGGTTTACTCCTGGCTTCTGCTATTCTTTGGCCCTGGGCGACGTTAACCGTCGGCCTGCTGGTCTACCTCCTGACCATTCCGGTGCTGGCTTCGCACTTTGAGGAGTCCGAGGACGAAGTGGCGCCAGGGGACCCGTGATAGTCCGGTTCCAAACAAAACATTAGGAAGAGTTAATCGGGCCGTAACCCGCCCATGCAAGGATGCCCATGCGGGCAATGCAGGGAAGGGGCATGCGGCACGCACATTCGATCCGGCTCGGCCGGAGTTCTGCCGGAGAAAGCTTGTTGTTCTCCGCGGCTTTCATCGGAGTGATTATCGCCCTCACTTTGGCGCTGTATCTGATCGACGTCGCCACTATGCATGCGATTCTCACTGTTCCTTGATCTCGCCCCGTGCCACGGGGCAGAGTGCGTGCCGCACAGCACGGCACCACGGGATGAACTACTCGATTGGCAACAGCGATGAACAGGCGATCTGGGCGCCCCCGGAGGTGCCCGACCGCCGTTTTGGTGCCGCGGCAATCGGCGCGATTGCCTTGGGTGCGCTGGCGGTGGGCTGCCTGGCATTTGCCGTAATCGCCATCGGGCGGCTGGCCATTGGCAGCTTGACGCTTGGCCAGGCAGACGTCCGGGAATTGCGTGTCGGCCGGCTTGCCATCGGAGATGTGAGCCTGGGTCGGGCACGTCGGGAATGAGCTGGCACCGTGATCACGCCGGATTCCCCCAACGTCATCGTCACGATGTTGATGGACGGTGTCATTACGCGGTATCGGCGGAGGACACTGCTGATGCACACCCGCAGCCTGCCACCGTGGATACACATCCTGATCTAAGACGCGTGAACGCGCATCCCGATTTCTGGTATCCGATCGCGTGGTCGCATCAGGTCAGGCGTGGGAAGACACTGGGCGTGCGATTCGCGGGAGAGCCAATCGTCGTATTTCGTGGCGCGAGCGGCCGGATCTTCGCCCTCGAAGACCGGTGTGCACACCGTCAGGTGCCGCTGCATCTCGGAACGGTCGCAGGCGATGCGCTGAAATGCGGTTACCACGGATGGACATATGATTGCGCCGGCAGATGCATCGACATTCCCTATCTGGGGCGCGAACGGCTGCCCAACGGCGTCCGCAGCTATCCGGCCCACGAAATCGACGGTCTGATCTTTGTGTTCCCGGGCGACGCGCGACTTGCGGAGGAGCGCAAGCCAGGTGCAGCGGGATCAAGAGGTGACCGGCGCTATCTCACGCGCCGGCTGAACCGCGAGGTCGCCTGCCACTATACGTTCATGCACGAAAATCTGTTCGACATGAATCATCAGTTTCTGCATCGCCGGCAGATGGGAATGATCCGCGCGCGCTGTCTGGGCCGCCGTCTGGGGGAGGATTGGTGCGAGGTCGATTACACGTTCAGCCGCACCGCCGGGCGCGGCTCCATCGGCGAATCCGCCATCCTCAACGTGATCGAGAAAAAGCGCGAGGACGGTCGACGCGATCTGATGACAATTCGCACCAATTATCCCTACCAGCGTCTTAAATTCTGGGTGGATGGCGGTGATCCGGTTCTCGATGTCTGGCTGGGCTACACGCCACTCGACAAGGACCAACGGACCAACCGGACATTCGGTCATCTCTCGGTAAAAAAGCCGCGCTTCGCACCACTGCTCTATCTCGCCTGGCCGTTCATCACGTGGTTCACGGAGAACATTTTCCGCGAAGACAAGCACATCGTCGAACAGGAACAGGCGGCCCATGATGCCCAGGGTGCCGATTGGAATAATGAGGTGTTTCCGGCGATTCGCGATCTTCGCGCGCTACTTGCGCGTTGCGGTGCAGCACCCGGTTCGAACGCCGTGCCCGCCGAATAGTGCGGTCTCGCCGGCCAAATGATTTGAATTTTGCTGCCGGATTAGGTCTTCTTGGCCGAGTAGTGTCATGTTCCGATATCGATGGGAGGCACGCATGCGAATTCGCGTTTTGACGGCGGCGGCTTTGCTCGCCGGAATGTCCTGCCCCTGTGCCGCGCAAAGTGTGGTCACGTATCACAATTCCCTGACACGTCACGGTGACTATGTCGTGCCGGGCCTGACACTTGCGGCCGCCGCCGGCATGCATCTCGACTCAAATTTCAAGGCGACATTGACTGGGCACATCTATGCCCAGCCTCTTTACTGGCTGCCGACCGGATCGAAGAGCGGAGAACTCATTGTCGCGACGGAGTCCAATCACGTCTATGCGCTTTCGGCGAAAACCGGCAAAGTGATCTGGGACACGAAGCTGAAACCTTCCGTTCCGCTCAGCGAATTGCCCTGCGGCAACATCGATCCGGACGGAATCACCGGTACACCGGCAATCGATCCCAAGGCCGGCGTGGTTTATTTCGACGCGCTCACCAAGGAGAAAGCAGGTCCGCGCCACCTCCTGTATGCGCTGTCGCTGTCGGACGGATCGATCGTCCCGAACTGGCCCCTGGATGTGCAGGCGGAGCTCGCAAAGAAGGGCATAAACTTCTCGTCGTCCACGCAGGGCGAACGCAGCGCCGTTTTGCTGTTCAAAGGTTATCTCTACGTCAATTATGGAGGCAATTGGGGAGATTGCGGCTCCTATAACGGGACGGTCCTGCAGCTGCAGACGTCCCCGCCAAAAATCATGGCGCACTGGGCGACGACGGCCAATGGCGGCGGAATTTGGGCGCAGGGCGGTCTCGCCGGCGATGGCGAAACCCTCTACGCGACGACGGGGAACACGTTCAACGCCACAATGTGGAGCGGCGGGGAGGCGATCATCCGATTTCGGCCCGGGCTCGCCTGGTCCGAGAATTCAAAAGATTATTTCGCTCCGTCGAACTGGCAACAGCTTGACGAGCAGGATCGGGATCTCGGGGGTACCGAGGCTCTGCCACTCGACATCGCCGTCACCGGCGAGCCTCCGGCCAAGCGCATCATCGCGTTTGGCAAGGATGGCAATGCTTATCTCGCGAACCGGACCAATCTCGGCGGTATCGGCGGCGCGCTCGCCATCGCGCAGGTGTCGAACAATGCGATCATCACGGCACCAGCCGTGTTTCAGACGAAGTCCGCAACCATGGTCGCATTTACGAATTCGGGGGGCGGCAACTGTTCCAGCAATAATCTCACCATGCTCAACGTCGCGGCGAGCGGTAATTCTCTGATCACGGCGCTCTGGTGCGAAGCCTTCAGCGGCGGCGGCGCCCCGATCATCACCACGACCGACGACAAATCGAACCCGATCGCCTGGGTGGTCGGCGCCGAAGGCGACAATCTCCTGCATGGTTTCAATGCGCTGACAGGGCAGCCGGTATTTTCAGGGGGCAGTGAAACGATGAGCGGGCTGCACCATTTCGTCACGATACTTGCGGCGGAAAAGCACCTCTACGTGGCGGCTGACGGTACGGTCTATGCTTTTGCGTTCGGACATTAGAGCTCATTGGACATTGCGGCCATGTACGTTTCCCCTGATGCGTGGTTGCTCCTCATCCTTGTTCCACGTAGTCTTTTGCCCGACACGCCCGGACGGGCGTGCATTCGTCCGATTGGCGGACGGCCACTGAAGGGGGACTACCCATGAAATGCACCCGCTCTCTCACTGCCGGCGCATCGGTACTGGCCTTAGCAGCGATCGCCTCGCTGACGGCCGGCGCCGCGGCGCCTAGCTATCATTTCCCTTACAAGAAAGGCAGCACCTTCCGTCTCGACCCGAACCAGCCGCTTGTTCATATCGGGCCGTATGAGGCGGCCTTCAAGGCGCCCAAGAAGAGCAAATCGGGCACCTGGACGGACCTGACGGGATCGCTGCCCTTCACGAACGGCCCCTGGAATCCGCTCCAGCTCACCGACGGTACTGTCCTCGTCGAGGATTACTGCACGTCCCCGGAGCAATGGTACAAGCTCACGCCCGACAAGACAGGCAGCTATGTCAACGGCACCTGGAGCGCGATCGCGACAATGCCGGCCGGCTATTCGCCCCTGTTCTTTGCCTCACAGATCCTGACGGATGGCCGGATGATCGTGAACGGCGGCGAATACAACGACTGCAAGGGCGACTGGACCAATCTCGGCGCGCTTTACGATCCGGTAAACAACAGCTGGACCTCGGTGACTGCACCAACCGGCTGGACTTCGATCGGCGACGCACAGAGCGCAATCCTTCCGGACGGCAGCTACATGCTGGCAGATTGCTGTACCAAGGCGGACGCCATCGCGACGATCAGCGGCACCAACGTAACCTGGACGACCACGGGCACCGGCAAGAACGACGACAATGACGAAGAGGGCTGGACCAACCTGCCCGGCGGCGACGTTTTCACAGTCGATGTTTGGTCGCTGTGCAACCCCGGCGATCATTATGAGCTCTATGATCCGACGACCGGAGACTGGACTTTGCAGTCGAGCTGCACGCCGGACACGCTGACCATCACCAGCACCCGCGAGCTCGGCCCGGGCCCGCTTACTCCGGCTTACGGCAAGCAGGGAACGATCATCCAGTTCAGCGCCGATCCGAGCAGCGGCGTCAACGACATCTATGATGTTGCGGGCAATTCCTGGACTTCCGGCCCCGTCATGACATACAAGGGCACGATCTATGACGTTGCCGATGGTCCGGCGGTGACGCTGCCCAATGGTCATGTGCTCGTAGATGCGAGCCCGGGCACGTTCGAGACGCCATCGCATTTCTGGGAATGGTCGTTCAGCAAGAAGGGCAAGCTGACGGTCACGCAGGTCAACGATACCAACCAAGCGGCCGGCACCTCGTCCTTCGAAGCCAATCTGATGATGCTGCCGACGGGACAGGCAATCTGGGACAACAGCCAGACCACGCCGAACGAAGTTGCGGTCTATACCGAGACTGGAACGCCGAACAAGGCATGGGCGCCGGTGGTATCCGGCGTATCGAACAAACTGAAGATCGGCAGCACCGGCAACGCAATTTCGGGCACGAACTTCAATGGCTTCGATCTGGGCGGCCAGTACGGTGATGACTCACAGGAGACCACCAACTTCCCGCTGGTGCGCATCACCAACACGAAGAGCGGCGATGTGTGCTTTGGCCGCAGCTACGACTTCTCGACGATGGGCGTATGGACGACAGGCACGACGAACGCCGAGTTCGATATTCCGAAGACCTGCGAGAAAGGCGCGAGTTCGCTCCAGGTGATCGTGAACGGCATTGCGTCAACCAGCGTTTCCGTGACGCTGAGCTGAGAAACGGCGGAAGCAATTCCGCTCGAATGGACTGGCGTGGATCATGGGCGGGGCAACCCGCCCATGATTTTTCAGCCTGCTCACTGCTCCGAAGAAGATAAACCGGCGTAGCTCTTTTCTTCGGCGATACCGCAGGGCATGGCGTCGTTGATTTTTCGTTTCAGGGCCGCCCGCTCGTCGTTGCTCTTATAGACCGACCGCGCGAGTTCGATGAATTCCGCGCCGAAATCCGCTGCTGCCTCGAGTTCGCGAAGGCGATCTTCCACGTCCCATAGCTTTTCGTTGACGGCGCGCAGCAGCAACGCGATTTGCGCGACCTGCGAACCCGCCGGAACGGGACGAGCAATTTCTTGCAGAAGCGCAAGCTCCTTGCGGACATTCGCGAGCTGTTCTTGCCGGCGGATTTTCGCGCTTTTGATTTCGAGAATCGTGATCTTGTCGATCAGTTCGCCCCAGGAAACCGGAACCTGCGGCGCCGCAACTGGTCCCGCAGTCAACGTCTGCACTCCGGCGCGGACAGCAAATCGGACAGGCTGGTTCTCATCGCGGCGAAGATTCCGGCCCAGTCGCCCCGCGCCGGTTGGCGGAACAGCGTCATGGTCGGATACCACGTGCTGTCCTTTCTATCCATCAGCCAGCGCCAATCCGGCACGTGGCTTAGCGCGACCCAGACGGGCCGTCCGAGCGCGCCCGCAAGATGGGCAACCGCCGTGTCCGAAGTAATGACGAGATCGAGGCTCTCCATCAGAGCCGCCGTGTCGACAAACGCATCCGGCCCCGCATCGAGCGCGTCGCCGAATGTCTCCACCCTCATTGCGGACGGCAGGTCGAGCAGTTGTTCCACGCCGGCGTTCTTTTGCAGGCTGATGAGCCGGAGGCCGGAAATGCCGGCAATCGTTTCAAAATGCCTGACCGGAAAGGACCTGCCGACATCGACCTCGCCGCCAGCAGCGCCCTGCCAGCAGATTCCGATCCTGTATCCGCTTGTTCCGATCCTTTTCTTCCACGTTTCAATTCGGTTGGAATCGGCCGCGAGATAAGGGATTGTCGCGGGGATATTGTTCATGCGCGTCCGGAACAGACGCGGCAGGCTCAGCAGCGGAACGTGATAATCGAACCCGGACGACGGCGTCCCCATGCCGGTGATTGTTACTCGCGGCTGCAGGCATTTGAGTAGGGTAACCAGGGGATCCTGCACCGCAAGCGTGACGTCCGCGCCGCGCGCCGCCGCAAGCAGAGCATATCTGCAGAATTGAATCGTATCCCCCAACCCCTGTTCCGCGCGGATGAGCAGTGCCTTGCCTTGCAGGTTTTCGTCGCCACCCGGAAGATGTCCCGAATGGGGCGTCGTCGCA
>DATJUM010000225.1:0-3556 GCA_035502355.1 Rhizomicrobium sp. | reverse complement strand
GGAAACCGAAGGGCAGTACGCCCAAGCGGCCCGAGCGTTCACTGCGGCCGTCGAAGCGGCCCCGGGAGACGGCGAAGCCTGGTTCCATCGCGGACGCGTGCGCTACACGCTGGGGGATTTTCAAAATGCGCTGCCGGATCTGACCAGGGCCGTGCAACTGGAGCCCTCCGACGGGCAGGCATGGATGCTGCGCGCCGATTGCTATCGCAAGCTGAAGGAACCGGCGAAGGCTCTGGCCGATTACAACGAGGCCGCGAAATTGAATGTCGACACGCCGGCGCTCTACAACGCACGCGGCGCAATATATGCCGATATGGGCGAGGCCGAGAAGGCCATTGTCGAGTACAGCCATGGAATCCGGCTGCGGCTAGACGATCCTACTCCCATCAAGCAGCGCGGCAATCTCTACGCGGGGCTGGGTAAATATCAGCAGGCCATCGACGATTACGACCAGGCCATTGCGCTGAAGCCGGATTACACCGACGCCTATCTAGATCGCGGTTTCGCGTATGGGCAACTCGGCGATTTCGAGCGTGCGGTTGCGGATTTCGAGCGGGTGTTGCAGGCGCAGCCGAACAGCTACAAAGCGCTGGCGCTGCTGGGCGCGGCTCACCTCAAGATGCGGGATTACAAGAGCGCGGTGGACGACTTTACGAAGGCCATCGCGGTGCAGCCGAACGACGTTTTCCTATACCTGGGCCGGGCGGCATGTTATGTGCAACTTGGCAAGCCGGAGCAGGCGCTGGCGGATCGCGAGATGGCGGTCCAGATCAAGCCCGATTCTCCCGAGGCGCTGCTGGCGCGAGGCGGCTCCTATCATCAGATGGGCCGGCATGAGGAGGGTCTGCGCGACCGCTCGGAAGCGATTCGCTTGAACCCCAATTTGCCGGAGGCGTGGTTGGCACGGGGCAGCGCTTATTATCTGATGGGTAAGTACCAGGCCGCGCGATCGGATTTGTTGAAAGCGATCGAGCTGCGGCCGGATTACGAGGAAGCGAAACAGGTGCTCGCGAAGACGGAGGAGCAGTTGGCAAAGGCTGCGCCACCGCCCGCGCCGCCGCCATCTCCACCACCCGCGCCCGTGATCGCGCAAACGGCTCCGCCTCCAGTCGCGCCCGTTGTTCCTGTGGTCGCCAAACCGGCGCCAGCTCCGGTATTGACGGCGCCCGTTGAAACGCGCACCCCAGTAGTCCCCATGCGCCCGGCGGCCACGTCCGAGTCTCACGAAGCGCTCGGCCGTGATTATCTAAACAAGGGCGAGCTGGCTCGAGCGGTTGTGGAGTTGACCGACGCGATTCGCATGAAGCCGGACCATCCCAGCGCCTACAACGCGCGCGGCTATGCTTATTTACGAATGCACAATTACAAGAACGCGATTGCGGATTTCGATGAGGCCATCAAGCTCGATCCGAAATATGTGAACGCGTATCATAACCGGGCAGTGGCTCGACGAGCGGCGGGCGATGCGGCGGGCGCGGACGCGGACACCGCGATGGAGCGCCGCATTTCGGGGCGTTAGCGGCGATTCTCACTTACGGCAGGATGGCATCCTGTCCCTGCGGCCGTGACGGCCGCGAAAGTCCATGAAAAACATGTGGGGCAGACGCCCTCGTCTGCGCCCGACCCCCTGGTCGGGCTGTGGGGGCATTTCGGAACAGCGCGCGAGCCGACCGGGGGGTCGGCTGCAGACCAGGGGGTCTGCCCCACTGGAATCGTCGCAGTGCGCGAAGAAATGCAAGTCTGGTAGCCGATTAAAACCAGTCGTCGCGGCGCTCTAGCGCGATGCGGACCAGTTGACTCCTCGTCCGCACTCCCGTCTTGTCGAAAAGCTGCTGCATCACCGCCTTGATGGAACTCTCCGATAAATCCATGCGCGCGGCTATTTCCTTGTTCGACAAGCCTTCGAAGACGCCTTTCAACACCGTCCTCTCACGGACCGTGAAGGGCTGCCCCGCGCGGCTCTCGTCAGACTTGCCTTCGGCCCCGGCCACTACGCCGCGCACCGCCTTGGGGTCCAGCCACATGTCGCCGTTCACCACCTTGCGAATGGCTTCCATCAGTTCGCCCGGGGCGCTGTGCTTTAAGAAGATTCCGGCGGCTCCGGCTTCGAGCGCCCGCAGCGCTTCGATATCGCTCATTCCGGCCGTCACCATCAGGATGCGGCCGTTGAAGCCGTGCGCGCGCGCCTGCGTCAGGAACGCCGATCCGGTGGCTTCCCCCAGATCGTAATCGAGCAGAACTACATCCGCGACTTCGCGGTCGAGCAGCTCCAACGCCTCCGCGGCCGAGCCGCAACTGCCCACGATGCGGAAGTCAGGTTCGGCGGCCAGCAACCGGCTGAGGCTCTCCCGAAAGAGGCTGTGATCGTCGATCAACAGGATCCGGATCTGGTCCATAGGAGTCTTCCCCTTCGCGAGCGACCGCCGGCGTCAGCTCCACGATAAAGCTGGATCCGTGGGGCTCCGGCTCATAGCGCACGTCGCCGCGAAACGACCGCATCAGCGCGCGCGACAGATAAAGGCCCAGACCCGTCGCCTGGGCGCCGTGTTGGAATGGCCGGAATAGCCGCTCGGGATGCGCCACGCCCGAACCGCTGTCGCGCAGGCGAATCTGAACGCGCTTCTTTTCGAGTTTGGCGGTGAGGACCAGCTCTCGCAAAGCCTCCTTCGCCATGGCGCGCTCGCTGTTGTTGATCAGGTTCAGGAAAACCTGCAACAGGCTCTGGCGGTCGGCCCAGACGGACGGCAGTCCCGGTTCGATTTCCCATCTTGCGGCTATGCCTTGCTCGCGCAGCGCCGGTTCGACGATGATTCGCAGTTCGTCGATCAGGGAGGAAAGATCGATGCCGGCGGCCTGGTTCGTCGTCTGGCGCAGATCGAGCGCGGCGATCTTTTCGAGGGCGGCGATCAGTGTCCCGAGCGCTTCGAAATCCTTGTTGTTGGCCAGATCGTTGTTGGCAACATCGCGGCCGAGCGAGCCCCTGCGGGTGAGGTTTTCGTAAACCATGGCGATGGCGCCGCAAACATTGCGGATCTCGTGCGAAACGGCGCCCACCAGGATGCGAGAGGCGGCGAGCAGATGGTGCAGGCTCAGCTCCTCGCGATTGCGAAGATCCTCGGAGGCGTCCACCACCATGGCCGCGAGACGGGGACCGGCGCTGGTGCGATAAGTGGAAAACCACATGTCGGCGAGGAACGCCTCGCCGTCTTCGCGGCGGCCGCGGCACTGCATCACGGTGCGAAACGACGGCCGGCCGTTTTCAAGCGCTGGGACGGTGGCCAAGGCCGGAAGATAATCGCCGATCCACTTGCCCGGCAGCGTCCCCGGCGGCAATTCGAATAAGCGATGCGCGGCATCGTTGGCCAACAGGATGCGGCCTTCCGAGTTCGCGGTGAAGATCGCCGCCGGGCTGCTTTCCACCAGGATTTTCAATTGCTCTTCGGCGTCCCTGCGCGCCTGCACCTCGGCCTCTATCTGGTAGATATGCTCCAGCGCCGTTTGCCGGTTCCGTGTAATTTCATACACGAACAAACCGGTGCAGAAGAAGGCCGCGAAT
>DATJUM010000224.1:0-6201 GCA_035502355.1 Rhizomicrobium sp. | reverse complement strand
ATCGATGGGGAAGACGAAGCTGATCCGGCGCAAGGGCTCGCGCGTGTAGTTGGTGATGACGCCCGAGAAGATCGCCGCGTTGGGCACCGAGACGTAGAGCAGGTCGCGCGTGGTGATGATGGTCGTGAACAGGCCGATCTCGCGCACCGTGCCGGACTGGCCGGCGGCCTGGATGCCGTCGCCGATGCGAAACGGCCGCAGGACGAGCAGCATCACGCCCGCGGCGACATTCGAAAGCGTCCCCTGCAGCGCGAGGCCGATGGCCACGCCGGCTGCACCGACCACGGCGATAAGGCTCGTTGTTTCCACGCCGAAGCGCTGAAGCACCGCGATGAATGTCGCGATCAGGATGGCGTAGCGGACCAGAGATGCGAGCAGCGGCTTCAGCGTCTCGTCGAAATGGTGCAGGCGGCTCAGCCCGCGCTGCGCCCAGCGCGCCGCCCAGCCGGCGAGAATCCAGCCCGCGATCAGGATCAGCACCGCGGATATCAGGTCCGTGGCGCTGTTCAGGGCCCATAGTTCGAATGCCGGCAGCGTTTCGGGTGAAGGGCGCATGCGTCTCCGCTGGTTTGGGGGGCCGTGGGGGCGCAGTCACGTCCGGCCATTAGCCGTGCAAATACAACCGCTTGCTGGCAAGATCGATCCGCCGCCAGTCGAAGGCCCCGATGTCGCGCCTCTTTTTCTTCGGTTTTTTCCTGCTGTTAAGCATCGCCGCGCAACCGGCCATTGCGACGCTGCCGTCATGCTTCCCTCCGGTAGAAATCGCCCGGGCGAAGATCGTACGCGTGGAACGCAATGGCGTGCTGGTGCTGGAGGACGGGCGCGCCGCACGGCTCGAAGGTATCCTGTTGCCGGCCGGCGCCGGCGACAACGCGCCGGAATTCTACGCCGACCAGGCAATTACGAAGCTTTCGGAGCTTGCCACCGGCCATGTGCTGACCCTGGCTTCGCAGGTTCCCAAGGAAGACCGCTACGGAAGGCTGCGCGCGCAGGCATCGCTATCGGACGGCAGCGGCCACGCATGGTTGCAGCGCGCGCTGCTCGAAGAGGGGCTGGCGCGTGTTTCGCTTGCGCCGGACCGCGCCGAATGTGCCGACGAGCTTTATGCCGCCGAGCGGCGCGCACGCGCGCAAAAGACGGGCATCTGGTCGCTCGACGCCTATCGCGTGCGCGACGCGCAGCATCTCGGCGAGGATGCGGGAACGTTTCAGATTGTGGAAGGAACAATCGACGATGTGGCCAGCCATGGCGGCCGCCTCTATCTGGAATTCGGCCGCGACCGCAGCAGGGATTTTGCGGTCGTAATTACAGCGGATGATCTGAAAAACTTCCGGTCGATCGGAGTCGATCCGTTCAGTTACCGCGGACAGACGATCCGGGTGCGCGGCTGGATCAATCGTGCGCGCGGCCCGGAAATGGAAATCGCGTCGCCGGTGGATATCGAGGTGATCGAAACACCGCTGTTGCGCGGACCGATCACGCCGCGCTGAAACAAATTACACGCCGACGCGCGCAGAGGACACGGGAACCGAAGCGGGGAATCCCGCCTCGATCCCTCGTGCCCATTATCCGCTTCGTGCTGAGCCCGCTATGCCGCTTTCTTCAGCAGCACCGTCTCGACGCGCTTGACCGCGGCCTGCTCGTCGATGCGTTCGACGGCGGCCACCTCGCGCGCCATCCTGGCCAGCGCCGCTTCGTAGAGCTGGCGCTCGGAATAGGACTGCTCCGGCTGGCCGCTGGCGCGATGCAGGTCGCGCACCACCTCGGCGATCGAGACGAGATCGCCGGAATTGATCTTCGCTTCGTATTCCTGCGCCCTGCGGCTCCACATCGTGCGCTTGATCCGGGCCCGGCCCTTCAGCGTATTGAGCGCCGTCGCCACCACATCGGGCGAGGACAGTTTGCGCATGCCCACCGCTTTCGCCTTCGCGGTCGGAACGCGCAGCGTCATCTTGTCCTTCTCGAACTGGATGACGAACAGCTCCAGCTTCATGCCCGCCACTTCCTGCTCTTCCACGCGGGCGATCCGCCCCACGCCATGCGTGGGGTAAACGACATGGTCGTTCGCCTTGAATTCGAGCTTCCTGTTCGAATTGGCCGGAACCTTTTTCTTGGGAGCCGACATCTCTTCCTTATCCGTTCTCAACACGCAAAACCTTCCTTTGCCGGCCTCGGACCGCAGCAGCCATCTTTGCCGCCGTCGATCAATGAACCTCATGCGGAAGACCGCCCAACAAAACCCACACCCCGCATCCTGGAGATGCGGAAGACTCGCGTGAGAATCTGACTGCCGTACCGACTATGACAACTCTATCACAGAACAGGACATTTGTGAAGCACGAATGCGGCAAATGCTTGAAATATCGCGGTTTCTTGCGTATCCGTAAGGTTGATCGATCTTGCCCGCCAAACGGGTTCCGGGGACACAAATCTGCGCCCAAAAGGCTGAAACCGCTAGAAAATTCTAGGAACCGGTCCCCGGCTTGTCGCTGAAATACTGATCAAACTTGTTGGGGATTTGATCGAACTCCTTGGCGTCGGCGGGCGCAGTTCCCTTCTGGGTGATGTTCGGCCATTTCTTGGCGTATTCGGCGTTGAGCGTCAGCCAGCGCTCGAGCCCGCTTTCCGTGTCCGCCTTGATGGCTTCCACCGGACATTCCGGCTCGCAGACCCCGCAATCGATGCAGACATCCGGGTCGATCACCAGCATGTTTTCGCCTTCGTAAAAGCAATCGACCGGGCAGACCTCGACGCAGTCCATGTATTTGCACTTGATGCAGGCATCGACGACGACATAGGTCATGAACAAGCTCTCCTCGCGGCCGAAAACGGGCCGCGGCTCAATTAAGACGCTGCGGCGGCCGGATCAAGAACGCTTCCGCCGACCACGCTGTAGAGTTTACGGGCTTCCGGCGCGCCGCCGCGCCGCGCCGCGACCGCCTCGATCCGAATCGCGAGAACCTCGCGGCCGCGCGGCACGGTCAGAATGTCGCCGGGCCGGACGGCCGCGCTCGCTTTTTCCACCCGCACCCCGTTCAGCCGAATCAGGCCGGAAGCGGCGGCGCTCTGGGCCAGGACTCGCGAGCGGTAGAACCGCGCATGCCACAGCCATTTGTCGATGCGAATCCGCTCTGTCATCGGGGCAAACCCGTCCATGGCGCATGGGTGCGGCGCGAAAACATCGTCAGTTGGCCGCGATCAGGGCTGCCAGTTCCGCAAACGGCGAATCAGGCCTCGGCGCGGGTGGCTTGCGGCGATTTTTTTCTTTCGCGCCGGGCCGCCGGATCGCCTGGCGGCGCCAGACATGCGTGGCGGATTGGCCTTCGCCTACAGCCACTTGCTGCCATCCGAGCGCAGGCAGGATGAGGTCGAGCTCGGCGGCGTTGGTGCCGAGCAGCGAGAGCAGTTGCGGCGCCAGCGATTCCGCGGTTGCGCCCGAACGCATGGCAGCCTCGAGCAGCCCGTCCAGACGCTCAAGGATATCGAGGCGGATCGCCCGCCGTCCCAGGCGCCGGTAGCCCGCCGCGGCGAGGAAGGCGTCCGGGATCCATTCCTCCGCTTCGAAGGACGTCAGGCCGGGCAGCGGCGGCGGAGGAATCGCTTCGAGTCCGGCGGAGACGGCGGAGAGCAGCGCGAGCAGGCCGGAAGCCTGCGGCCGCAAAAGTTGGGGAAGAAATATCGAGCGATGTCCGAACAGCACGCCGAAGCGCCGGAGCGCGAATCGCGCGGTCCGCAAATCCTGGGGCAGAATAGCGGTGCGGATATCGAGCGATCCCGGCGCTTCGCAGAGCTGGTGGGCAACGCCCCGTGCCTCGGGGGGCAATGCATCCTCCGAACCGGGCTTGGCATCGGCCGCGCTGCGCAGCGCCAAAAGCGGCGCGAGGCGCGCGCTGATTCGTCCGGAGAGCCATCGGCGCAGCCGCGCCAATACAATCTCGCGCAGTTCCGGTTTCAGCTGATCGTCGCAGACAAGCGCAAGGTCAGGCTCCAGCGCCGACGTCCCGCGTGCGAGCCGCGCGATGATCGCGCCTTCCCACCAAAGCCGTCCGTGCTCGCTGAGGGTGATGGCGGAATCCTCCGCCGCGGCCAGCCTTTGCGCCCGGCTGAAATATTCCGATTCGAGGGCTTTGGCGGCAATCGCGCGCAAGGTACGTCCGTCTTCGGCGCGGGGATCGGGCCGGAAATGAAATCCTTCGAGCTTGCCGATCACTTCGCCGCCGACAAGCGCCGCCCCGGACTCGTCGAGCTGAAGGCTGAGCGGCTCCTCCTCGCGCAGGCTCTTCAGGAACAGCGACGTACGCCGGTCGATGAAGCGCTGCGTGAGCCGCTCATGCAGCGCGTCGGAGAGACGGTCTTCGACGGCGCGGGTCTGTTCCTGCCAATGGGCGGCATCTTTCACCCAGCCCGGACGATGGGCGGCATAGGTCCAGGTCCTGATCTGTGCGAGGCGGCCCGAAAGCGTCGCGACATCGCCTTCGGTCTCGTCGAGGCGGGCGACATGGCGCGCGATCCAGTCCTCCGGGAGTGCGCCGTCCGGGCCGATGAGATGGTGATAGATCTGCCGGACCAGCCGCGTATGATCCTCCACCGAAAGCTTGCGAAAGTCGGGCAACTGACAGGTTTCCCATAGCAATTTGACCGCGGCGGGGCCGGTCGCCAGCATCGCGATGTCGTCGGATGCGGACAGCAGGCGCAATGCCGCCACATCCATGGCCGGCCGCGCGCGGATGAGACCCCGCATCGGCGGTGCTTCATCCAGACTCTCAAGCAATTCGGCGATCGAGCGGAAGCTGAGCGCGGCATTGCGCCATTGCAGCAGGCGCACCGGCTCGTAGCGGTGGGCCTCGATGCGGGTGAGCGTTTCCTCATCGGGCGTCTCGCAATCGGCTGTGACGCCGAAGGTGCCGTCATTCATGTGCCGGCCGGCGCGTCCGGCGATCTGGCCGATCTCGTCGGGCCGGAGCGGCCGTACGCCCAAGCCGTCGAATTTTTCGAGGCTCGCAAAAGCGACATGGTCGATATCCATGTTGAGCCCCATGCCGATCGCATCGGTCGCGACGAGAAAGTCCACTTCGCCGGATTCATAGAGCGCGACCTGGGCGTTCCGTGTGCGCGGGCTGAGCGCGCCGAGCACGACAGCGGCGCCGCCGCGCTGCCGCCGCACGATTTCGGCGAGGCCGTAAACATCTTCAGCGGAAAACGCGACCAGCGCGGCGCGGCGGGGCAGGCGGGTGAGCTTCCTGTGACCTGTGAAAGCAAGATCGGAAAACCTTGTCCGCGTTATGAAATGTGCCTCCGGCACGAAACGCTGGATGGCGGCGCGCATCGTCTCGGCGCCGAGGAACAGGGTTTCCTCCTCGCCGCGGGCGTGGAGCAGCCGGTCGGTGAACACATGCCCGCGCTCGGCATCGGCGCAGAGCTGGATTTCATCGATGGCGAGGAAGGCGGTCCTGAGATCGAGCGGCAAGGCTTCGACCGTGCAGACGAAATATTGGGCGCCCTTGGGCACGATCTTCTCTTCGCCGGTGATGAGCGCCGCCGCGGCCGCGCCTTTGATCCGGACGACCTTTTCATAGACCTCGCGGGCCAGCAGCCGGAGCGGCAGGCCGATCATGCCCGAGCGGTGCGCCAGCATGCGCTCGATCGCAAAATGGGTTTTGCCGGTGTTGGTGGGCCCAAGCACGGCGCCGATCCGCCCGCCTTCGCGGGGCCGGCTCGCGCCGCGGACCAATTGCCGTGCGGTCATCGCGCTCCAAACATCGGGTCTTTGCGAAGCCCGCGCAAGGGCGACCGTTCTGCAAACGCCGTGAAGAACACCTCTCCCCTTGTGGGAGAGGTCCGCGCGGCACGCGCGGGGTGAGGGGTGCGCGCCGTCTGGCGCGAAGACGTCGTTCGCACGCGGATGCGTGTGGCCCCTCATCCCCGGCTTCGCCGGACCTTCTCCCGCGAGGGGAGAAGGGGAATACCTCCGCGACCTCCGCGGCTCCGCGTGCGACTTGCCCCCTCCGGCGCTTCGCTGCGCTCGCGCCACCTTCCCCGCTGCGCAGGAGAGGATCAAGGGCCAATTGCCGGGAACTGATCAAGTCGGTAGCGCGATTGATCAAAAAGCCGAACGGAATCCGGCCGACCGTTCTGCAAACGCCGTGAAGAACACCTCTCCCCTTGTGGGAGAGGTCCGCGCGGCACGCGCGGGGTGAGGGG
>DATJUM010000223.1:0-24068 GCA_035502355.1 Rhizomicrobium sp. | reverse complement strand
CCTGAACTTTTCACAGAATGCAGTCGACCAGATAATCGTAACGTCGGATCGTTATCCTTTTTTCATTCAGTTCATCTGCAGGGAGGCCTTCGACACGTGGCGGGTAAAGATTGGAGAGGGAGAAATCCCTTTCATCTCCACACGCGATATCCTTCACAAGCTCGATCTGGAGTTCTTTGCCCCAAAATGGACGCGGGCGACCGAGAGACGGCAGGATTTCATGCATGTGATCGCCTCGATCGAGAATTCAGACAGGGAATTTTCCGTGCAGGATATCGTCAGTGCCTCGCAGCGCTGGTTGAGACAGGGCTTCAACGCCAGTCACGCGACGCAGATTTTGCAAAACCTGGCCGAAAAGGGTTTCGTCTACAAGAACAGGAGGGCCGGTTATTGCTTTGCGATTCCACTTCTCGGCCAGTTTATGCGCCGGCAGCCATGGGACCCCTCCAGGCTGCGGAATCCGGGTAGCTAAACGCACCTTCCCGCGCACGACTGCGCGGCCTGCGCATGTCACGGCTGGGGCCTCATTTCGAGAGCGACCGCCGCCTGCTTGAGCCCATCGACGGGAAAAATAGTACGGTTGGCCTCCTGCCAGGGGGCTGGAAGCGCCGCTACGATTCGCGCCGCCCTGGCGAGCACCCATCCACCGCGCTTCAACATAACCAACGGCTACGCAGGAATGCCCGCAAACACCGGAATGAGACCAACGGAACTGTTGTCAAATGGGAGACCGACGGAATTCACCTTATCTCCCGTCGGCGGATTTCGTGGTCGATGTCGATGTCGCGGTTTCCGCCGCCGGCGCGCATGAACAGCACAACCGACCGGTCAGTCCCGGATACGGCACGGCTCGTCGAGATGCTGCAAACGCCTGCTGTTGGGGCCCCGGGGGTAGTGACGATGTGAACGGGAATTTCCGATCGGGCGGAGAGTTTCGCGGAAAGGTCTGCGGAGTGGGCGCGCTATTGCATGATTCCCAGGAATCGCCCGCCACCGGTTCGGTGCCGCTTGTTACATGACCATGAAGGATCCAGAGGTGCCTTAGGCCGACGTGTTCTGCCTCGGCCAAGAAGAGCGCCAAAGCCGCGAAGCAAATCTGTTCATTGTGCCACTCCCCCGCTACGCAGGCGGAGCAGCTATCACACCGATATGCTACTTTCAGGAGAGCATTCGGGAAATTGCTCCTCTCTCTCCCCAACGTATGAAATGATCCGTTCGATGTTTGAAATGGTGTGAAATGGTCGTGCCGGGATACGTCCCCGAGTCTTCCGCCATGCTGTAGCCCCGGGCAGCACGCCGGAATTGTGATCACGACGCTCGTCTGGCTGTGTCGGAAGCTGGCGATGTCGATCGTCACGGTGTAATGGTTATCCTCCTTGACCAGCGCGCAAAGGGGCCGTCATGACCATGGATTACGAAAGCCGGTTTGCCGCATTTTTTGGCCTGATGGCCGATGCAGCCGGCGAAATCGCGCTGAAGTATTTCCGCAGCGATCCTGTCGTCGACGAAAAGGAAGATCATTCGCCGGTCACGCGCGCCGATCGCGAGATCGAGGCCAAACTGCGCAGTATGATACAACAGGATTTTCCTTCGCACGGCATTGTCGGAGAGGAATATGGCCGTGAGAACGAAGAGGCCGAATTCGTGTGGTTCATTGATCCCATCGACGGGACGAAGTCCTTCGCCATCGGCCGGCCGCTGTTCGGCACGATCATCGGCCTGACGCATGCGGGCCGGCCGGTGGCCGGCCTGGTCGACCAGGCGTTCACGCAGGAACGCTGGTTCGGGATTGCGGATATTTTCTGCCGTCATAATGGCAGGCGCGTGAAAGTCGCCGCGCCGCGCGATCTGCGAGACGCGCGCCTTTATGTCGGCTCGCCTGTGAGCTTTTGGGATCAGCCCTGCTCTGCCGGATATGAGACGCTTTGCCGGACGGCGAAGTGGACGCAGTACAGCGGTGATTGTTATGCCTATGGCCTGTTGGCATGCGGCTGGATTGATCTGGTGGTCGAGCGCGATCTTTCCGCGCACGACATCGTCGGAATCGCCCCGATCGTTAGCGGCGCGGGCGGGTTTATCAGCAACTGGAACGGCGGCGAAGTCGACGCATCGACCGACGGCAATGTCGTCGCCGCCAGCACCCGGGAACTGGCTGTGAGCGCTCTCGATTTGCTCTTGGAGAAAAGTTAGACCGCATCAGCCCGCAAGCATCTGGACAGGGCGGCAAGAGCGTGGGGAAATGCCGACCCCAGCCCATGCCATGGGAGCCGAAGCATGTCTGAAATCCGTCTGACGAGCCTTGCCCATGGCGGCGGGTGCGGGTGCAAGTTGGCGCCGTCGGTGCTGCAGCAGCTTCTTGCGGACCAGCCCAAAGCCGCGCCTTTCGCGGGGCTCCTGATCGGAACCGAAACCGGTGACGATGCCGCGGTCTGGCAGATCGACAATGAAAATTGCATCGTCGCGACGACGGATTTTTTTATGCCGATCGTGGACGATCCGCTCGATTTCGGCCGCATCGCCGCCGCCAATGCGCTGTCGGATATCTACGCGATGGGGGGAAAACCTCTCTTTGCGCTCGCGATTCTCGGTATGCCGCTCGGGAAACTTTCCATCGACGTCACGAGGGAAATCCTCGCGGGCGGCGTGTCGGTCTGCGCGGAAGCCGGCATCCCCATCGCCGGCGGCCATTCCATCGACACGCCCGAGCCGATTTACGGCCTCGCTGTCATCGGGCTCGCGCGTCCGGAAGACATCAGGCGCAATTCCGGCGCACGTCCCGGCGATGCACTCATTCTTACCAAGGGAATCGGTGTCGGCATCTATTCGGCGGCGCTGAGGAAAGACGCGTTGTCCGAAGCGGCCTATGACGAAATGGTCGCGACGACCACATTGTTGAACAGCGTCGGCAGCGCACTCGCGAAGGATTCCGACGTTCATGGCATGACGGATATCACGGGTTTCAGCCTTGCGGGCCACGCGCTCGAGATGGCGCGCGGCTCGGAGGCCACGCTCGATATCAATTTCAACCACGTTCCGCTGCTGCGTGACGCCGTGGGGCTTGTGCGCGACGGATTCGCAACCGGTGCCTCGCAGCGCAATTGGGAGAGCTGCAGCGACGGCATCCGGCTTCCACCGGCATTCCCCGACTGGCAACGCACATTGCTGACGGATCCGCAGACCTCCGGCGGTTTGCTTGTCGCCTGTGCGCGCTCGCGCGCCATGGAAATCTGTGCAACGATCCGGGCGTCCGGCTATCCGCTCGCCACCATTATCGGCTCCGTCTCCGCTGGCGAATCCATCGTGCGAATCACCTGATCATTGGCGGAAGAGAGTGGGAGTCGAACCCACCCGGGACAGTCTCGCTGCCCCACCCGGATTTGAAGTCCGGACGCCCCACCGGGAACGCGTCTCTTCCAAATTCCTTGGCGTCTGATCGTGGCACGACAGGCCCGAACAAATCGAGCCGGTGCGGGTTGATGCGGCGCAGATCGCCACGCCGGATCGTGGCGCCGTGCCGATCGAAGAAATCGAGAATCTGGATCGCGACTTTGCGGCCGTTGCCAAGCCGATCACGGAATTGCGCGGCGGTGAACAGCCTGTTCGGTGCCGCGTCCGAGATATCCGCCGCGATGGCCAGCATCTCGCAGACAGTCGCTCGCAAAAAAAATTGGTCATGCGCGACCTCGTCGACGCGTCCAAGCCGCGCGGCGAGCTTCAGCAATCGCCGGATGTCACCTTCAGAGCGGTCCAGCTCACGCGCGATGTCGCGGGTCCGCGGCGGACGGAATCGTACATCGCGATCGAGCAGAAGCACTATTTCGCCCCATAGCGCGTCATCCTCTTCCGTGAGACGGACCACATGCGAAGCGAGGCGGATGAAGGCGCCGTCGCGCGCAATCTGTCCCTCTCGCACAACCGTCTGCAGAGCGGTCATGAACGTGGGCGCCGGCAATCGCGGCACAAGCGCGAGTCGCAGGCGTTCACATCCCATGCCCTGGACATCGGGATTCTCTGCGTGGAAGGCAGCGAGCGTCTCGAGGAGCCGCGAGCGGAACTCATTCCAGTGCGCGGGCAGAAGCGCGACCGCCGCCGTATCCGATTCGAGGATCACGAGCCCGAGCGTGCGTGTTATTTCGTCTGTCTGCTGCTGCGCCATCGCGCGGTCGCGGATGAAAGCATTCCAGTCGCAATAATGCGGCGGTGCCGCGAGGAGTGCACCGAGCGATTGCACGGGATCAGAGAGCAGCAACGCCTGAAGCTGTGATTGCCGCTCCGGCGTTCGCCTTTTGCGCGCCGGTGCGCGCAAATCGACGAAACGCCCGCCGCCCAGCGTGCGCAGCGCCGAGACATCGCGGATGATGAACCGGTCGCCTTGCGCCGCCGCAATGGGGCGATCGAGCACGAGTTGCACGATGGCGGTCCCGCCGGGCGCGAGACGTTCTTCGCCAAGAAGCACGATCCGCGCGCCAACTTCCCTTGCGGCATGATGCAGGCGCACAGGAAACCATTGGCCAACAGGCTTCTTCCCCCCAGAAAGCAACCGCAACTCGGCATCAATGCGATCAGTGGGGGCATGCAAGTCTGGATCGACGACGATATCGCCGCGCCGGATGGCATCTTTTGCAACGCCGTCACCCGAGAGATTGAGGGCGCAGCGTTCCCCCGCCCGCCCCTCTTCGGCGGCGTGGTTCTGGGCATGGAGACTCCGCACGCGCGCCCCCAGCCCCGACGGGCTGATCGCAATTCTGTCGCCGACGCGCACGGAGCCCGAAAGAATGGTGCCGGTCACGACCACGCCAGCACCCTGAAGCGTGAAACAACGATCGACTGCGAGACGGAATCCACCCTCAGCGGAGCGCGCGGCCGCTTCGCTCGCGGCGCGGAAGAGTCGCTCGCGCAACTCTTCCATGCCCTCCCCTGTCAAAGCGGAGACTGGAACAATCTGGGCCGATGCCAGAGTGGTACCGTCCAGGAGCTGTTTTATTTCATGTATTACGGATGTGATACGTTCCGAAGTGACAAGATCGCATTTCGTGATGGCCACGATCCCGCGGCGAATACCAAGCAGATCAAGGATTGCAACGTGCTCGCGCGTCTGGGGCTTGCAGCCGTCATCGGCCGCGATCGCAAGCAGCGCGAAGTCGATTCCGCCAGCGCCAGCCACCATCGTATGCACGAAGCGTTCATGACCCGGCACGTCGACGAAGCCGATGATGCTGCCGTTGGGCACCGCGAGATAGGCAAAGCCGAGCTCGATGGTGATGCCGCGCGCTTTTTCTTCCTTCAGCCGATCCGTATCGACGCCGGTAAGCGCCTTGATCAGCGCGGTCTTGCCGTGATCGACGTGACCGGCCGTTCCGACGATCATGGCGATGAATTGAGAGCGGCCATATCGGCCAGGAATGCCACCTCGTCCTCCAGACAGCGCAAATCGAGCCTCAGCGCGCCGTTCTCGATGCGGCCGATCACTGGAATTGGCAAAGCGCGCAGCGTTGCCGCGAGTTCTGCGAGCCGGCCGCCACCATGCGTCGAACGCAAGGCCAGTCCTGCGCCCAGGATAGTAGAAAGCGGCAGTGCGCCGGAGCCAATCTGGCTTTCGCAGCAGCAGATTTCGACGGCAAATTCCGGACCGACAGCCTGTGCCAGCGGCGCAAGCAACCGCTGTGCCTGAGCCGTAATGTCGTCTTTCTTTCTTGTGAGGAAGCGCAACGTCGGCAGGCGTTCCGCGAGACGGTCGGGATCACGATAAAGCCTGAGCGTCGCTTCGATTGCGGCAAGCCGGATCTTGTCGACACGCAGGGCGCGTTTCATGGGATTCCGGTTGATCCGCGCGATGAGGTCCCGGCCCCCCGCGATGTAGCCCGCCTGCGGTCCGCCGAGCAGCTTGTCGCCGGAGAATGTAATTATATCGGCGCCGGCGGCCACGGCGTCCCGGACGGTTGGCTCCTTATCGAGTCCGTAACGCGAAAGATCGACGAGCGTACCCGAGCCCAGGTCGTGGACCAGCGGAAGCTTCGCATCATGTGCTATGCCGGCCAGCGTTGCCGCGTCGACCTCCGCCGTGAAGCCGTGGATGCGGTAATTCGATGTGTGGACCTTCAGGATCAGCCCCGTCGCCTCGCGCAGCGCACGGATGTAATCGCCGGGATGGGTGCGGTTCGTCGTTCCTACTTCGACCAGCTTCGCGCCCGCACGCGCCATGATTTCCGGCATGCGGAACGCACCGCCGATCTCGATCAGTTCTCCCCGCGACACGACCGCTTCGCTGTCGCACGCGAGCGTATTGAGCACGAGCAGCACCGCCGCTGCGTTGTTGTTGACGACGGTTGCGTCCTCCGCGCCGGTCAGTTCGCAGAGAAGCTTGCGCACGTGATCGTCGCGCACGCCCCGCGCGCCGGTGTCGAGATCGAATTCCAGCGCCACAGACTGCCGCATGGCGGTCATTGCCGCCTCCACCGCCGCTTCCGCGAGCACCGCACGGCCGAGATTGGTGTGAAGAACGATCCCGGTCAGATTGAAGACGGGACGAAGACTTACCTGTTCCGCGGCTTCGAGCCGCGCCGATGCGCGGATAACCACTTCGTCGGCACCCGGCGGGTCCGTCATCCCCGCGCGAAAAGCCAGGCGGGCATCATCGAGTTCGGCGCGGACGGCATCGGTCAGCGCGGCGCGGCCAAATCGCTCGCACAGGCGCTCCGCCACTGCCGTCTTGAGCACTAGGTCGACGGAAGGCAATAGACGGAACGCCGCGGATCGATCCATGCGCGTCAATATCCCGCAAGAAAGGGATTGATACCGGCGCGCCCATAGGCGCTTTCGCGCAGCAGCTGGTCGAGACCGAGGCTCGCGACATCGTCGGCGACGGGGTCAAGTGCCGGATCCTTGTGCTCGTAAAGGACTTTCACATAGCCCCCGCACGCATCGCAGGTCTCGGCCTTGATCGTGCCGCCCAGGCCTTCAATCTCCTGATAGCCGACGCCTTTGGTCGATCCGCAGGCGAGACACTTCACGCGCACTTCGTTCCAGAGCGTCGAACACAGCATGCAGGACGCATAACGCGTGCCTTCCGCGCCGTACCAGCCGACGACCAGAGACACGACAGGGCGTCCGCCGCACACGGGGCAAAGACCGACGCCGACGGGAACGAATGCGTTCGCATCCATCTGCGCTGCGAGCCGCGCGAAATGGACCTGCAGCGCGGCTGTTACATAGACATGGTCGGCGACCGCATGGGCAGGAATGCCATCCCCCAGCGCGGCTGCGATGCTGTCATCAAGTCGGTCATCGTCGAGTGCACGCACGCGCCCGAGTGCCGCTTGAGCCGCCTCGGGCTTTGGAAACGGCACGAGCGCCGCGAAAAGACGCCGGCAGGTGTCGTGTAGCGCTGCGTCGGGCTTCATCGCATTGCGGTCGAGGGGCGGCATCTCAAAGCGGCGTGCCCGCGCGATGAATTCGGGTGGGGGAAGCCGGATCTCACTTAGCTCCGGGAGGATCGCGCTTTGCGCATCGGAGATTGCGGCCAGGAATTCCAGATAAGACGCGAGATAGCTGCCCGTGGCCAGCATTCTCAGACGCTTCGCGCGTCGTGCGAAGACGGTCGCAGGATCGGGGAGCCTGACAAAGGGTGCCTTCGGAACCCCTCCGATCATCGAGGGATCGGGCGGCACGGAATGCGGATCGGACATCAAGCCTCCCGAGCCCGACGGGCCACGGATCGCTGCCTCGCGCGAACTACTCCGCGGGTTCGGTCCTGCCCATGAGTGCCCTGAGCCACAGGCGGTGATGCCGCCATGCCCAGCCGGCCGAAACCCAGCCCCGGATCATAGCGTCAAAGCTGCCCCGGACCCAAATACCCGCATAAACGTGCAGGATCAGCGTCAGGATGACAAGGATCGCGGCGATCGCATGGCTCAGGATTGCGATGCGCTTGGTCTCGACGGTCGTCAGATCGAAGAAATACCGGTCCCAGCTGATAATCCCCGAGCCGAACAGCGCAAGAATGAGAAATGCCATGACCCAGAAAACAAATTTCTGGCCGGCATTGAATTTGCCGATCTCCGGCATCTTCTCTTCGCGGCCCGCGAGCAGATCGCCGAGGTGAGCAGTCCAGTCCCAATCCGAGCGCGTCCACAGATTGGCGCGCCAGACTTGAAGAAAGAGCACGGCAAAGCTCACAACGAGAACGACGCCGAACCAGGGATGCCATGCGCGCGTGTTCTGTCCGCCACCGAAGATTGCCGAAAGGAAGAACAGCGACGGATGAAACATCGCGAGGCCCGAGAACACGAGGAGCACCATGGTAATCGCCGTGATCCAGTGATTGATCCGCATGCCGAGCCGATAACGGCGGACCATCGGCGGATTGCCCGGACGGATCGTGTCGCCGGGCTCGAGGAGCGTGCTCATGCGGAACCTCCGCTGGCGTTGCCACGCAGAAGCCGTTCCGCGTTCTGCTCGTCCGCCGCGCTGACGCGATTGGCGCGGGCGAAGAGCCCATGAACCACGGCGACCGCCGCAGCGAAGCCCATGGCGGCAAGACCGGCAGTCTTTGTCACGCCCTTCCACGCCAGCACAACCGGCGAAATCACCGGATGGTCCGGCAGATCACTATAGATGTGAGGCTTGTCGGCGTGATGCAGCACATACATCACATGTGTGCCGCCGACGCCCTCAGGATCATAGAGACCGGCGTTCTCGAAGCCACGCGATTTCAAATCCGCGATGCGGCCCTCCGCGTGTTTCTTCATGTCTTCCTTGGTGCCGAAGACAATCGCCTGCGTGGGACAGGCCTTGGCGCAGGCAGGTCCCTGCCCTATCGCCACGCGGTCGGAGCACAGCGTGCATTTGTAGGCGCGGTGATCCTTGCGCGAGATGCGCGGAATGTTGAACGGGCAGCCTTTGACGCAATAGCCGCAGCCGATGCAGTTCTCGTGGATGAAATCGACGATGCCGTTCGAGTATTGCACGATGGCGCCCGGCGACGGACAGGCCTTGAGGCAACCGGGGTCCGCGCAATGCATGCAGCCATCCTTGCGGATCAGCCATTCGAGATTGTCGGTTTCCGGATTCACCCATTCCGCAAACCGCATCAGCGTGAACATTTCCGGCGTGAGATCGTGCGGGTTCATGTAGGTCCCGACATTCTCCTCGATCGCGGGCTTCGTGTCGTTCCACTCGATGCAGGCCGATTGGCAGGCCTTGCAGCCGATGCATTTCGACACGTCGATCAACTTGGCGACCGGTGTGAGTTGCCGCGCTGGCGGCGGCAGCTCCGCGGTTGCGGAGCGTCGGATCAAATCCCGCTCGCCCAGATTTTCGGTGAAGCCCTCCGTCGGCGCATTCTTTGATGCCGCGTCCGGGTTGTGCGCGTAGGGGTTTTCCAGCACCTCAGGCCTCCGGCGCCGTTGTCGGCTCGATGTTCACGAGGAACGCCTTGAACTCGGGCGTCTGGGAATTGGCATCGCCGACAAAGGGCGTGAGCGAGTTGGGCCCCCAGCCTTTCCGCGCCACGCCGGTGAACCCCCAATGAAGCGGGATGCCCACGACATGCACAATCTTGCCATCGCAGATCAGAGGCCGGATGCGTTTGGTGACGACCGCCTTCGCCTTGACCGAACCGCGCTTCGACCAGACGCGCACCCAGCCACCAAGCAGGATGCTTTTCTCCTTCGCGAGTTCTTCCGAAATCTCGACAAAGAACTGCGGCTGCAGGACCGCATTCACACGGTCGTGCTTCGTCCAGTAATGAAAATGTTCCGTGAGGCGGTAGGACGTCGCAGCATAGGGGAACTCCTCCGACGTCGCCATCTGTTTGAGGTCGTCGGGGAAAACGCGCGCTGCCGGATTGCCGCGGATTCTGGGCGCAATCGGATTTGAGGGAATGGGCGATTCGAATGGTTCGTAGTGGACGGGGAAGGGACCATCCTTCATAAGCCCGCGGGCGAAGAGACGCGCCGTGCCTTCAGCGTTCATGATGAAAGGCATCACTTCCTCGGGTTTCGCCGTCGGCGTAATGTCGGGGACATCGCCACCCGTCCATTTCGTGCCGTCCCATGCGATAATCGCGCGCGAAGAATCCCAAGGCTTGCCCTGCATGTCGCAGGACGCACGGTTGTACAGAATGCGGCGATTGACCGGCCACGACCAAGCCCAGCCGGCATAAGTGCCGAGACCGTCCTTGTCGGTGTTGTCGCGGCGGGCCATGTTGTTGCCCGCTTCATTGAATGCGCCGGAATAGATCCAGCAGCCGCACGACGTCGTTCCGTCGTCGCGCAATTGGGAAAAGTTCAGAAGCTGTTTGCCCGCCGGAACCAAGAGCTTCGTCTTGTCAGTTGGATCGTACAGATCGATGAGTGCCTTTCCGCTGTATTCCTTGGCAAGTTCGTCAGGCTTCGGCTCGTGCGGGTCCTTGTACTCCCAAATGAGGTTGACGATCGGATCGGGGAAAGCTCCGCCTTCCTTGCGATAGAGATCGCGCAGGCGCGTGTAGATGCCGCCCATGATCCAGTTGTCGTGCTTGGCCTCGCCGGGTGGCGTACCCGCCGGCCAGTGCCATTGCAGCCAGCGGCCGGAATTGGTGAGCGAGCCTTCTTCCTCCGCAAAACAGGTTGTCGGCAGCTGGATCACTTCAGTCTGGATTGAGGGCGTATCAACATCGTTGTAGACGCCGTGATTCTCCCAGAACCGCGACGTCTCCGTATCAAGCGGATCCATGGTCACGAGCCATTTGAGCTTCGCGAGCGACTGCGTGATCTTTTCGCGATTGGGGAAGGCCAGAAGCGGATTGAAGCCCTGGCAGAAATAGCCGTTCATCTTGCCCTGATGCATCAGCTCGAAGGCCTGCAGCACGTCGTAGGACGGCTTGTCGAGCTTCGGGATATAGGCATAAGCCCAGTCGTTCTCCGCGGTGGCGGCGTCGCCCCACATGGCCTTGAGATGACTGATCATGAACTTGGGATAATTCTGCCAATAGCTGATCTGGTTGGGCCTCAAGGGCTTGTATTGCCGGGTCGAAAGATAGGTCTTGAGATCAATCTCATTTTCCTGGGGAATGTTGAGATAGCCCGGGATCAGTTCCGACATCAGGCCGATATCGGTGAGGCCCTGGATGTTGGAGTGCCCGCGCAGCGCATTCATGCCGCCGCCGCGGATGCCGATATTGCCGAGGATCAGCTGCACCATCGCCATGGTGCGGATGTTCTGCGAACCTTTGCTATGCTGCGTCCAGCCGAGCGCGTACATCGACGTCATCGCCTTGTCGGGCGCGGCTGTTTCGGCCATCATCGCTGCCGCCTTGAGGAACTTCTCCTTCGGCGTGCCGCAGATGCGTTCGACCAGCTCGGGCGTATAGATCGCCACATGCTGTTTCAGAAGATTCCAGACGCAGCGCGGATTCTGCAGCGTCATATCGATGAGCGCGAAGCCGTCGGGTCCGATTTCGTAGTCCCAGGTCGATTTGTCGTATTGGCGCGTTTCCGGATCGTAGCCGGTGAAAAGGCCGTCCGCGTACGAAAACCCTTCCTTCACCACGAGCGGTGCGTTGGTGAAGTTCTTCACATATTCCCACTGGACCTTGTTGTTCTCCATGCAGTAGCGGATGACGCCCAGCAGGAAGGCAATATCCGAACCCTGCCGGATCGGAACATAATGGTCCGCCACCGAAGCCGTGCGCGTATAGCGCGGATCGATGACGATCAGTCTCGCCCCGCGATGGGCTTTCGCTTCAGTAACCCATTTGAAGCCGCAAGGATGGGCTTCCGCCGAATTGCCGCCCATGACTACGGCCAGATCCGTATTGCGGATGTCCGTCCAGGAATTTGTCATCGCGCCGCGACCGAACGTAGGGCCCAAACTGGACACCGTAGGTCCGTGTCAAACGCGCGCCTGATTGTCGAACGGCAGAACGCCTGCGCCGCGCACGACCTTGTAGGTCAGATAGGCGGTTTCGTTGGTGGTGGCCGAGGCAGCCAGGAAACCGACCGTCAGCCAGCGGTTGACCGTCAGGCCGTCCTTGTTCTTCGTGACGAAATTCTTGTCGCGGTCATCCTTCATGAGGCGCGCCACGCGATCCAGCGCCTCGTCCCAGGATACGCGCTCGAACCTGTCCGATCCCGGTTTGCGGATCCTCGGATATTTGAGCCGCGTCTCCGCATGGACGAAGTTTTTCAGCGCCGCGCCTTTCGGGCAGAGCGTGCCGCGATTGGTCGGATGATCGGCGTCGCCCTCGATATGGGTGATCTGCGCATATTCGCCCTTCCGGAGGTCGCCCTTCGAATAGATGATGATGCCGCAGGCGACCGAACAATAAGGACAGGTGTTGCGCGTTTCCGTCGTCGACGCGAGCTTGTAAGCCCGGACATGGGCAGCTTCTGCCGCCTCGACCGCATCGAAGCCCAAGGCTCCGAGCGCCGTTCCTGTGGCCGCCACGCCCGCAGCCTTCAACAGGCCGCGTCGCGAGACCTCGATATTCATTCGTTCCCTCCTCTTGCTGGAACGCGATGTTCCGCCGTTCCCGACCCTTCCCTGCATCCACGACAGCCTGAATTCTCGCATAGATCGAACCTAACCGCCAGCAAGCGGCTGTCGGTTTGCGGAGCGCCGCAGTCCCGGGTCACTTCGCAGCCTCTGTAGCCGTCATCCATCCGCCGCCCAGCGCCTGAAACAACGCAATCTGGTCGTCGGCGATCGCGGTGTCCGATTTTGCCACCGCGCTGTTTGCGGAAACCAGCGATTCCTCCGATGTAAGTACATCCAGCGTGCTGATGGAGCCGCTCAGGAATGCGTCATGGGCAAAACGATAGGCCGTGTCGGCCTTTGCCTGCGCCAGATCGAGCGAAGTGCGGCTGTCGAGATCGGAGCGATAGCGCACAAGCGCCTGTTCGGTTTCCTGGAGCGCCTTCAACACGACGGAGTCGAAATGGTCCAGCGCGGCACGGCTACCGGCTTCTGCCGCGCGGACTCGCGCGCGCGGCGCGGACTGGTTTGGGAACGTCCAGCTGATCGAAGGGCCGACGCCCCAAGCGAGGCCCTCCTCTTTCGACAGGGATGGCAAATTGGCGCCGACGCCGCCGTAAAAGCCGGTCAGGCTGATGCGGGGATACAGATCCGCCGTGGCGACGCCGATGCCTGCCGTGGCAGCGGCCAGTTCCCGCTCGGCTTCGCGCACATCGGGTCTGCGGCGCAGAAGACTTGCCCCATTGCCGACGGGAATACGGCCCGCCAATTGCGGCGCGCTCGCGCAGTCGAGCGCTTCCACCGGCGCGTTTTGCGGCGTCCGGCCGAGAAGCGCCGTCAGTTCATAAAGCGTGATCTTTCTCTCGCCATCCAGTTCGGGAATCTCGGCCTTTGTCGACGCCGCCAGCCCCTGCGAGCGGACCACATCGAACAGGGAATTGGCGCCGGCGTCGTGACGGTCGGACGTAATCTGGGCCTCATGCGCGGTGACGTCGGCCGATTGTTTGGCGACGGAAAGTTCGATGCCCAGCGTGCAGATCTGGACATAGGCCCGCGCCGTTTCCGCGGCGACTGCCGCCCGCAGCGTATCGCGCGCCGCGGCCGCAGCCTCGGCTTCGTCTTTCGCTTCCTCGATCTCGCGCGTCACATGACCAAACAGATCGAGTTCGTAGGTCAGCGAGAGAATGTCTTCCAGAATCCAGGTCGTGCGCGGACGATTGCCGCCAAGCTCCAGAATCTCATCCGTGACGGGGTCGCGTCCGTAAGTGCCGCTGAGATGGACATCGGTGTCGGGCAGCCGACCGGCGCGGGCTTCGTCGAGCACAGCGCGGGCAGAGGCAAGATTGGCCTGCGCTGCCGCAATATCCCTGTTGGCCCGAAAAGCCTCGCGAATGAACGCATCAAGCCTCGGGTCGCTATAAAGCCGCCACCACGCATCGGGCGTATCCGCCGCGGTCTCGATATCCGGACTGATATTCACGAGCGGCGATTGCGATCCTGCCGGCAATGCGGGCGGATGGTAGTCCGGTCCGACCGTACATCCCGCAACGATCAATGCGGTGAGTGCAGAAACAGTCGGACGGCCAACGCCGCTCATGCCCTGGCCTCACCGGGGCGCGGAATGAACGGTTTATGCGACGCCGGCCCGATAGGCGCGGGTTTCTGCGCCACGGCGAATATCAGCGCCACGGCAGTAAGCAGGCCCAACACCACAAACGTGTCCATGATCCCCTGAATGATCGACGCGCGATGGACCACGAGCGCCATCACGTCCGGCGCACGCGCAGAACCAAGATTCGGATTGCCGCGGCCCACCGCTCCTGCGTAGCCATGGAGTCTGGCAATTACGTCCGCGGCTCCGCTCTGCACATGCGTGCCAAGATGATTGGAGGCGACCTGTCCGCGCACGCGCGTCAGCGTCACCACGAACGCCAGCCCTATTTCGCCGCCCATCAGGCGGGCGGTCTGCAGCGCGGCGCCGAATGTGAGCGCGTCTTCCGGCTTTAGGTTCAGTATTCCGTAAAACACAATTCCGGACAGCGCAAAGCTCTGGCCTATCGCCTGCATGAGCCCGGTCTTCAGGAACTGGTCCGGCCCCCATGCGGGCGTGATCGAATAGGCAACAATCAGGCAGGCGATGCTGATGAACACGAAGCCGATGCACGACACGACGCGCGGGTCCGTCCGCCGCAGCATCAGTGCGGCCAGCGGACAGAAAAGCAGCTGCGGGATCGCAATCCATATCAGCGATTGACCGACTTCCAGCGAGCGGAAGCCCCGGACGACCTGCAGATATTGCGGTATCAGATAGGCCGACGCGAGCAGCATCAGCCGGAGGAATCCTATCAGGATGAGCAGGCGCGGCAATTGGCCGGAGAACACGATTTTCAGATTGACGCTCGGATGCTCCACGCTGAGTTCGTGAATCAGGAAGGCGGCCAGCAGAACGGTTCCCCCGAGAAGAAGGCCGCACACGAGACCGGAGTTCAGCCAGTCGAGCCGGTTGCCCTGGTCGAGCGCGGCATAGATGAAAGCGAATCCGAGCCCTCCCGACGCGAAGCCGTACAAATCCGGTGGCGGCGGATCCGCTCGTGCGGGATTGGGCGCCACGCCGAAAATGAGGCACGCGGCCATGATCAGGGCCAGCGGCACGTTCTGCCAGAATATCCAGTGCCAGTTGAAATAATCGATGTACCAGGCCTCGAGCGAGGCTGCGATATTGAGCGATAGTTCGAGATTGAGCGCGTAGAGGGCGATGCCCCAGGCCCAATAGCGCGGCGGCGTAAAGCGCACCACGAAACCGAGCGTCAAAGGAATGAAAAATCCGGTTGCGAGGCCGCTGGCAAATTGAAGGACGAGGAAAACCTGATAGTTCGGAGAAAGCGGAAGAAGAAATGAGATCAGTGCGAACGCAAGGGCCGCCTGAATGAGAATGCGGCGCGGGCCGTAGATCGTGCCGATCCATATGGCAACAGGCAGCACGAACATCTGGCCGACCGACTGCACTGTGGTGATCCAGGCGCCCTCATCAAAGCCGATATGAAGGGCGCCGCGTATGTCGGCCACGCCGAAAGTCGACAGCCGTCCGGTCAGCGTGGAAATGAACGTGCCCATCAGCACGGCGATGAGCCCGAACCACGGAACCGATGTCGCAGGAACCGGGCCGGCGCTCTGGGCGGAGCTCACGGCAGCCTGTTCCGGGCGTTGACTTCGACGACCACGGACATGCCGGGCCGCAGGAGATCGGCGAGCCCGGCCGCATCGTCGATCGCGATCTTGACCGGAATTCTCTGGACGACCTTGGTGAAATTTCCGGTCGCGTTATCGGGCGGCAGCAGCGCGAACACATCGCCTGAGCCCGGCGAGAACCCGGTGACATGCCCCTTCAGAACATGGCCCGGAAACGTGTCGACGCGGATGCGGGCGGCCTCTCCCACCGCCATATGCGTCAGCTGGGTTTCCTTGTAATTAGCAATGACCCATACATGTGGCAGCGGTGTCAGCGTGGTGATCTGGGTTCCAACGCCGACATACTGCCCTATTCGCACCTGGCGCTGTCCAAGCTCGCCGGCCTGTGGCGCAACGATCCGCGTGTAACCGAGATTGATCAGCGCGACGCCAAGATTGGCGATCTGTGCGGCGATGGTGGCCCGCGCCTGCGCCGCCTGCGCGTCCAGGACGCCCAATTGCCTGCGCGCGGCGGCTGCCTGCGCCTGGTTCTGACGGAGCTGGGCTTCCAGCTGCGCCCGGGTCGTGTCGAGCTTTTCGCCTTCTTCCGTGGAAGACGATCCGGTCGCAAACAGTTTCTTCTGGCGCGCAACATCGCGCGTGTTCTGATCGAGCGCGGCCATGGTCGATATCACGACCGCATCGGCGGCCTGCACATTGGCCTGCTGCAGGGCGAGCTGAGCCTCTACAGTCTGGTACTGCGCCCTGGCCGAGGCGACGGCTGCCTGGGCCTGCGCCACTGCGGCCCGGTAATCGTCGTCGACGACCAGCGCCAGCAATTCGCCCGCATGCACGCGTTCGAAATCCTGGGCAGGCACCCTGCGCAAATATCCCGGGACCTTTGCAGCGATCGGCGTGACGTCGGCTTCCAGATAGGCGTCGTCGGTGGACTGCCAGCCCGGACTTCCCTCCCAGCTGTTCCACTGCGTCGTGACGGCCACGATAATGGCGACGGCGACAAGGAAAGCAGTAAGCCGCCAGGCAATCTCAAGGCCGCGATGCCAGGAGAGTTTCGGCCAACCCTCTGTCATGACCCGTTTCGCGTCAACGCCATGGTGAGCCGAGATAAGACCTGATTCTTTATCACCGGGCCATGGTTTTTCCGGCGGCATCCAGCCTGCTTGAATCGACGACGGTTTCTTTCCCGGCCGATTCGGGAAATCGGCACGCTGTCGGCAAAAGGCGGAGATACCGTCCGCAACGCCATCCATCACTTGCACACAATGCGGCCGCTCGGCTCCGACGGGCAACCGGAAGCTCCACGCCAATCGTTTGCGTATCAGGAGAAGGGCGCGTGATCGGAAGAATGACGACGAAGCGTGGCGATGGAACAGTATCGGTGGCGGCGATCAGACAGGCGGGACGCTCCATCCGATGATCGCGGCCGGCTGCCGCTTCGCGGCTCTGGAGATAATCATAGCGGATGACGAGCCCTGGCCTGGGACTTCTAAAACCCCAAAAAATTCGGCACACTGCTCCCCACTGGAGCATTCCAACGGCCATGAAGCGACTCCGGCCATAGGTTGCGCGGTTGTACCGAGTAGCTTGCCGCACACTTCGAGCGGCATAGCCGCATATTTCCCGCTCGACATTGCCTTGCGATTCAAAAAAATGGCGGCGCAAAACTGCGCCGCCATCTTGTCAACTGCTCTTGCTTTACTGGCCCTTGAAAAGCTGTTGTGTCGTCTGCCAGTTTGCAAGCGTCGTCGAGGAGGTAACGTACACCTGTGTCTGCACGGTGTGCGAACCCGAAGAGACCGTGTAACTCTGCTGGGAATTTCCCGTTACGTAGCTGCCCGTGTCAGGCAGATTTCCCTGGTAGGGGCATGGCGGGTTGATGTAGTTGCCGTCAACTACGGCGCAGATCGCCCAGTTTCCTCCATTTCCAAGCTGAACCATCGCCGACACGCCAATCGTGCATCCAGTGGATCCGGTGCAATTCCATGTTTGCGCGGTATCAAGATTGTTGAAACCAGCGTTGAGGGTAGTGCCACCGGAGCCATACTGAATAATGTTGCCCTTCAACTTGATCGTTCCACCCGGCTGCGCCACGCCGCGCCCGGTCGGGCTGGTCTGGTCGCCTGCCATTACAGGCCCAAGGGACATACCAATCGCCAACACCGTCCCTGTCACTACAACGAGTAGCTTCTTCATCTTGTTCATTGGATATCCCCGATCTTTATCGCCGACCGAACGTCGGCAATAGATCACCTTGCACCTCATCTTCAAAAAAGTCAATTATGGTAAATAAAAAATTAATACCCAATTAAAATAACAACTTAACCATCTAATTCCGCGCGTGTCGGAACTACGGATTGCGCGTGAACAGTTAGTTCCACCAATGACCCCTTTACTTAACAGCCGCTTTATTCCGAATGGATGAAGACAGTATCGTTCCAGTCTTGATTTTCGCCGTTGCATGAATGCATACCAAGACAGTCGATCGCCGAATGCCGGAGGGCGTCGTGTTAGACTGACCTGTATGGAACAACGGATTCAGGTGGCGCTTACGACTCGGGAACCGTCTTCAAGGTCGATAAATCCGGTGACGAATCAGTCCTTTATAGCTTTTGCTCTCAATCCAATCGCGGCGACGGTTCCATGCCATACGCCATAGGTTGCCCAGATCCGTCGGATTGGCTCCGAGTTCCAACGGGGCGTCATGATCTTCTTCTTAGTCCCGCATTTCGTGGTCGTTGCAGCCCCGCGTCGGCTCGTCGAGCTGTTCGCGCTTGAGCCGGCTCGTGTAGCAGGCGGGCGGCCGGATCGATTTCGAAAACCCGGGCACGCAGATTGTGGAAATGATACTTCGTGCGCGCGATCGACGGGACGATTGCAACATTCGACCCGTCGGGCTCGATCGATACGGAGCCGGAAGCCATTGCGCCTGACAGTACGATCGCTGGGAATTACCTCGATCAGAATTCGACGCATTCCGGATTTGTCCGCAGCGCCGATGGGACGCTGACCACATTGAGCGCGCCGAAGGCAACGGCTTCGACAGTCCATGATATCAATAGAAAGGATGTTGTGTTGGGCCAGGAGGTGACATTTATCCGGAAGCGCTAAATGCCGCCGGAGCAATGACCGGAACGTATTCGGTGTCGCTCAAATCGCCGTGGCCCCATGGCTTCGTCCGCTCGCCCAATGGAACAGTAACGAAATTTGATCCGCGGGGGTCCGTAAATACCAACTCGGCGGCCATCAATGCCAAAGGCGTGATTGCGGGCACCTATGAGTCGGACATGATGACCTTTCACAGTTTTTTCCGGAAGAGCGACGGAAGCATCGCGGAATTTGATCCGCCGCGCGCACGTGGCAGCTTCGCTACGGCATCAACGACCAGGGCGCCATTACCGCCTTCGCCCGCCCCGCACGCGCGCGGCCCTGTCGTTTGGAACGCGGAAATGGTCCTGGGGCGAGATTGGTCGTTCGCACATCCGCTTCATGCTCCGCCGCAGTCGCGGCAGCGGCCATGCAATTCCAGAACGGCGCGATCGAGTTCAAAACATGCGTTGTGCGCCCAGCCGGCGACGCGCTTGCTCAAAGCCGGATCCAGGATTTCCTCCGCGCTGCCGCAATCGTCGCAAATCGAAAACATCGCCTCGGCGCCATGATGCGGGCGGGTGCATGCGATGAAGGCGTTCAGCGATTCCAGCCGGTGTGCGCGCCCGTCTTCGATGAGACGCCCAAGCGCCCGATAAACCGTGGGTGGCGCCGATACGCCGCGGGATCTCAACCGGTCCAGAAGCTCGTACGCGGTCAGCGGCTTTGCGGTCTTCCGCAATGCGGCGAATACCAGCTCGTGATTGGGCGTTCGCATTCGTTTCGAGGGCATTCACGACCTGCAAGTTGAAGCGCAAGGGAAAAAGCAGTCTGACAACGCGGCAGCCTGCGAAGCTACTCCATTTGAAGGCATGTTATACTGTAACGCACCATCAAGTCCTTGTTCAACCCCCGTCTTCCGCCTTTCGCTGCCGGCAGCGGCCACAATCTGCACACGCATGACGGCAATCGCGTTACACGGACTCGATCGCCAGCACATGATCCACCGCCTGAAGGGCACGCCGGTCGTGCGTCGCAATTACGAGGGCCGCGTTTTCCGACACGGCAGATGTTCTAAGCAGGTCGAGCAGGGCCGACGCATTGTCGTCATCGAGGGCGCTTGTCGGCTCGTCCGCCAGAATAACCGCAGGCCGGTTGAACAGCGCCCGGGCGACGGCGGCGCGCTGGGCCTGACCCTGACTGATCCGATCCGCCCTGTGTCCTGAAATCTCAACAAGTCCAAGCGCCTTCAGGAGCAGATCGAGCCGTTCGCCTTCGTCAACCGGATGGTCAGCCAGCCATGCGGCAATACGGCTGTCCACCAGTCTGCTGGCGCAGCGCGCCGGCAATCGGATGTTGGCCGCGACGCTCAGGGCATCGACCAGGTGGAACGATTGGAATACAAGCCCTATGCAACAGTTCCGGAAGCGATCGCGGGCGGCGCGTTGAAGGCTCCACGGATTGATGCCGCCGATCTCGATCGTGCCGGTTGCCGGCGCCCGGACGGCAGCGAGCGCCATTAGCGCAGTGGTCTTCCCGGAACCCGACCGGCCGACGACCGCCAAGGACCGCCCGGGCAGCACCTGGAAATCGGATAGCCGCGCGAAGATGCGCCCTTCGCGGGCAAGTGAAAGGCCCTGGACCGACAACACCGGTGCGCCGGCGCAATCCACAGATGCATTTGCCGTCATCAATACCGCAACTCCAGCAATTCTTCGCCACGCCGGACCACGACCGGAACCTTTCTGCCGCCGGCACTCCCGGCGCAAGGTGCCCGAATACACGCGCGACCGATTCGATATTCGCTATGGCGCACCCACACCGTACGTTATAGCATAACGGTCGTCCACCCGACTCCCATTCGTCGATCAACGCCTGCTCGCCGAGCATCGAGATGAAAGCAACTGACCTCGCCGTTGCCGCCTTTCTGGCGGTCGTCGCCGGCGTGCAGGCAAATCCGGCCGGCCCGATCCCGATCGTCGCCGCGGAGAATTTCTACGGCGATATCGCCGCGCAGATTGGCGGCCCCTATGTCAGGGTGACCAGCGTCCTCGTCAATCCCGACCAGGATCCGCATCTCTTCGAAGCGAGCCCGTCCGTCGGCCGCGTCGTTTCGGCAGCACGCATCGTCATTTACAACGGTATCGACTATGACCCATGGATGAGCAGCCTGCTCGGCGCCGCGCGCTCCCGGAACCGTCGGTCGATTGTCGTTGCCGATCTGATGGGCAGGAAAATCGGCGACAATCCGCACGTCTGGTACGATCCCGCTACAATGCTTGTCCTGGCGAAGACGCTTGCCGGGGTGTTGTCCGCTGAAGATCCCGCGCATAGGTCGGATTATGCGCGGCGACTGGCGCAATTTGAGGATTCGCTGAAGCCGCTCCAGGCCGAGATCGCATCTCTGCGCCGACGTTACGCAGAGACGCCGGTCACGGCGACCGAACCGATCTTTGGTTACATGTTTGACGCACTCGGCATGAAGGTGCGCAATCAGTCTTTCCAGCTGTCTGTCATGAACAACACCGAGCCGGCGCCATCCGATATCGCAGGTTTCGAAAACGATCTCAGGACGCACCGGGTGCGATTGATGGTCTTCAACAGCCAGGCTTCCGACCCGGTTGCCGATCGCATGGAAAAACTCGCCAGGGCATCTCGGGTCCCCATTGTCGGTGCCACGGAGACCGAGCCGCACGGCAAGAATTACCAACAATGGATGTCGGGCGAGCTTGACGCCGTGGATAACGCTCTTTCGGGAGAAGCGCGGTGAGCGCTGTTCAATTCCACAATGTGACCCTCGAATTGGGTGGCCGCACCGTTATCTCCAACGTCAGCGTCTCTATAGCCGCCGGCGAATTCGTCGGCATGCTTGGCCCGAACGGCGCCGGCAAGACCACCCTCATGCGTGCGATTCTTGGCCTGGTGCCCGCGGCTCAGGGCACTATCCTGGTGCTCGGCCGTCCGCCGGCCCGGGGCAACCCCGTCATCGGCTATGTCCCGCAACTTCGGAGCAATGCCGGCGCCTTGCGGCTCAGCGGCTGGGATTTTGTGGCGGCCGTCATCGACGGACACCGGCCGGGTTTGCCGCTCTTGAGCAAGAATGCACGCGCCGCGGTCGACCGCGCCCTCGATCTGGTGCGAGCGCGCGACCTGGCGGCGCGGCCGCTATCCGAGACGTCAGGGGGCGAGCGTCAGCGGCTGCTCATTGCGCAAGCGCTCGTGGGAAGCCCCCGGATGCTCCTGCTGGACGAACCCTTGACCAATCTCGATCCCCATCACCAGCAGGCGATCGTCAATCTCGTGAGATCGGTCCAGGCGGAACTGGGAATCACCATTCTGTTCAGCTCGCACGAACTCAATCCGCTTCTCGGTGTGCTCGACAGGGTTCTGTATCTGGGCAGCAGACAAGCGGCGCTCGGTCCTGTCGATGAGGTGATTACGAGCCCCATCCTGTCGCGTCTTTACGGATCAAAGATAGAGGTTATTCGGGCCCGAGGGCACATCTTCATCGTGTCGGGCAGTCACGAAATCGAACACGGACCACACAGACATCCGGAGGCAGCCCCCAGCTTCCAAAGAACGTGAAAAGAGGTGAAAACGGCCGATGTTCCACTACGATTTCATGCAGAATGCGTTCGCTGCCGGGACAATCGTTGCCGTGGTCTCATCCTTGGTGGGATATTTTCTGGTTCTGCGGCGGCAGACCTTCGCCGGGCACGCGCTCGCGCATGCAGGCTTCACGGGCGCCACCGGAGCCGTGCTCGTCGGCGCCTCCCCGATCTGGGGCATGGCGTTGATGACCGTGGCGGCAGGCATCGGAATGGGAGCGCAAAACGAGCGGATTGCACATCGGGACGTGGCCATCGGAATCGTGCTGGCGTTTGCGCTTGGGCTCGGCCTGTTGTTTCTGCACTTCTTCACCTCTTATGCGACGGAAGCCACGGCGCTTCTGTTTGGCAACGTTCTTGCCGTCGACGCGACGACGGTCTGGACGCTTCTGGCTCTGGGGCTCGCCAGTCTGACCCTGCTTGCCGGGATTTCGCGGCCTCTGATATTCGCAAGCCTGCAACCCGAACTGGCCGAAGCAAAGGGGGTACCACTCCGACTCTACTCTATGCTGTTCCTCGCCATCGTCGCGCTTGCAACAGCGGAGTGCGCCCAGATCGTGGGCGTCCTGCTGGTATTTGCGCTCATGGTCGGACCTGCTGCGGCGGCGCAGGCATTGACCACAAAGTTGACCAGCGGGTTGTTGCTCGCGTGCCTGCTTGGGCTTCTGGAGACGTGGGCCGGCATCACGTTCGCTTTCTACACCGACTGGCCGACCAGCTTCTGGATCGCCAGTTTGAGCGCCGCGATCTACGCGATCGCAACGCTGAGCCAGGGCCAGGCAAGTCGAGTGATCGGTCCTCGGCGCGCTGTGGCGACGCACACGAATCTCTCGGCCTGAGCCGCCCTTCCACGGTGAAACGGAAAGGCCAGCCGGATTGGACAGCGGCAAATAGCCGGCAAACATGGCGCGATGAACGTCGCTCCCAGGCGTAGGGTGAGAAGTCGTCAAATTACATATAATTTAGAATTTTTGATGCAGGCACGGGATTTTGGCACAGGTCCGCGGACGCAAGGTTTCGTGCAAGTTTTGAATGTAGAAAGTTGCGACGGCGTTGCAAGCCCGAATGGATGCCGGCAACCGCAAAGACATTGAAACGCACCGGGAAAGGCCGTATCCTTGTTAGGATGGTGCTATATCGGACTGCAAACCTCCGATCACACGCGCCATTTTCCGTTGACCCGCAACACGCCTGTTTGCATGTTCTGCCCGCCCGGACAACCCAATGAAGTCGTCGAGGTGATTTCGCCCCATCCATCCTCTGGACCGACAAGATCGTGACGGTTACCGGGCCGCTCAGCCTCATCAACAACGGAGAGATAAGGAATGTTCTTCAAGGTCGATGCGGTGGCGGTGCGGTAAAATGCGTGCAGACGACGGGGCATGCGAAGGATGTCCGCGATCGAGCACCGGTGGACAATCTTCATGATGGAGCACCCCGGTACTGGCCTGCCAGTGAATGGGAAAGGCGCCAAAAGGCCGATGTTATGCGGATAGCACGATGCGGCCATAAAGCTTCGCCGCCCAGGCAGCGTTAGAGGGCAAGGACGAGCGCGTTGCAGGTTACCGCCATCCCCTCCCCCCCGATCGGATCTCGTACGCGCGAGAGCACGAATCTGGGGCGTGCGGCGACCTTCGTCATTTTGATCTGCTTCTTCTTCCAAAGCTACGTGGCGCAGACCCACATCCACGGCGCGCCGATTTTTTTGAGCGCGTCGGAACGCATCATGCGGTC
>DATJUM010000222.1:0-3278 GCA_035502355.1 Rhizomicrobium sp. | reverse complement strand
CGAGGATTGGTTCGAAATCGACGGTCGCATCCCCGCAAATCTTCGCATCCTGCGTTTCGAGACACTCCAAGCCGATCTGGCGCGCGAGCTTGCGCCCTTCTGCCGGATGGTCTCGCCGCTGCCCTGGCTCAACGCCTCCGCACATGCTCCGTACAGGGATTATCTCACGCCCCGGATCGAGTCAGCGATCTACCAAAAATACCGGTGGCCCTTCGATCGCGGCTTCTATTCACGGGAGCGCTTGTAGTTGGAGCCGCATGTAACTGGATTTCACATATCACGGGCAACACGATTCGGGCACCATTTACGCGATCACGCCTTGAGATCGGCTTTGGCATGGCCTTCCCTGGCCATTTTGCTCGGATCGATTTGTCGTACTGAACTCTTGTCCGAGTAGGGCAGAACATGCGGCACTCAGGCCGCCCGCGACGGTGCGAATTGACGTACTAACAGGAGAATGCCCAGCGCGAAGGAGCCCGGAAAAAGCGCAAGCCAGCTGCCTGCTGCCGCAACTGTACCGGTTGCGGCCCAGGTTATGGAGGAGAATGCCTCCGCAAAGGTGGCGACGCGCGAAGAGGTTTGGCGTCGGCGGAAATGGCTGCGCTTGGCCTGGGAGCGGAACCAGAGCTGGATGGCGGTTGACGAAGACGCGGCGACGGCAATTCCGCAAAACGCTACCAAAGCTGCCATCGGCGTGACGACGGCGAGCGCAACGATAAAGGGACAGAATACCAGTATGACCGCGCCCATCACCGCCTCGATCTTGGCGCGCAGAAGTCGCCCGGGGCGGATCGGCGCGGACGCGACCAGATCGGGCGCGTCTTCGCCGGAGATGGTAAGCCAGGCGAGGCCGCCGGCGAGCTGCCCTGCCGCCATGATCAGAACCGGAACGCAGATCACCGCGCCGTTCCCTCCGGAAGCAAAATTTCGCCACAGAAGCAATGCCGGGGGCAGGAGATAGAGAAGCTGCATCAGCGATTGAGACATCAGCCAGGGATCGCGAAGCAGCAGCAGCCATTCCTTTCGCCGTAGCGCCTGCGATGGCGAGCGGGATCGGAAGGTTTGGCTCGCGCGCTGAAAGCGGTTGCCTTCCCGGGATATGCTCCCAGCCGCCAATGCACAGCCCGCGAAGCGCGGCGCGGCGTAGAGCGTCACCGCAAGAAATAGCACGAGGCTCACGGTGATCATTACCAGAAGACAGGCCCAGTCGCCCAGTGCCGCACGAGCAGGCCACCAGAAGACGCTCTGAACACTTGGCGCGTGTGCAACGACTGCAGGCGAATGCAGGAAAGCCACGCGCGACAGCGTCCCCGTCGACAGCATTGCCGCGATCTGAATGCCGATCACGAAGGCCGCGCCGATTATCGCCGCTGCCACCTGTGCTGCGAAGCGCGTGCGTTTTGGACCGATCGTATCGAACAAGGCGAGCGTGAAAAAAACAGCCAGGGACGTGGTGATGAGCGCAACCGCGAGGATCGCGCCATAGGCGCCGAGCCAGCGCCAGCCATTCTCGAGCGCAAGCACGTCGATGAATGGCCCAGTGAGAAACAGTGACATCGTGCCGACGGAAAGCGCAATTGCGCCGATGCGCACAGCAAAGATTTCTTGCGCCGGTGCGGGAGACGAGAGAATCAGTTCAAAGTCGGAACGGGAATAGAAGGCGCGCGTCACATTCTCCATCGCCTGTGACAGCATGGCCGATCCGGAAAGCAGCATCGCTGCGGTCAACGCAATCAAGGTTCGCAAATCGGGACGAATCCCGCTCGTTCCTGCATGGCGGACGATGAGATATGCAACGCCGTGCATGAAAGCGAGGAAACACAATGTCATCGCCAGGAGGAAAGGTTCGCGGCGTCGCCGCCCGGCCGTCAGCATGGAGACGAGATCGCGCCAGGAAAGTCTGATCTCATGACGCGCGAACCAGGCGAGGGAAGCGGTCGTCATTCAGCCGCGATGTCCTGATGCACCATGGCGATAAACAGATCTTCGAGACTCGCATTGCCGCGGCCGGCGCGGCCGCGCAATTCGTGGAGCGTGCCTTCCGCGATCAGACGTCCATGGGCAATCACGCCGATGCGGTCGGCCATGCGCTCGGCGACTTCGAGAATGTGCGTGGTCATGATAACCGTATGTCCGGCCCGGACGCGCTCGGCGAGGACGTTTTTCACCAGCCTGGCGGAGCCGGCGTCGAGACCAGTCAACGGTTCGTCGAGAATGATCAGGCGAGGCTCATGTACCAGCGCGCCGGCCAATGCCACTTTCTGCCGCATGCCGCGCGAGAAGCCTTCGCAGCGTTCATTTGACTGGGCGTCCAGACCCAGCAGACGGATAAGATCGCGTGCGCGGCATTCTGCCAGCGCAGGCTCCACGCCCCAAAGGCCGGCAACGAAGTCGAGATATTCGAGCGGCGTGAGCTTGTCGTAGATCATCGGCTCGTCGGAGAGCCAGCCCATGATGTGCTTGGCGGAAACCGGATCGGCAAGTGCATCGATGCCGAACACCGAAATCGCGCCGGCATCCGGCTGAAGCAGGCCGCTGACCATGCGCAGCGTGGTGGTCTTTCCCGCTCCGTTCGGGCCGAGCAGCATGTAGAATTCGCCGCCACGCACGCAAAGATCCAGCCCGTCAACGGCCGGCCGCGCGTAGGTCTTGCACAGACCGCGGATTTCCAGGGCCGGCGTCACATCAGGCATCTCTGCGCAAGACATTCGTTCAGACTAGAATCAACAGGTTTCCAAGGCATAAAGGCATTGCGGTCGCGTCTCCGTTTTTCTTCTCACGCACGCCTCGGCTGCTGCGAGCGCAGCAATAAAACGGAAACGTAAGCGAGGCTGGTCCGCTCGGCCCGGCGGGGGACGCTCCGCGTCGCGAAGAAGGAAGCGGCAAAGCGGACTGTTATTTTATGACGCCGAGGCGAGACCGACTTATTTGTACAATCCGGCGAGTCACGAAAGGCCGACAAGGCAGATTCTTCCAGACTGTGGAACGCAAGCAGACAATGAAAGTGGAGCAGATTTGTGCCTGTTGAAGGAGCGCGCAGAATGCCGTTATACGAGCCTAGAGCGGTTTCCGGCCGGATTGAATCGGGATTCCCATTGGAGATGGAAAGGCGGAGTCTTGGCGAGTGATTCGGCTTAGGACTAACCGATGGGAAAAGCTTATTCGATGGACTTGCGCGTGCGTGTGGTCGAAGCGGTTGACGAGGGCGCGCCACGCCGGGAGGCAGCGGAACGCTTTGGCGTCAGTGTCAGTTCGGCAGTGCGCTGGCATCAGTTCTG
>DATJUM010000221.1:0-3820 GCA_035502355.1 Rhizomicrobium sp. | reverse complement strand
TCGACGAAATCAAAGCCGAAGCGCGGCACCCGCCAGCGCGCGCGGGCGCGCAGGTCATCGATGGTCGGAAAGCGCTGCCGCAGCCGCGCCGCCGCGCCGTTTTCGGCCTTTTGTGCCGGACCTCGATCGACCATTGTGTCCTCCCTAGCTGCCGCAGGGCCTCACTTCGCGGTCTGACGCCCCCGCCGTCAAGGTTCGCTCCACAGGGCATATCGTGGCGGGGTAGAGTGGCTTCGTCTAGCCGCTCGCGGCTCCTTCTCCCCGCGTGCGGGGAGAAGGCATAGGCGGCCTTCGGCCGCCGTCGTTCAGACAAGAACGCGATGCGAAGCATCGCTATGATGAGGGGGCCTATCCGCATGCGTGGTGCCAGCGTAACGAAGACGCGTTCGGCCAGACAATTGCGGAAAAACTCTACGCTCGCCGAACGAAAGCTTTGGCGATGGCTTCGCTCGCGTTCGCTGGGCGGATTCAAATTCGTGCGCCAGGAGCCGATCGGGCCGTATGTGGTCGACTTCGTCTGCAGAGAGAAACGGCTTGTCGTCGAGGTCGATGGCGGCCAGCATGCCGAGAGCAGACGCGACGCCGTCCGCGATCAATGGCTCGTCGAACATCGCTTCCGAGTCCTGCGGTTCTGGAATAACGAGGTACTGGGAAATATCGAAGGCGTTTGGGAAACAATCTTCGCGGCAGCGTCAGCGGCGGCGCCCCCTCACCCCACCCCTCTCCCCGCAAGCGGGGAGAGGGAGGTGCCAAGCCGGACCGCGGAATAAAGACAATTTGCCCAAGCAATCGAACCGGGAGAACCACGTGCAAATCATCGATCTCAATCGCCAGCCGAAGGAAGAATGGCGGCCGGGCGTCATGACGCAGATGTACGTCTCGGCGCGCAACGGCGCGACGCAGCTTTGTATCTTCGAGCAATGGTGCGATCCGGGCTTTGGCGCGCCCACGCACCTGCACGCGGTCGAGGAAATCCTGCGCGTCTTCGAAGGAGAGGCGCAGGTGTGGATCGGCGAAGAGCGCGTCACACTCACCGCAGGCCAGCTCGTCGCCGTGCCGGCCGGGAGGAAGCACGGCTTCTCCAACAGCGGCAAAACCACGCTGCGCATCCAGTCCACGCTCGCCGAGCCGGTGTTCGAAGCGGCCTACGACGACAAGCGCGAGACGCCGCGGCGGTGGTTACCGGGGTAGGCCTGGTTCGCAGATGTAGCGGCTATTGCGGCCAGCAAGTCGCTCGCAGGAGCACAGGCCCCCGGATATAGCGGCCATCCGGGCTGCGGATGTTGGCGCAGCCGCGCCGTAATGCCGTTTTCGGCCTTCTCAGCCGAACCTCAATCAGCTTCCCAACAACATTTCCGTGGAAACGGGTCTTTTATACCTCGAAATCGTACATACATTTTTCGAACTACAACGGGGGGTTTAAGCCCATGCGCGCGTTCATGAGCTATCAGACGGCGGATAAGGAGATTGCTGCCCGCGTCGCCGCCATCATACAGGAGTTCGACTGCACCGCCTTCATGGCGCACGAGCACATCGAGGTATCTGGCGAGTGGCGCCTCGAAATCCTAAGGGAAATCGACGCGGCCGACCTGTTCGTGCCGATCCTCAGCGCCAACTACTATAACTCCATCTGGTGCAAGCAAGAGTCAGGAATCGCGGCATTCCGGAAGATGACGATCATCCCGCTGTCGATCGACGGCTCCATCCCGCAGGGCTTTATAGCCCACATTCAGTCGACCAAGATCGACCCTGCCGCGCCGAAGTACACCGATCTCCTGCCCGGTGTCGCCAAGCACGACGTGTCTTTTGTAATCGACAAGTTGGTCGCGAAGATCGGCAAATCCACTAACTACCGTGGTGCCGAGGCCAACTTCGAGCTTATCCTTCCTTACATCGGAAAAGCCAACCCAAAGCAGGTGGTCGAACTCCTAAACGTCTCGACCGACAACGGGCAGGTCTGCCACGCCAGCCTGTGCGCGACCAAGTACCTGCCGCCCCTCGTGAAATCCCACGGGAAGTTCATGGAAAAGGAAAAGTTGAAGAAGCTCGAAGGGGTGCTCGCCGAATACAACCAGGCCGCCTGATCGGTGGCAAATCGGGACAGCGGCAGCGGCGGCCCGACATTGGCGTGGAACAGATACTATCGGGGGTCGAGTACAGATTCGCACAGGGGTTACAGATGGATGAGACTGAAGCGCGTGACATCTTCTTCAGCCGTCGGACCGACAAGGCCATCATCAGCAAGCGGATCACGGACGCGCTCACGGGGCAGAAGCTGCGGATCGCGTCGCACGTTATGCAAGGCCAGGACGGCCTGAAATTCGCAACAGTCAAGGACGAGATCGTTCTTCGCCATACGCCCGCGAGCCGCTTCGAGATCAAGGCGACCTTTCTCGAAGACGAGCGCTCGATCAAGACGCTGACGATCCAGCGCTACAGCAGCAAGACCGGACCGCTCGACAAGCAGTATTTCTCTCTGGTGGGCAGCGAGATCGATGCCCTCATTCAGTTTATAGCGGGAGTTAAGACCGCGCCGATCGACGGCGCGTCGAAAATTCACCTGCCGGACGAGGTCTTGCGGGACATCATGCTCGACCAAGGCCAAGCCCGGCGTATCTTCGCCAAGAACCCTGAGCTGTTAACCCAGCTCGCGCAACAGGAAGATCTTAGCCGCGATCTTGTGGCGGTCGGCTATCGGCGCAAGCAATTGCAACGGTTTGAGGCCTTGCTGACTGATCCGGATCTGTTCGAGAGCGAGCGGCAGCGGCTTCGCTGTCGGCCGGAGGACTTGTGGCAGCAGTTCTTCGAGGACAACACGTGGATTTTTGGTTACGGGTTGTCCTACCAGTTCTTGTCCAGGCTCGACGACAAGAAGCTGGAACAGATCGTCCGCGGCCGCGACCTTGGCGGCGCCGGGAAGCGCTCCGACGCGCTCATGAAAACGCGCGGCATCATCAGCTCCTTATGCTTTGTTGAGATCAAGCGCCACGACACGCCCTTGCTCGGCGCTACGCAATACCGTCCTGGCGTGTGGCCGCCGTCATCCGAACTAGCCGGCGGCATCTCGCAGGTGCTGACCACTGTGCAGTCCGCGATCCATTCCCTCGGTCAGAAGCTTATGCCGAGCGACAACTTCGGCGAGCCGACAGGCGAGGAGCTGTTCAATATCGAACCGCGGTCCTGTCTCGTCGTCGGCTCGCTTGATCAGTTCCGGACCGACCGCGGCGTGAACGTGCCGAAGTTCAAGTCGTTCGAGCTGTATCGCCGGAATTCGTGGCGCCCAGAAATCATCACTTTCGACGAGCTTCTGCAGCGCGCGCGCTTTATCGTCGAACACGCTCCCGATGCGGAGGGCTCGGACAAAAACCAAGAGGATGAAATCCCCTTCTAGAGGCTGACGATGAGCGGCAAGGAGTGCGGATGGAGCGCAACGTAATCCGGGAACGTCGTCTCCGATGCGGGCAATTGACGGATTTCTCTTCACTCCATCCGGGCCACGAGGTAAATATTACTTTCTATCATTCCGCCATGTTCGTTCATGATGATTGATGTGAATGACGCATCTGACAAAGAAATTTTGAATTTTGTCTTTGAAGCGGACGAAGAAGCCTTCAGGGAAGGACTTGCTCCGAAGCAGCGATCGCTTCATGTCATCGCCAAGGTTATGAAACGTCTGGGATACGTGGGCCATACCCTTGCTGGTGCCGGCACTCCCCCGATCGGCGGAAAGATTGCGGCTTTGCACAGCTCGCTTTATCGAAAGTCCGACCTGGAGATTGGCGGAGTGCACGGCGGCATTTTCATGTTCCGGGATGTGTTC
>DATJUM010000220.1:0-4757 GCA_035502355.1 Rhizomicrobium sp. | reverse complement strand
TGCTCGGCCGCGTGCGCCGCACCCGGCGCCGCTGCCAATACAAGCCCCGTCGCAACTGCCAAAAAAAGCTTGTTTGCGCCCAGCATGTTCCCCTCCCATCTTTCGCTTTGTTATGCGAAAATTCTGACTGAGCGCTCAGTTTATTTGGCGTGAAATAACAAAGTCAAGGAGATTTCTGGCGCTAGTTATGGCATAGACAAGCTGAGCCTTGATGGGAGACTTCGCTGTGACATTCGCTCCAGAGACCGCGTCGGCGGTTCGACGCGCAAGGAAAAACAAACCGCCGGGCGGGTTGCGCGCGCACCGCGAAGTGAAGACCACGACAAAGGATGCCGACCGCGTCCGCGATCGACGCGAACAGCTCATTCGCGCTGCCATTAAGGTTTTCGGCGAAAAGGGCTTTCATCAGACAACCGTCCGCGACATTGGCCGCGCCGCGCGCCTGACCCAAGGTACCATCTACAATTATGTACGCAGCAAAGAGGACATTCTCTTTTTGGTATGCGACCGAGTGGTCACCGAGTATCAGGAACGGGTGCGGCGGGCGCTCTCCGCCAACGGCGATGCGACCGAGCGGCTCAGCGCGGCGTTGCGCGGGATCGTCAGCGTGATGATCGAGCGGCAGGCGACGATCCTGTTACTCTATCATGAAAGCCACAATCTCGATCACCGCTCTCTGCGCGTCATTCTGGCTCGGGTCGATGAGTTCATCACGGCGTTCGAGCAGTTGTTGATGGAGGCAAATCGAAGTCGTCGACGCAAGCCGCGCGATCTTCGTTTACTTGCGAATATCGTGACATTCTTGCCGACCATGGTCGCGCTGCGACGTTGGGCGTTGCCCCAACGAATCTCGCAAGAAGAACTGGTAGACGGTCTGGCCGATTTTATGCTGCGTGGTTTGGAGCTTTGACCCAAATCGGGGTACGCCCACCATCTCGGTTCGATAGAACGGGAGACGGTTTCAGCGACGTTACTATACGGTATCGCGCCGCCTAGGCCTTTCGGATTGATCCCTGCAAGTTATTCGCGGACCTCAGCGTCGATTATGAAAACTTGGGTTTCTGAAATAACTTCCGCGAAGTGGCGGTTATCAGCGTGAATCCGGATTCCGGCAGAGCTGCCAATGGCTTCCCCAGCCAATGAAGATGCGAGCTTAAGCCCATCTTGGATTATTTACAGCTAATATAAGAGACGTCCGCCGCAGCGACGGTTCGGTCCGGCTTCCCAAGAACGTCCCGTGGCTGGAGGATTTCACAGCCGAGATACTCGCTTTCCCTGGCCGCCACGACGATGCCTTGACCCAGGGCCGCGGCCCTGGGGTCGGGGACCTCTGGGGGCACAGCGCAAGGTTTGGCCGCGCCATATTCTGATGACGTTTGGCTCGCCGGGGCCCCCTGCCGTTTCGCCCTTCAGCGTGTGCGCGCTCTGGTTTTTTTCAATTGATGCAATTACGAGGCCATCGACCGCTCAGGTAAAACCCGGAGTATTTGCATAATTTGTCTGCGGTGCTGGATTTTATTCACTGGCGTAGCGAGTCCAACTCGCGATAATCCGGCGGACGATCTGTCAATGGGCGGCCGCGGCGGATGACAACGCGCTGACCGCCTGGACGCGACAGTAGCTCCCACCAGGATCTCGCTTGGAACAGGATCAAGTCGGCGCTTCGTCCTTGTTCCAACGTTCCGCCGACGTCAGTGCCCATGACACTTGTCGGCGTCGCGGTTACTGCCCGCACCCATCCGCCAAGCGGGCTATCCAGGTGTGCAATGCGGACCGCCTGCGCGAAGACCTCGACTGGATCAAGGTCGCCGTAAGCGTAAAATGGATCGCGCGTATTGTCGCTTCCCACGGCGACTGGAACGCCGGCGGCCGCCAGTTCCTTCATCAGCGTTACCCCCCGCCAACGTGGTGTGCGTCCGGGCAATTTGCGATCTTGCAAATACATGTTGCACATCGGCAGAGAAACTACGGTGATCCCTGCGGCGGCAACGCGCGCGATCGTATGCTCTACTTCGCGCTCGGGTCGGTACGCCAAGCTGCAGCAATGCCCCACAGTGACTCGGCCCTGCCAGCCGAAACGGATCGTCGCGTCGGCGATAGCCTCGAGCCCATTAGAGTTTGGATTATCCGTCTCGTCGGCATGAAAATCGAGATCCAGATTGCGGTCACGCGCCAGCGTGAACAGACGGGCGAGGGCCGGACCTGGGTCAGGATCGTTGATAACCACCGCACCGAGAATACCGCCATGATCGGCGACGAGATCGGCGAGCCGGTTCCCGTGTTCGCCGGCGTAATAATCGAGCATGGCCAAGGAAACGCCTTGCAAAGCCATGCGCCCGCCCCAGTGATCCCGCATCCGCGCAAATACCGGCCAGCTAATATCGCACTGCGGAGCCATTGAATCGATATGCGTGCGAACGGCGCCGCTACCGTGGGCAAACGCGCAGCGCAGTGAGAAATCCATGCGCGCGGCGACATCCTGGGTGGTCCAGTTGGCTTCGCGATCTTGGCCGACTATTGCAAGCGCATCCTGCCAGTTACCACTGGGGTTTGGCGCGCGAAACCAGATCTGCCCTTTGTCGAGATGCGTGTGCAGATCGGCACATGTAGGCCAGACCATGCCGCCATCGAGGTCGATCATCGGTAATCCGTTGTCCGTCACTTTGCCAGCCTTGTCTGCCAGGCAAAGCTGCCGAATTTTTCCATCGGAAATCGTCAGCGCGGCTTGCATGAGCGCGTCTGATTCGGGATCGCCACCATCTCTGCGGCTGATGAGACATGCCGGGACGGTCGCATTGACGAGGCGATAGTTGCCACGGACAAACAGGCCGGCATTCAGAAAAGGTAACGTGGCTGACAAAAATGGCCTCTTAGTTGATACCGACATGCAGGCGTGAGGCATGCTGGCGGCCGTGCTTCACGCCAAGTGTGATGGTCCGCGCCTCTGAAGCCGGTGCTGAAGCGGGGTTTTTGCCGGTTCCGGGATTAACCGGATAGGCCGGGAAACAGGCGCCGGCAATCGAAAGTCTTAAGCGCTCGTGCCGCTTGATGGCGGCGCAGGTGGCGCGAAGTGGGATCGCAATCGGCGCTGCAAGGCTGGTTCCCGATTCTACCAAGCGATAGCCTTGGGCGAGCGGCATCGCTCTGCCATCCGTGTCCACGCGTGACAAAACGCAGCTCACATCGAAGCTCGGCGCATCGGCCGTGAGCCAGAGTTCCGCAGTCACGTCGCCGGCCAGCGTCATCCCGTTAAGCACAGCCTCGCTCGTAAAAGTGAGGACATCGGGACGTGAATCAATCGCTGAACGATCGGCAGGCCCATGCGGTGTGCCGTAGGCGCCGCCGACGGCGGGGACTGGCCGCCACGGATCATGCACGATGAAATCTGTTCCTTGCCGTGTCGGCGGATCGGTATCGAGTTTACCGTCGCTCTCATCGACCGATGCGCGGCCGCCCCCGACCAAATAAAAGGTCGTCGATTTTGCAGGCCAAGAAGGAAATTCTCGCCACGTGTTTCTTCCCAGATCGAAGAGCCTGACAGGCGCCTCCGTCATTAGCCCACTATCCTTTCCCTTGAGCCAATGATCAAACCATCGAACCTGCAGCTGATCGATAGTGCTTACGGCCTCGGGTCCAAAGTCATGTTCGCCGACTTTTCGCGTCCAGGGAAAATGCGTCCATGGACCAATCGTGATGCGCGTCTGCGCGGGCCAGGTTGCAGCAAAATGTTTGAATGCGGCAATGGTGCCGGGCAAGTGCGAATCGTACCAACCGCCGACAAACAGCATCGGCACTGTTGCGGTCGACGCGCGGTAAGCCGGCGATAGGTCGCGCCAGTAGGGGGCGTCGGGCGAATTGTCGAGCCAAGCTTGGTAATGAGTGCGGTGCGCGAAATGCTCGACGTAATCCGGCCTTGCCGCGACCGGCGAAAGAAACGGGGTGCCGCCGCGCGAAGCGCGAAAGAATGCATCAAAGGCCTCTTTGTCGCCCGCAAGCCGCGCCGTCTCCGCACCGATCTGCGTCGCCCAGCCGAGCCCCGCGGCGAGACAGAATGCACCGTTTTCATAAGCCCAGTCGGCGCCGATGTCCCAGCCAATCATCGCCGGCGCCACCGCCTTGAGCGCCGGTGGACAGGACGATGCCGCAAGCAATTGGTTCGTGCCTTGATAGGAAAAACCATACATGCCGACAACGCCGGACGAATTTGCCAACGCGGACGCCCAAGCGATCGAGTCTTCACCGTCCGCGACGTCGTCGGCGAACGGGCGAAATGCGCCCTGAGACGTGCCACGGCCCCGCACATCTTGGATTACAACGATGTATCCCTGATCGGCGTACCACCACGGATGGGCGTAGCAAATAGTGGAAGCGATGCGCCGGCCATAAGGTTGGCGCATGAGCAGAACGGGAAATGGGCCTTCGCCTTCGGCACTATAGAGATCGGCATCGAGCCGCACGCCGTCGCGGGTCCGCATCGAGACGGTCCGCGGCAAGCCCCGAGCCATGCGTCAGTTCTCCCGGCCAATCGCACTTTCGTGCCATCTGCGCAGCAGCGATCTTTCCACCGCCGATAAGCCGAAGAAGATGATGACGCCAAGCGCCGATAGCAGAAGCAGGGCGGCGAACATCCGTGGAATGTTCAGCCGGTTCGAAGATTCGATAATGCGCCAGGCCAACCCGGTTCCCGTCCCTGAGCCAGCCACGAATTCGGCCACCACCGTGCCTATCAGCGCCAGTCCGCCCGAAATCTTCATTCC
>DATJUM010000219.1:0-7522 GCA_035502355.1 Rhizomicrobium sp. | reverse complement strand
CGGGAAAGCTGAAGGTCACGATATCGCGGGAAGCGGCCATCGGGACTTATGTGGACAACTCCGTTCGTCAACAACTTCGCCAATTCTATGGCAGTCTTGGATTATCAACAGACACGGAATCCGTCATCCGGGTCAACAGTAGAGCTTATAATACTTCCGATACGCCCACGGTTTACCGAATCCCCGACGACCGTGTCGGCAACCTCGCGTTTGACATTTCACTAACTGAAAAAATGCCCTCCGACTCGCAAATCAGAGGGTTCTTCAGTGCCGACTTCAGGCCGGCCGGCGTGGTGATTGTGCGACCTAACCAGTTGGGACACAGTAGCTCCTACATCATCTGGCGCCGGGAAGGAGACTGACCATGCAATTTAAGCCCTATGTTCCACAAGATATCAGCGAACTTCTCGATCTGATTGCCTTCATGACGCTTTCATCACCAACTTTCAAAGACAAGACTGGCTATTTTCCGCAGCAGAGTATTGATACAACATTCTTTTCCCTGAACGAGGCCCTGCTCGTCGTCCGCAAGGAGCTCGGCGAAGAGCGCTACGCGACGCTCAGGGCGCTGTCGGACAGAATGCGGGCGCTGTTCGAAGCGGACCCGGAGGACAAGACCGGCGAGACCGAAGCCGGGCAGATGCTCATCCACGAGATGGAAGACATATTGAGAAGTGCAGCCAAAAGGCCCACGCCAAAATAGCTGTGTGAAGCTATTGGAATTGCGGGCCGGAAATGCACCGCCTGCCGCCGGAATTCCGCGCCGAATTCCCGATCGGGCGCGGCTGGAATCGGAGCATCATCGATGCGTCATGTGCGCGTGATAAGCACCGGCAACGGGCTGGATTGGGGGTGTCACCCGCCGGGACGCAGCCGAAATATATGACCAAGCACGACGCCGATCTGATCGGCTTCTGGCTTAAGACACCCGGCGGCGGTCCGGGCGCACCCGAATGCGGCCAGACCGAAGCCTATGCCTCGGAGCTGAAGCCGAACCATGACTATGAGGTGCTGCTGTTTCAAAGCGGCGCCAATGGCGAGGCCGGGCCGGTCGGCCGTACGACGAATTTCATCGTGACGCCGTCCCTGCCGCGCTAGCAGGCTGTTGAGGAAGTAGTCGACGGTTTGGCGGCCCACGCCGCCGGCGAATGGCGCTAGGCTCGCGGCCCATGAATCGGGGAATGTGGAAACGGGTCGCGATCTATGGCGCGGCGCTGGCGACAGGTGCGCTGGCGCTGCAGTGGCTCGACTATGACCGGCTCGCCTGGTCGCGGCCGGGCGAGATTTACACCGCCCTGATCGCCGCGGGGTTCCTGGCGCTGGGAGTCTTCATCGGCATGCGGGTGTTCGCCGTTCCCAAAGCGTCGCCGTTCGACGGCAATCCGCAGGCGGTCACTTCGCTTGGCATCAGCCCGCGCGAGCTTGTGGTGCTGCAGGAGCTGGCGGCCGGCCGCTCCAACAAGGAGATCGCGCGCCGGCTCGAAGTCTCGCCCAACACGGTCAAGACCCACATTGCCCGCCTCTATGAGAAACTGGGCGCGGCGAGACGGACCGACGCCGTCAATCGGGCACGGGAACTCGGGATCATCGCCTGATACGCCGCGCGAACGGAGTATTCTTGCGGAATCGCCCGTTTGGGTGATGGATTTCCGCGGCTGACGCTGGCTTGATCGGGCCGCTAGCCGAGCATGGGGCAGGGCTGAAATGCTTCGATACATTCTCATTTACGGCGCGATTGCAGGCGTGGTCGTCGGCGTGCCGCTGTCGATCCTGACGCTCACCATGAGCGGCCGGACGATGATGCAGTACGGCATGCTGATCGGCTATCTGATCATGCTGATCGCGCTCAGTGCGATATTCCTCGCCATCAAGCGCCACCGCGACGAAGACCTTGGCGGGGTAATCAGGTTCTGGCCGGCGCTGGCTCTCGGCCTGGGCATCAGCTTCGTCGCCGGTGTGATCTATGTCATCGCGTGGGAAGTCTCCTGTGCCATTGCCCATGCCGATTTCGCCGCCGCCTATGCAAGGGCGATGATCGCCCAAGAGGAGGCGAAGGGCGTCTCCGGCGCGGCGCTGGCACGGTTCAAGGCCGAGATGGAGCAGTTCAAGATACAATACGCCAACCCGCTTTATCGCTGGCCGATGACCTTCGCCGAGATCTTCCCGGTGGGCGTGATCGTCTCGCTGGTCTCGGCGGGATTGCTTTGCAACAGTCGCTTCATGTCCGCGCGCGCCCGGGCCGGCGCGTAAAACGCCAGCAAGACTTTCGAGGAGGACATCATGGCTGTGACCGGCATTGGCGGCATTTTTTTCCGCGCCAGGGATCCTGACGCATTGCGTCAATGGTATCGGGAAAATCTCGGGGTGGGTGGGGAGGGCTACACGCCGTGGGAACAGGCGGCCGGTCCGACGATGTTCATGCCGTTCGCCGCCGACACCGATTACTGGCCGGACGAGAAGCAATGGATGCTCAACCTCCGCGTCACGGACCTGGATGAGCTTCTAACCAGGCTGCGGCAGGCCGACATCGAAGTCGAGACAAACCCCGCCTGGGACGCTCCCGAGACCGGACGCTTCGCCCGCATCCACGATCCCGAAGGCAATCGGGTCGAGCTGTGGGAGCCGCCGGCGGAATAGTCTTCGCCCGTACAGGCACAGAATGTTTTGAACCGCAGAGACGCAAAGGCGCAGAAGCTATGTGATTTGTTTTCAGGCCCCGCGCTCGAAACACGCGAAGAGTTGCGCGCCAATGGCGCGCCTTTTTTCTCTGCGCCTTTGCGTCTCTGCGGTGAAACTATTCCTCCGGTGCCTACGCGACGTGTTTGTTCATGAAATTCAGGATCAGGGCATCGATGCTATAAGGCCCGGCGCCGGCCGAGACGACCATGATCAGCAGGAAGGCATAGAGGACTTCCGGCAAATAGAGAAAATCGTCGAGACGGTCTGCTTCATCGATCGGCTTGTAGAGTTTCATCCGCTCGTGGCCGGATGTGGCGATCGCGATCAGGATGATGACAAGCAGGCCGAGCGCGGCGAGCGGCGCGAGCAGCCCGATAAGAACGGCGCCGCCGGCACTGAACTCGACCAGCGGCACCCACCATTGATTGAAGCCGATCGCCGGAACGCCGAGCGTTTTGAGTTCATCGACGATCATGCGATGACGATCCGCGTTGAACAGTTTGTGAAATCCCGACAGCATGAAGAATGCCCCGATCGCGATCCGGTTCACGGTGACCGCGATATCGGTCCAGCCGAAACCGGCGAAGAGCAGATGGATCATGGTTCATCCCCTTCGATGTCACTTCCGCACGCAAATCATGGCGCGGCAAGACCAGACGCCATGTCGATCGAATATCTGCCCGGGCCGGAAATGTACAACAGCAGGAAGCCGCCCATGATGCCGAGATTCTTGAAGAATGCCTCCATCCTGTCGAGCTGCTCCGGACCCGTCGTTGCCCAAAAGCGATGCTCGGCAAGCGAGGTCCCCAGCGTGTACAATGCCATGAGCAGCGCCGAAGGGCGCGTGAACGCGCCGATCGCGACCGCAAACGCAACCGGAAGCTCCATGAAAGTCGCGACGGCCGCGGCCGCTGCCGGCATTGGAAGGCCGTCCCGCGCCATTTGACGTACCGTGCCCGGAAAGTCCGTGAGCTTTCGCCAGCCGAAGACCAGAAACAGCGCCGCGAGAAAAACACGCGCCGCGAGAAGGATCCCATCGTCGATACCGCTCATCGAGTCGCCACCTTTCCCCGGGCTCAGGCAGCCAGCGCGACGCCTTGCCTCGTGCGGTTCAGCCGTAGGTGAAGTCCGGCTTGCTCTGTCCGACCTCGATTATATAACCGTCGGGGTCGCGGATGTAACAGCGCGTCTCGCCGTATTTGTCCTTCGGCTCGGTGATGAACTCGGCGCCCCGGCTCTTCCATAATTTGTAGCAGGCCTGGATGTCCGCGACGCGGATGTTCATGAAACTGCTGATCCTGTCGGGATCGGGGGGCACGCTCAGCGTGACCGTCGGCTTGTCGGGCGTCGGCCCGCCGCCGACATTCAGGAGGAGCCAGGTATTCGCGATCCGAATATAGACAGGTGCGCCCTCGGCATCGCCCCGGCTCAGAATGCGACCGTCGAAGACCTTTTCGTAAAATCGCGCTGATCGCTCCATATCGGCGACCGTGAGAAAATGTGCGATGGTGATCCCCTCCCGCGGGGGCATCTCATAGCTCTTCTGTTCGACATCTACGCTGCTCATTGGCGGTTCCAGTCCCGATAGAGCGCCCCTTCGCCGGTGATTAGACACCCGAATTGTGTCGATTGATACCCCGCCTGCGCCGGATGCCGTGACTGCGCCGGAGAGCGCCGCCATTGGCCGAATGCCGTCCCTGCCCCGGGCGTTGACCGGGCAATTCATGTTTGGGAGAATTATAATCTGGCAACGGGGAAATTGCTCCCCGCGAAAGCTTTCACGCGGGAATAAGATGAAGACCAGAGCACTTCTCACCACGATGCTTGCCGGCGCGTCCGTCTGCGCCATTTCCACGGCTGCGGCGCTGGCAGCACCGCCCAACATTCACATGTCCGCCATCTTCGAGACTCCGGTAAGGCTGGATACGGGCGTGGTCCATTTCAAGACCAACATGGCGGACCGTATCGCGCACAATGCATCGACCATCACCACTACTGTCACCCTCACCGGCACGATCAGCAGTGATTTCTCCGGTCTTCTCTATGCATTCGCACCTTATTCCGTGAACAAGTCCGGCAAGTGCGTGCAGCCGACGGTAAAGCAGACCTACTCGAAGCCGATGAACGGAAAGGTCAGGCCCGAAACGGTTGAAGCAAAATGTCCAACCGGCAAAGGTCGCATAAAATATTATGGTCCTCACTACAAGGTGACAAATCACGATGCGAGCTCGGATTCATTCACGGGCGAACAACAGTACAAGACCGAGGGCTATGAGGTGCATTTCTTCCAAAACGTCTACCTCAAGATCGACTGATCTGGCGCGGGGCATCAGCCGGTATTGAGCGATCCGGGCCCGCTGACGAAAGGGCTGCCCCGGAGATAGAATCGCAGCAGGCGGTCGGCGTCGCGCGTGATGCCGATCCTCGTGCTGTGGGCGATTTCGCCGGTTTCGCCGGCGTCGTGCGCGAGCCAGAGCGGGCCTTTCCGGCAAAGATCGAGGCCATCCAGCCGGCGGTCGATGTTGAGCGCTTGCGCGAGCCGTCCCGGTCCGCGCGCCAGGTCGCGAAGGCGCTGCGTGCCGCGATTGCGCTCCATGATCGCAATGCCTTCGAGCGGATCGAGCGCCCGGATGAGGACGCCGGCTCCGGCTCCGGGCACTTCGCTCGAGACATTCAGCATCCAGGCGACACCGTAGGCGAGATAGACATAGGCATGCCCGCGTTCGAGAAACAGCGAGCGATTGCGCGGCGTCATTCCGCGGAAAGCATGCCCCGCTTCGTCGCCGACGACATAGGCCTCGGTCTCGACGATGCGGCCGGTGACGATTCCGTCCGGCAAATCGCGAACCAGCAGCTTGCCGATGAGAAAGCGGGCGAGCTCGGCCGTATCGACCGGCAGCTCCGCGCGGGCGAGCGGCTTGCGGCCGTTCGTCTTGCGGCCGGGCCTCAGGTTATTTGCTCGACCCATTGCGTGCGCGAAGGCCCCGGCTCGAACGGGTCGGCGAAATATTGCGTCTCACGGGCCGCCTTTGCGAGTGCCTCTCGCCGAGTTCCACATCGGGGACTTTCTAATTAATTCCGGAATCGTCTGCAAGCGATTGGCAGCGCTGACCCCGCATGTTAAGGCCCGATTGAAATAACTCCGCAGGTGCTTTGCCGAACTGCTCAAGGCTGCTTGAAAGGCGTCCCCGCGTCGTAGCGGGCCTTGGCGGGCAACGTGGCGAGCTTGGTCGAGCCGGTGGGATCGACCCAGGGCCAGGAATAGCCGGCGAAGAAGGCCGGCGCGCTTTTCAGGAACAGCGAATTGGGCAGCGTATGTTTGGTGTCGCTCTGCGCCCAATGCACCTTGTGCGTCCGGTAATCGTAATTGCCGTCGACAAGATTGTTGCTGAGCACCTGCGCGTCGTAAACGTAATCGGGCTCGTCATCCCAGCCCATCATGAGAATCTGCGGCGGCCAGTCTCCGTCCGACAGCACCTGATCGCCATAGATGAAGCCTTTCATCTTTTCCGGCACGCCGAAGACGTTGCCGACCAGATTGTTCCAGTAGGAATAGGCGTGCGGGCCCGCGGTGCGGAGCGGCCCGTTGGTGCTTTGCTGCTTGATGTCGTCGACCACGGTCCCGTCCAGATAATCGGTGAATTTCGCCCGGAAGCCGGTCGTGTAGTTGCGGAAGAAAGTGTTGTAGATGGCGTTGCCGTGGGTTTCGTCGCTGTCGATGTTGAACGACTGATTGCCCTCGAACAGCATGTGATGCGATCCCGTCATGTGGCTGTTGTTGAGGCCGATCTCCTGCCAGGCGTCCGTGCCGCCATCGAAACCCATGTCCATGTAATTGTAGGCGGTGACGGAGCCGGCGCCGGCCGAACGCCCCACCATCACCTTGTTGGCGAGGACGGAAATTCCGTTCCAGATCAGTATCTCCGACGAGGCGTTTTCGAGGCTGATATTGTAGCCACCGCCGCCGGGAACCGGCCATACGGGCTTGTGGACGTAGAACTCGTTCAGCTCGACGCGGAAGGAATCCGAAACGCCGAAGCCCGCGCCGAGCCACAGCGTGCTCTCGACATTGTAGGCCCAGCAATAGGCGCACCAGGTGAAATCGATATTGTCGTCGTCGCCATGCTCGACCGTCAGCTCTTCGAGGCCCGCTTCTTCGGTGAGCGGAGTCTCAAAGTAATAGAGCTGGGCCTTGTGGCTCGTCCGATAGGAAATCGTCGCCGGCGAATCGAATGTGATCGTGTTTCCCGATATGGATGCGATCCGGTGCATTTCGGCCGTGGGGCGGTCGCAATTGGAGAACCAGCAACCGGCCGTGCCCTGCTGGTACGGATATTGGTTCTTGCCGAAATCGTCGATGTATTGCTGCCATGGCTTGTGCTTCTGCCACACGACGCGATAGTCCGGCGCCGCCCAGATCTCGCCCAGCCCTTCGACATCGGGCTGCCAGTGCGCGCCCGACGCTTCGTCGAGGAGGACGATCTGGCCGACGGAAAAACCCTGCGTGCTCGCGACCTGCACGCTCGTTTCGCCATGTTTCACGTCGGCGGTCAGCAGCGTCGCAGTGGTCGTGTTGTTCCAGCGCTCGGGACCAAGAATGATCAATGGGGACGGATTTTTTCCCGGTTGGTCGCTGCCGAGTTTCGCCCCGCCGGTGCGGGTCAATATTGTCGCGCCGGGGCCGGCGCCGCGCAGCGTGACATCCCTGTCTATCAGCAAGTAATTGCCTTCGGCGATCGTGTAGCTGCCCGATATGAGCGACACGACTTCGCCGTCCGGGCAGGAATCAATCGCGTTTTGTATATCCGGCGTATCGTCCTGGCCGCCGCCGAGCGGCGGGACT